>NZ_CP100416.1:8093856-8308627 GCF_026017845.1 Amycolatopsis mediterranei
TGTGGCCTTCGGTGCGTTCAACGCACCGAAGGCCACATTGGGTGCGTTGAACGCAACCAAGGCCACATTGGGGCGCTCGGGTGGGAGTGGGGTCGTCTTCGTCTTCTCCGGCTATGGCTCGCAGTGGTCCGGCATGGGCCGCCTGCTGCTGCAGTCCGAACCCGCCTTCCGGGCCGAAATCGAGGCGCTCGATCCCGTCTTCCGGGCCGAAGCCGGGTTCTCCCTGCGCGAAGCCCTCGAACACGAGCTTCCCGACCTCGCCGCGACCCAGCTCGCCCTGTTCGGGGTGCAGCTTGCCCTGGCCGTCCTCTGGCGGGCGCACGACGTCGTTCCTGCCGCCGTGCTGGGGCATTCGATGGGGGAGGTCGCCGCCGCTGTCGTGGCCGGGGCGCTCGACGTCGCCGGTGGCCTGCGGGTCATGGCCGCCCGGGCGCGGCTGCTCGCCGAACTCGACGAACGCGGGGGCGGGGCGATGGCGCTCGTCGAACTCTCGCCGGCCGAGCTCGCGGAATTCCCCGATGTCACCATCGCGGTCTACGCCTCGCCGACCCAGTGCACCATCAGCGGGGCAGAGGACCGCGTCGAGGCCGTGGTCGCGCACGCCGAACACCTCGGCCGGCTCGCGAAACGGCTGCCGGTCGGGGGCGCCGGGCACTCCGAAGCCGTCGAGCCGCTGCTCGGCCCGTTCCGCGCCGCGGTGGCGGGGCTGACCCCGGCCACGCCCGAAATCCTCTGCTACAGCAGCGTGCACGACGAGCCGCCCGCGTTCGACGTCGAGTACTGGGCGGCGAACCTGCGCCGGCCCGTGCGGTTCAGCCAGGCGCTCGCGGCGGCCGCCGCCGATGGGCACACCGTCTTCGTCGAGATCGCGCCGCACCCCGTGGCGCTGGCCGCGATCGAGCAGTCCGGCGGCCTCGGCCTGCCCTCGGCGAGCCGCCGGATCGACGAGCGGACGGCGTTCCTGACCAGCCTGGCCCGGCTGCACGTGCTCGGCGGTGACAATCGGAGCTTCGCTCCGAGCCGGGGGCTCCGCCACCCGGACCCCCGAAAAATCTGTCATCCCGGCGTGCTGGCCGCCCGGCCGCAGACGCCGCCGGTCGAGCTGCCCGGCCCGGTCTGGCGGCACGAACGCTTCTGGCCGCGCCGGACCGTCCGCACCGGCGGGGCGCATCCGCTGCTCGGCGTGCACATCGAAGACCCCGGCGGCGGCCACCTGTGGCGAGGCGACGCCGGCACCGCCGCGCTGCCGTGGCTGGCGGACCACACCGTCCGGGACGTCCCGGTGTTCCCGGCCACCGGATTCCTGGAACTCGCGCTCGCCGCCGCCGGTCCGGGTGGCCGCGTCCACGACCTCGAACTGCAGGAAGTCCTGCCGCTCGGAGACCACACCGAGGTGACCACGACGCTCCGCGGCACCGAGCTGAGTGTCCACACGAGATCCGGGCGGTGGGTCCGGCACGCCACCGCGCGGATCGGCACCAGCGGCACACCGTCGGCGCCGTTCGGGGAAACGACCGGAGAGCCGGTCGACGTCTACCGGGCGCTGGCCGAGCTGGGGCAGTCCTACGGCCCGGCCTTCCGCGGCCTGCGCCGGGTGACGGCCGCGCCCGGCCGCGCGTCGGCGTCCATCGTGCAGCCGGAAGCCGACCACCCCGCGTACGTGCTGCACCCGGCGCTCGCCGACGCATGCCTGCACGCGCTGGCCGCGGCCGTCGGCGAGGCGGACGCCCTCTACCTGCCGCTCAGCGTGGGCGAGGTGGTGGTCGCCGGCGACCCGCGCCGAGGCGTGCGGGTGGACGCCGTTCTCCGGGAGTCCGGCGACGGCGTGCTCGGCAGCGTCCAGCTGGTCGACGCCGACGACCTCGTCCTGGTCGAATTCCGCGACGTCTACTGCCGCCCCTACCGCGACGCGGCGATGGCGCGGCTGCTGTTCGAGGCGGCCTGGCAGCCCGCACCGCTTCCAACCGCGCCGGAATTGTCGGTGCCGGCCGGTAGTGTGGAAAACGGGGGGCGCCCCCGCGGGCCAGGGCGCTGGATCGTGCTGTCCGACGACGAAGCCGGCGAGCGGTTCGCGGGCGAAGACGTCCGGACCGCCCGCCTCGGCGACCGGCCCGAGCTGGCGAAACTGCTGCGCGACGGGGAGCCGGCCGCGGTTCTCGCGATGCTCGGCGCGGCCGCCGAGCCGGATCCGGCGCGCGGGGCGTGGCTGGTCGAGACGCTGGCCGGGGTCGTCGCCGAACTGGCCGAATTGCCCGTGGCGCCGAGGTTGTGGCTGGTGAGCGCCGGAGCGCACGCCGTCGAGCCCGGCGAGCGGGGCGAACCCGGGGCCGCGGCGCTGCGCGGGCTCGTGCGCGTGCTGGCCTTCGAGCACCCCGAACTGCGGGTGAGCCAGGTCGACGGCGGAGCGGACCGGGTGCGGGACGAGGTCCGCGCGGACGGCCCGGACGACGAAATCGCCTGGCGCGGCGGCACGCGGTACACGCGGCGCCTGATCCGCCCCACCCTCGATGACGCGGCGCGCGAGCCGGTCCGCGACGGCGCGTACATCGTCACCGGCGGCCTCGGCGGCCTGGGGCTGGCCGCGGCGAAGTGGCTGGCCGCGCGCGGTGCGACACGGCTGGTGCTGAACAGCCGGCACGCCGCCGATCCCGGGCTCGGTGGACGGGGCGTCGACGTCCGGGTGGTGCCGGGTGACATCGCCGCCCCGGGCACGGCCGAGAGCCTGGTCGCGGCGGCCGTCGAAGGAGGTGTGCCGCTTCGCGGGGTACTGCACGCCGCCGGTGTCCTGGCCGACGGCGCCGCGATCAGCCTCGACGCCGACGCGCTCGAAGCCGTTTGGCGGCCGAAGGCGCTGGGCGCGTGGCGGCTGCACGAAGCGACGGCGGGGCACGACCTCGACTGGTGGCTGGTGTACTCGTCGGCGGCCGCGCTGTTCGGATCGCCGGGCCAGGCCGCGTACGCGACGGCGAACGCGTGGGCCGACGCACTGGTCGTGTGGCGCCGGGCCCACGGCCTCCCGGCAGCGACGATCGGCTGGGGCGCGTGGGGCGAGGTGGGCGCGGCGGCCGGCTCGGCCAACCCGGTGCTCGAGCCGCTCGAGACCGAGGAAGCGTTGTCAGCGCTGGACTTCCTGCTGGCCCGCGACCGCGCGGCGACCGGGGTGGCGCGGGTGGACCCGGGGACCGTGCTGGAGCTCTTCCCCCGGCTGGGGGAGCGGCCGTTCTTCGCGCTCTTCGGGCCACGGGCGGCATCGTCCACATGGGACGGTCTGGAAGCGCTGCGTTCGGCGACGCCGGAAGCGGCCCGCGCGGCGATCGCTTCGCACTTGGCGGGATTGGTCGCGGACCTGCTGGGGTTGCCGGAGATCGACCGGACGGTGCCGCTCACCCGCTTGGGGCTGGATTCACTGTCGGCGATGCGGGCGCGCGGCGCGGTGGAACGGGACTTCGGGCTGCCGTTGCCGATTCCGCTGCTGCTGCGGGGGGCCAGCTTGGCGGAGCTCGCCGGGCACCTGGCCGAGGAGGCGGGTTTCGGGCCTGGTGCGCCGGTGGGTGCCGGGTCGGCGGACTTGGCTGGGTCTGCTTCGCCGGCGGGAGCCGGTCCACGGGACCTCGCCGGGCCCGCTGCGGCGGTGGGTGCTGGGTTGGCGGACTTCGCGGGGCCTGCTGCGCTGGTGGATGCCGGTCCGCGTGAGCCCGCCAGGCCTGCTGCGCCGGTGGATGTCGGTCCGCGGGACCTCGCCGGGCCCGCTGCGCTGGTAGGCGCCGATCCCCGGGATCTCCCCGAGCCGATCGTCACCGGGCCGCGGGATCCCGCCGAACGGTGGGTGGCCCGGCACTGGCGGACCGTCCTCGGCGGCGCCGAACCCGGCGTCCACGACCGCTTCGGCGGCGATCCAGCGCAGGCCCGGCGGCTGCGGGCGATCTTCGCCGAGCACCTCACCGCCGTCCCCGGGCACGACCGGCTCTTCGCCACTCCCACCGTGGCCGGGATGGCCGATCTGCTGCGGGCCGAGCTCGAAGGCCACGGTGGCGGCCCCGTGCGGCTGCTGCGCGATGGCGTCGGCGGGCCGCCCGTCTTCCTCTTCCACCCGGCCGGCGGCACCGCGAGCGTCTACCGCGAACTCGCCCGGCTGCTGCCCGAAGGCCTCCCGGTGCACGGGTTCGAACGCCTCGACGACGAGCACACCGTCGAAGGCAAGGCGGCCCGGTACGCCGAGCTGATCCGCGACATCCAGCCCACCGGCCCCTACCGGCTGGGCGGCTGGTCGTTCGGCGGCTGCCTGGCCTATGAGACCGCGCGACAGCTGAAAAGCGCCGAACTCGTCTTCCTGATCGACACCATCCTGCCGCTGCCCACCACCGGCACCCCGGCCGACGAACTGCTGGACCGCTTCGACCGGTTCGCCGGCCACATCTCGCAGACCTACGGCGTGCCCTTCGAAGTGCCCCGCGAGGAACTGGTGAAGCTGGACGAAGACGCCCAGATCCACTGGGTCATGGCCAAGCTGGCCGAGCAGGTGCCGGACATGGGCGCCGGCGTCCTCAAGCACCAGTACGAGTCCTATGTGGACGCGCGCGTCGCCGAGCGGTACACGCCGGGAAGCTACGACGGCCGGGTGGTCCTGCTGCGCGCCCAGGACCCGCACCCGCTCACCACGGCGCTGGACCCGCGGTACCTGCGCACCGACGACGCCCTCGGCTGGGACACCCACTGCGGCGCCCTCGAAGTCGTGCGGGTTCCCGGCGACCACGTGTCGATGATCGATCCGCCGCACGTGGCGGTGCTGGCCGAGCGGCTCGGGGCGGTGGTGCGGTGATGGACGAGCTGACCCCGACCACCGCCTTCCGGATCGCCGATCTGGCCGCCCGGCAGGACGAAGCCGTGCGGATCGCCGAAAAGCGGGCCGTCGACCGGCAGCACGCCAAGGGAAAGCTGACCGCGCGCGAACGGATCGCGCTGCTGCTGGACCCCGGGTCCTTCGTGGAGGTCGACCAGTTCGCGCGGCACCGGTGCGCGGAGTTCGGGATGGACGCGAACCGGCCGTGGGGCGACGGCGTCGTCACCGGGCACGGCACCGTCGACGGGCGGCAGATCTGCGTGTTCTCCCAGGATTTCAGCGTCTTCGGCGGCAGCCTCGGCGAGGTCTCCGGCGAAAAGGTCCTCAAGCTGATGGACCTGGCCATGACCATCGGCTGCCCGGTCGTCGGGATCAACGACTCCGGCGGCGCCCGGATCCAGGAAGGCGTCGTCTCCCTGGCGTACTACGCCGAACTCGGCCGCCGCAACGCCCACGCGTCCGGGGTCGTCCCGCAGATCTCGATGATCATGGGCCCGTGCGCCGGCGGGGCGGTCTACGCGCCGGCCATCACCGACTTCACCGTGATGGTCGACGACACCTCGCACATGTTCGTCACCGGCCCGGACGTCGTGCACGCCGTCACCGGCGAGCGCGTCACCGCGCAGGAACTCGGCGGGGCGGCCGTGCAGAGCGAGGTCGCCGGCAACGCCCACCACCGCGCCGCCGACGAGCAGGACGCCGTCGACTGGGTGCAGACGCTGCTCGGCTACCTGCCCGCGAACAACCTCGACCCCGGGCCCGCGTACGCCGACGAGACCAGCCCCGGCATCACCGCCGCCGACCTCGAGCTCGACCGGCTGGTGCCCGATTCGCCGCACGAGACCTACGACATGGCCGAGCTGCTCGTCCGGCTGGTCGACGACGGCGAGTTCACCGAGGTGCACAGCGCTTTCGCGCCCAACATGATCTGCGCCTTCGCGCGGGTGCAGGGCCACACGGTCGGCGTCGTGGCGAACCAGCCGCGGCACCAGGCCGGCGTGCTCGACATCGACGCGTCGGAGAAGGCCGCGCGGTTCGTGCGCTTCTGCGACGCGTTCTCGATCCCGCTGCTCACCCTGGCCGACGTGCCCGGCTACCTGCCGGGCACCGAGCAGGAACGCGGCGGGATCATCCGCCGCGGGGCCAAGTTGATCTACGCCTATTCCGAGGCGACCGTGCCGAAGGTGACGGTGGTGGTCCGCAAGGCCTACGGCGGCGGCTACGCGGTGATGGGCTCGAAGCACCTCGGCGCCGACGTCGTGCTGGCCTGGCCCACCGCGGAGATCGCGGTGATGGGCGCCGAAGGCGCGGTACGGGTGCTCTACCGGCGCGAGCTGGCCGCCCTGCCGCCGGAAGAACGCGAGCCGGCCCGCCGGCGGCTCACCGACGAGTACCGCAAACGCCACGGCGGCCCGTACCTGGCCGCCGAACGCGGTTACGTCGATCAAGTCGTCGCGCCGTCGCAGACCCGCCTCCAGGTGGCGCGGGCCCTGCGGATGCTGCGCACCAAACGCCAGAGCCTGCCGGCCCGGAAACACGGGAACATCCCCCTCTGAGGAGTCCTCATGAAACGGATCGCCTTGCTGGCGCTGTCCGTCGTCCTCCTGCTCGCCGGTGCCGGCGTGGCGCCCGCCCAGGCGAGCCCGGCCGTGGCCGACGACGGCGCGAAAGTCGTCCAGGAGACCTGGGTGGACGCCCGGACCGTCGACCTGCAGATCAGCTCGCCGGCCCTGGGCACCACCGGGATGGTGCGGCTGATCGTGCCGACCGGCTGGGCCGCGCAGCCCACCCGGACCTGGCCCGTGCTGTACCTGCTGCACGGCTGCTGCGAACCGGTCGACTACCGCTCGTGGGACCAGTTCACCGACGTCAAGGCGTTCACCGCGGCCAAGGACGCCCTGGTCGTGATGCCCACGGACGGGGCGGCGGGGATGTACACGAAGTGGTGGAACTTCGGCCTCTGGAACACGCCTGACTGGGACACCTTCCACACCGCCGAAGTGCGCCAGATCGTCGAACGCGGCTACCGCGGCGGCACGCGCCGCGCGGTCGCCGGGCTGTCGATCGGCGGGTACGGCGCGCTGGCGTACGCGTTCAAGCACCCGGGGATGTTCGGCGCGGCCGCGTCCTACAGCGGGGTGCCGAACACGCTCTACCCGGGGCTGCCGGTCTGGATCATCGGCATCCTGGCGCGCGCCGGGTTCTACAGCTACCTCAACCTCTGGGGCGATGCGTTCGGCAATCCGGTGCTCTGGTCGGCGAACAACCCGTACGACCACGTCGACCAGCTGCGCGGCACCGCGCTCTACGTCTCCTGCGGCAACGGGCAGACCGGGCCGCTCGATCCGCCGGGGCAGGCGGACTTCCTGGAGTCGACGGCGGAGATGTCGTCGCGCAGCTTCACCGACCGCCTGAAGTCCGCCGGCATCCCGGCGACCGTCGACTACTACGGGCCCGGGACCCACAGCTGGCCGTACTGGCAGCGGGCCCTGCACCAGTCCTGGCCGGTCCTGGCCGGCGCGCTGGGCCTGCCGGCCTGAGCGTTTTCCCTTTCCCCGATGGAGGTTGTGGTGAAGCATGCTCGATGTCGCGCCGTGCTTTCGGCGCTCCTGACCTGCTGCCTGGTGGCGCTGGGCGTCGCGGCCGCGAGCCCGCCCGCCGGTGCGGCGCCGCTGCTGCCCGGGCCGTTCGACGACTCCTTCTACACCCCGCCCTCGCCGCTGCCGGCCGGGCAACCGGGTGACGTCGTCCGGTGGCGGCCGGCGGTGCCGCTGCTGAACGCGCTCAACGCCGACGCCTGGCAGGTCATGTACCTCTCGACCAACGCGCTGGGGAACCGGAACGCGGTCACCGGGACGATCCTCGTGCCGAAGGGCGTGGATCCGGCCAAGGCGCCGATCGTCGGCTACGCGGTCGGCACGCAGGGGCCGGCGTTCAAGTGCACGGCGTCCAAGGCGATGGAACGCGGCACGCTGTACGACCAGCCCGCCATCAACGACTCGCTCTCCAGCGGCTACGCGGTCGCGGTGACCGACTACGAGGGCTATTCGCCGACGACCGTGCCCACTTACATCACCGGGCAGTCCATAGGCCCCGCGGTGATCGACTCGGTGCGGGCGGCGCAGGACCTGCCGGCCACCCGGCTTTCCCGGGGCGCCAAGGTGATCTTCCAGGGTGTACTCGCAGGGCGGCGGTGGATCGATGTGGGCCGGGGAGAAGCAGCCCACGTACGCACCCGAGCTGAACGCCGTCGGCGTCGTCGCGGGTGGCGTGCCGGCCGACTTGACCGAGGTCGCCAAGGGTCTCGACGGCTACCTCGGCTTCGGGTTCCTGGCCTTCGCCGCGGTCGGGCTCGACGCCGCGTACCCGGACCTGAGGCTCGATTCGTTCCTCAACGACACCGGTCGTCAGCAGCTGGGCGACGCGAAGAAGAACGCGTGCACGGCGGAACTGCTGCTGAACTACTCCTTCAAGAAGATCAGTGATTTCACTACGTCGAATCCGCTGGCGACGCCGCAGTGGCAGGCGCGGCTGGCGCAGAACAAGCTGGGCGCCCACCCGCCGCGGGTGCCGGTGTTCCAGTACCACGCGAGCACCGACGAGATCGTCAACACCCCGCAGGCGGAAACGCTGCACCGGGCGTACTGCGCGGCCGGGGTGCGGGAGCAGTGGACCACCTACGTCGCCGAGCACGCCACCGGAATCCTGGCCGGCAACGCGGATGCGCACCAGTGGATCGTGAAGCGGTTCAACGGCGAAACCGCGCCTGCGAACTGCTGATCCGGACGCAGTGAATGACTCATTCCTGACGTCCGACGCCAGGAATGAGTCATTCACTGCACCGGGCCGGGATCAGACCTTGCCCGCGACGAACCCGGCCGCGTCATCGGCCTGGTTGCCGTAGCTGAGGTGGGCCAGGATGTTCGTGCCGCCGAACTGGCAGATCGGGTCGCCGAGGGCGCAGTAGTCCTTGGTGCGGCTCTGGTAGGTGCCGGTCACCGAACGGCCGATCGCGCGGATCGGGTTGCCGAACAGCACGATGGCCGCGATCCGGGGCGCCAGGTCCGCGGGGGATGGTCGCGACGATCGGGCCGCCGACGATGGCGCCGTCGCTGCTGATCCCGATCGAGTTGTCGACGACGTTGGCGCCCTGGGAGTAGCCGACGAGGACGAACCGCTGGGACGGGCAGGCCGCGGCCTGCGACCGCACGTGGTTGACCAGGTCGGTGTTGCCGCGCTGCACCGACGCCGGTTCGCCGAGGTCGGCCGGGTAGTCGACGCGGTAGCCGCTCACCGACCGCGGGCGCAGCCGGTTCTGCACGGCAGAGAAGACCGGGTCGCCGACGATGAGACCCAGCGTGCCGGGTTCGCCCGTGCCGCGGGCCACCGGGACGTCGATGTCGGAGCACGGCGCGGCCGAAGCGACCGGCGCGGCGGCCACGGTGAGCCCGGCGACGGCGAAGCCCACCGCGGCGGCGGCGGAAAGCAGGCGTTTCTGGGGGACGCGAATCATGGCTGATCACACCTCGTTGTGGGAAAAGGGGTCGGCAAGCGCTTTCCGTGGGGGCGGAAATACGTGCGTCGCTTGCGGTGATCGCAGCGTCGCAGCGGTTGCCGAACCCGGCAAGAGGCGAATTCCCGGCGCGCCGGGAATTGTTCAGCCGGTGACAAACAGTCCGGTGTGGACGCTCAGGTGGCGCACTGCCCGGCCGGGTACGGGCTGTGACATCCGGGGCCTCGCCCCGGGCCGGGGGCTCCGCCACCCGGACCCCCCGAAAGATGGTCGAGGCGCTCCAGCAGCGCGGGATCCAGCCCGCGCAGCGCGGCCATCACGAAGCCGGTGGCCAGCTCGCCGGCGGCGATCGGGTCGAGCCCGGGGGAGTGGGAGACGTGCATCGCGGCCCGCCCTACCAAGCCCACCATCATCTCCCCGAGCAGGTCCGCGCCCGGGCCGACCGGGCGCCCGTGGGCGAGCAGGTGGTCCCGGACCTGGCCGACCACGTGGGTGGCGATCGAGCCGGCCAGCTCACGGCGCTCGTTCGACATCTCGTCGACGGCCGAGTCGAACAGCAGCCGGAAGCTCTCGGGGTGGGCGCCGGCGTAGGAGAACATGGCCATCACCGACAGCCGGACCCGCTCCTCCAGGGGGCGCGTGTTCGCCGTTTCGTACGCGCTGACCACCCAGGCCCGCAGCGCGGCGACCTCGCGCCGGACGGTGGTGCGGAACAGGGCCGCTTTGTCGCCGAAATGCGCGTAGAGGGTGGGCTTGGTGGAGTCGGCGCGGTCCGCGATCAGCCCCATGGTGGCCTGGGCGTACCCCCGCTCGGCGAACACCGCGCGGGCGGCGTCCAGCAGCTCGTCGTCGGTGGGGCGGGCGGCCGGGCTGCGGCGAGCGCTGGATCGATCAGGAGGACTCTGCCGGCTCATGGAGGTGTACTGTACGGACTCCTTGCTTTACTGTCCGGTAAAGCACGCTCCGTGATATCCGGGGCTTCGCCCCGGGCCGGGGGTCCGCCACCCGGACCCCCGAAAGAGTTGCGATCGCCGTCCCCCGGTGGAGGAACCCTGGTGTCCCGCGACAGTGCTCGGCAACCCGTCCCGGCTCCCCGGGACGCCGGCGACGAACTTGTCCGGAGGAAAGAGCTCGCCGCGTTGATGCGTCCGGCCCTTCCGGCGCTGGTGGACGGAATCGTCCGGGAGGTCCTGCGGGCGGTCCCCATCTACGCCCGGCCGGGCGACGGGACCTACGGCCGCAAGACCCGGCACGGCGTCGAGTGCGCTGTCGCGCTCTTCGTGGACCTCGTCGAGGATCCGCTGGCCTCGCGCGAGCGGCTGTACGAGACGTGCCGCCGGCTCGGCGCGGGCGAGGCGCGCGAGGGCCGCACCCTCGACGACCTGCAGGCGGCCTACCGCGTGGGCACCCGGGTCGGCTGGCGCTGGATCATGCGGCTGGGCCGGCGGCACCGGCTGTCCTCCGCGATCATGGCGCAGCTGGCCGAGATGCTGTTCGGCTACGCCGACGAGCTCGCCCGGATGTCGAGCCGGGGCCACCGCGAAGCGTGGGCGGAGCTCGAGGGCACCCGGGCGGGCCTGCGCCGGCGGCTGCTGCGGCTGCTGACCGGCCCGGGCACCATCCCCGACGCGGTCCTCGCCGAACTCGCGGCGGCGGCGGGCTGGCCGGTCCCGCGCGAGGTGGCGGCGGTGGCCGCCGAAACGACGGTGAGCACCTCGTGGGGCTCCGACGTCCTCGCCGACCTCGACTCCCCGCAGCCGTACCTGCTGGTGCCCGCCCCGGTGGACGCACGGACCCTGACGCGGCTCGGCACCCGCGTCGCGGTCGGGCCGCCGACGGACCTCGGCGCGGCGGCGCATTCCCTGCGCTGGGCGCGCACCGCGCTGCGGCTGGTGGCCGACGGCGCGCTCCCGGACACGCCGGTGACCTGGTGCACCGACCACCTGACGGACCTGTGGCTGCTGTCGGACTCGCCGCTGGCCGAGCAGGTCGCCCGGCAGGAACTGGCCCCGCTCGGGCAGTTCCCGGAGCGGACGCGCCGCCGGCTGGGCGAGACCCTGCTGTCCTGGCTGCAGAACGGCGGCAACTCCGAGAAGATCGCGGTCGACCTTTCGGTGCACCCGCAGACGGTCCGCTACCGCGTGCGGCAGCTCAAGCAGGCCTTCGGGGATCGCCTCGACGACCCCGACGCGCGGTTCGCCATGCAGGCCGCGTTGCGCGCGTCGGGCCTGCGGGTCACCCGGAACGAGTTCTCCTCTCCCGACGAATAGCAGGCTTCCCGGCTCGGCTCTCCACCTTGTCCCCAGCGAGAACATGTTCTAGTTTTGGGGGCGGAAGGTGGTGGGCCGGTGAAGACGGAGCTGGGCCTGGCCGGGACGGTGGTGCTGGTCACCGGGGGCGTCCGCGGCGTGGGCCGGGGGATCGCCGACGTGTTCCTCGCCCACGGGGCCCGGGTCGTGGTCTGCGCCCGGCGGGAGGCACCCACCGAGGCGGAGTTCGCCGCGTGCGATGTCCGCGACGAGACGCAGGTGGCCGCCTTGGTCGAGGGGATCGTCGAGCGGCACGGGCGCCTGGACGCGGTGGTGAACAACGCCGGCGGGGCGCCGTTCGTGTCGGCTGCGGAAGCGTCGCCGAGGCTGCACGAGAAGATCGTGCAGCTGAACCTGCTGGCCCCGCTGCTGGTCGCGCAGCACGCCAACGCGGTGATGCAGCGCCAGGACTCCGGCGGCGCCATCGTGATGATCTCCAGCGTGAGCGGCACCCGGCCGTCACCCGGAACGGCCGCCTACGGCGCCGCGAAGGCCGGGCTGGACAACCTGACCGCGAGCCTGGCGGTCGAGTGGGCGCCGAAGGTGCGCGTGAACGCCCTCGACGTCGGGATGGTGCGGACCGAGCAGGCGCACCTGCACTACGGCAGCGAGGCGGCGGTCGAGGCGGTCGGGAAGACCGTCCCGCTCGGCCGGCTCGCCGAGCCGGCCGAAGTCGGGCACTGCGCCGCGTTCCTCGCCTCCGGCCTGGCTTCCTACGTTTCCGGCGCGACCCTGCGCGTGCACGGCGGAGGTGAGGTCCCGGCGTTCCTCGCCGCGGCCGACGTCAACCATCGGGAGGATTCGTGAGCGGGTTGTGCCAGGACCGCGTGGTCGTGGTGACCGGCGCCGGCCGCGGCATCGGACGGGCGCACGCACTGGCGTTCGCGGCCGAGGGCGCGCCGGTGGTGGTGAACGACGTGGACGGGGACGTGGCCGCCGGGGTCGTCGCCGAGATCGAGGACCTCGGCGGGAAGGCGGTGGCCGACACCTCCGATGTCGCCGACTGGGCCGGGGCCCGCGAGCTGATCGGCACGGCGCTGGAGAACTTCGGCCGCTTGGACGTGCTGGTGAACAACGCGGGGTTCCTCCGGGACCGGATGCTGGTCAACCTCGGCGAAGACGAGTGGGACGCGGTGGTGCGGGTGCACCTGAAGGGGCATTTCGCGCCCTTGCGGCACGCTGCGGAACATTGGCGTGCGGAAGCCAAGGCCGGCCGCGTGCCGCAGGCCCGGGTGATCAACACCAGTTCGGGGGCCGGGTTGCTGGGCAGTGTCGGCCAGGGCAACTACTCGGCGGCGAAGGCGGGGATCGCGGGGCTGACCGTGGTGGCGGCCGCGGAACTCGCCCGCTACGGCGTCACCGTCAACGCGATCGCGCCGGCCGCGCGGACCCGGATGACCGAGGCGGTGTTCGCGTCGATGGCGCGTCCGGACACCGGCTTCGACGCGATGGCGCCGGAGAACGTCTCGCCGCTGGTCGTGTGGCTGGGCAGCGCGGAGTCCGGGCACGTCACCGGCCGGGTCTTCGAAGTCGAGGGCGGCAAGGTCGCCCTGGCGCAGGGCTGGCGGCACGGTCCGGCCGTCTACAAGGGCGAGCGGTGGCACCCGGCGGAACTCGGCGCGGTGGTGCGGGACCTGCTCGAGCGCGCGCCCGAGCCCGAACCCGTCTACGGAGCGAGCTGATGGGGATCCTGACCAAGCGCGACGGCCACGTCGAAGTCGTCACGGTCGACTTCCCGCCGGTGAACGCGCTGCCCGTGCAGGCCTGGTTCGACCTCGCCGACGCGGTCACGCAGGCGGGCCGGGACCCCGACGTGCACGTCGTGATCCTCCGCGCGGAAGGCCGGGGGTTCAACGCGGGCGTGGACATCAAGGAGATCCAGCGCAGCGCCGGATACGACGCCCTGGTCGGCGCGAACCGTGGGTGCTACGCGGCTTTCGGCGCGGTCTACGACTGCGCGGTACCGGTGATCGCGGCGGTGCACGGCTTCTGCCTCGGCGGCGGCATCGGGCTGGTCGGCAACGCCGACGTGATCATCGCTTCCGAAGACGCCACGTTCGGCGTGCCCGAGGTGGAACGGGGGGCGCTGGGCGCGGCCACGCACTTGGCGCGGCTCGTTCCGCAGCACCTGATGCGCACGCTGTACTTCACCGCCCGCAAGATCACCGCCGCCGAGCTGCACACCCACGGTTCGGTCTACCGGGTCGTGCCGCGCGCGGACCTCGACGAGGCGGCCCTCGAAGTCGCCCGGGACATCGCGAAGAAGGACCCGCGGGTGATCCGGGCGGCGAAAGAGGCCTTGAACGGCATCGACACCCAGCAGGTGCACCGCAGCTACCGCTTCGAGCAGGGCTTCACCTTCGAGCTGAACCTGCTCGGCGCGTCCGACGAAGCCCGCGAGGAGTTCTTGAATGGCCGATAAACGCACGACCGCCGACGACGTGGCGGCCGAGCTGAAGGACGGCATGACGATCGGGATCGGCGGCTGGGGTTCCCGGCGCAAGCCGATGGCACTGGTCCGGGCGATCCTGCGCACCCCGGTCAAGGACCTGACCGTCGTCTCCTACGGCGGCCCGGACGTCGGCCTGCTCTGTGCGGCGGGCAAGGTGAAGCGGGTCGTGTTCGGGTTCGTCACCCTGGATTCGATCCCGTACGACCCGTGGTTCGGCCGCGCCCGCGAGACCGGCGCGATCGAGGTCACCGAGTACGACGAGGGCATGTTCGGCACGGCGCTGTCGGCGGCGATGCAGCGGTTGCCGTTCCTGCCGACCCGCGCCGGGCTCGGCTCCGAAGTCATGCGCGCCAACCCGCACCTGCGCACCGTGCGCTCGCCGTACGACGACGGCGAGGAACTCGTCGCGGTGCCGGCGCAGCACCTGGACGTGGCGCTGGTGCACCTCAACCGCGCGGACGCCCGCGGCAACGCCCAGTACCTCGGGCCCGACCCGTACTTCGACGAGTTGTTCGGCCTGGCCGCGGAAAGATGTTTCGTGTCGGTCGAAAAAGTCGTCGAGACGGCCGAGCTGACCGCGGGTGGGCCGGTGCAGTCGCTGCTGCTCACCCGTGGTGCCGTCGACGGCGTCGTGGAGGCACCACGCGGCGCGCACTTCACCACGGCGGTGCCGGACTACGGGCGGGACGAGCGGTTCCAGCGGCACTACGCCGCCTGCGCCAAGGACCTGGACGCGTGGCCCGGCTTCGTGGATCGGTTCCTCTCCGGTGACGACCGGCAGTACCTGTCCGAAGTGGACAAGTTCGAGGCGGAGGCGGCATGAGCGCGACCCGGGCCGAAATCGCCGTGGTGGCGGTGGCCGAGCTGTTCCGCGGCGACGGCGAGATCGTGGCCAGCCCGATGGGCCTGATCCCGCAGCTGGGCGCGAAGCTCGCGCGGCTGACGTTCGAGCCGGACCTGCTGATGTCCGACGGCGAGGCCTACCTGATGACGACCGACGGGGTCGTCGAGGGCTGGCAGCCGTTCCGCAAGATGCTGGACACGATCGTCCCGCACGGGCGACGGCACGTCGTGATGGGGGCCAACCAGATCGACCGGTACGGCAACCAGAACATCTCCGCCATCGGCGACCACGCCCGGCCGAAGAAGCAGCTCCTGGGTGTCCGGGGCGCCCCGGGCAACACCCTCAACCACCGGACGAGCTACTGGGTGCCCCGGCATTCCAGCCGCGTGTTCGTGGATGCGGTCGACGTCGTTTCGGGGGTCGGATACGACAACGCGGCCAAGGCGGGCCCGTCGGCGCAGAAGTACCACGACGTCCACCGGGTCGTCTCGAACCTGGGTGTGTTCGACTTCGGCGGCCCGGACCACGCCATGCGGGCGGTGTCGCTGCACCCCGGCGTCACCCGTGACGAGGTCACCGCCGCGACCGCCTTCGCGGTCGATCTGTCCACAGTGGAGAAGAGCCGGGAACCCACCGCGGAGGAGCTGCGGCTGATCCGCGAGGTCCTGGACCCGAAGAGCCTGCGGGACAAGGAAGTTCCGGCGTGAAGACGGCCCTGACCCGGCTGGTGGGGGTCGAGCACCCGGTCGTGCAGACCGGGATGGGCTGGGTCGCCGGGCCGCGGCTGGTCTCGGCCACCGCGGAAGCCGGGGCCCTCGGCATCCTCGCGTCCGCCACGATGACGTTCGCCGAGCTGGAAGCGGCCGTCGCCGAAGTCAAGAAGCGGACGGAGAAGCCGTTCGGCGTGAACCTCCGCGCCGACTCGGCCGACGCCGGCGCGCGCATCGACCTGCTGATCCGCGAAGGCGTGAAGGTCGCGTCGTTCGCGCTCGCCCCGCGGAAGGAGATGATCGCGAAACTGCGGGACCACGGGATCGTCGTCATCCCGTCGGTCGGCGCCGCGCGGCACGCCGAGAAGGTCGCCGCCTGGGGCGCCGACGCCGTCATCGTCCAGGGCGGCGAAGGCGGCGGGCACACCGGGGGCGTGGCCACCACCCTGCTGCTGCCTTCGGTTCTGGACACCGTCGACATCCCGGTCGTCGCCGCCGGCGGCTTCTTCGACGGCCGCGGGCTCGCCGCCGCGCTGGCCTACGGCGCGGCCGGCGTCGCGATGGGCACCCGGTTCCTGCTGAGCAAGGAGAGCACGGTCCCCGACGAAGTCAAGCGCCTCTACCTCGAGCAGGGGCTCACCGGGACGGTCGTCACCAAGCGTGTCGACGGCCTCCCGCACCGCGTGCTGCGCACCGATCTCGTCGAGAAGCTCGAACGCACCGGCCGGATCCGCGGCCTGGCGCAAGCCGCCCGCAACGCGCTGCGGTTCCGGAATATCACCGGACTGTCCCCGGTTGCCATGGTCAAAGAAGGCTTCGCGATGAAGCACGGCAACGATCTGACGTGGAGCCAGCTGGTCATGGCGGCCAACACCCCGATGCTGCTGCGGGCGGGGCTGGTCGAAGGCCGGACGGACGCGGGAGTGCTAGCGTCGGGACAGGTGGTGGGCATGCTCCACGACCTGCCCACGGTGGCGCAAATCGTCGACGGCGCAGTGGCCGAGGCAGGTGAGATCCTGCGGCGGCTCGGCCGGCAAACGGGAGGATGAGACAGCGGTGTTGAAGGTCGGATACAAGGCATCGGCGGAGCAGTTCGGGCCGCGGGACCTGGTCGAGTACGCCGTCCGCGCCGAAGAGGTCGGTCTTGATTCGGTGTGGGTGTCCGACCACTTCCTGCCGTGGCGGCACGAAGGCGGCCACGCTCCGTGGGCGCTGGCCTGGATGCCGGCGGTGGCCGAGCGGACGAAGCGGGTGCAGATCGGCACCAGCGTGCTGACCCCGACGTTCCGGTACAACCCGGCGGTGATCGCCCAGGCGTTCGCGACGATGTCGCTGCTGTCGAACGGCCGTGTCATCCTCGGTGTCGGGTCCGGCGAGGCGCTGAACGAGATCGCGGTCTCGGGGCGGGAGTGGCCGGAGTTCAAGGAGCGCTTCGCCCGGCTGCGCGAGTCGATCAAGCTGATCCGGGAGCTGTGGACCAGCGACAACGTCAACTTCAAGGGTGACTACTACGAGCTGGTGGACGCCAAGATCTACGACCGGCCGGAGCAGCCGGTGCCGGTGTACATCGCCGCCGGCGGCCCGGTGGTGGCCAAGTACGCGGGCCGGGCGGGGGACGGGTTCATCTGCACGTCCGGCAAGGGCATGGAGCTCTACACCGACAAGCTGATGCCGGCGGTCAAGGAAGGCGCGGAGGCGGCCGAAAAGACCGTCGAGGACGTCGACCGGACGATCGAGATCAAGCTGTCCTACGACCGCGACCACGAGAAGGCGCTGGAGAACACCCGGTTCTGGGCGCCGCTTTCGCTGTCGGCGGAGCAGAAGCACAGCGTTTCCTCCGCCGAAGAGATGGAACGGCTGGCCGACGAGCTGCCGATCGACCAGGTCGCCAAGCGGTGGATCGTGGCGTCGGACCCGGACGAGGCCGTGGCGCAGATCAAGCCGTACCTCGACGCGGGCCTCAACCACCTCGTGTTCCACGGCCCGGGCCACGACCAGGAACGCTTCCTGACCCAGTTCTCCGAGGACGTCCTGCCGAAGCTGCGCGCCCTCGGCTGACCGGCCCGCGATGCAGTGAATGACTCATTCCTGACCTCTGATGCCAGGAATGAGTCATTCACTGCGATCGCTTCAGAGCCGTTCGATGATGGTGACGTTGGCGGTGCCGCCGCCTTCGCACATCGTCTGCAGGCCGTAACGCCCGCCGCGGCGCTCCAGCTCGTGCAGGAGCGTGGCGAGGAGCTTGGTGCCGGTGGCCCCGATCGGGTGGCCGAGGGCGATCCCGCCCCCGTTCACGTTGACCCGGCCGGGGTCCGCGCCGGTTTCGTCCAGCCAGGCCAGGACGACGCTCGCGAAAGCTTCGTTGACCTCGAACAGGTCGATGTCCTCGATCTTCAGCCCGGCGTTGCGCAGCGCGTGCGCGGTCGCCGGGATCGGGCCGGTCAGCATCCACACCGGGTCCGCGGCGCGCACCGACAGGTGGTGGATGCGGGCCCGCGGCGTCAGGCCGTGCTCCTTGACGAACGTCTCCGACGCCAGGATGGCCGCGCTCGCACCGTCGGAGATCTGGCTGGCCACCGCCGCCGTCAGCCGTGAACCCTCGCTCAGCGGTTTCAAGCCGCGCATCCGCTCCAGTGACGTGTCCCGGCGCGGGCCCTCGTCGTGGCGGAAGTCGTCGACCGGGGCGATCTCGGCGTCGAACCGGCCTTCGTCGATCGCGGCCAGCGCTCGCCGGTGGCTGCGCAGCGCGTATTCCTCCATGGCCGCGCGGCTGATGTCCCAGTGCTCGGCGATCATGTCGGCACTGCGGAACTGCGAGACCTCGGCACTGCCGTAGCGCTCCTGCCAGCCCTTCGAGCCGGAGAACGGGTCGTCGAAGCCGTATTCGCGCCCGGCCAGCATCGCCGCGCTGATCGGGATGCGGCTCATGTTCTGCACGCCCCCGGCCAGCACCAGGTCCTGCGTGCCCGACATGACGGCCTGCGCGGCGAAGTGCACGGCCTGCTGGCTCGACCCGCACTGCCGGTCGATCGTCACCCCGGGCACGTGGTCCGGGTAGCCGGCGGCGAGCCACGCGGTGCGCGCGATGTTGCCCGACTGCGGGCCGAGGGTGTCTGTGCAGCCGAGGATGACGTCGTCGACCAGGTCCGGGTCGACGCCGGCGCGCTCGACGGCGGCCTTGATGACGTGCGCGCCGAGGTCGGCCGGGTGCCACCCGGACAGTGCGCCGCCGCGCCGGCCGACGGGGGTGCGGACCGCGTCGAGGAGGAAGGCTTCGGGCACGGGGGCTCCTAGGGGTGCTGGCTGCTGACGGAGACGACTTCGCCGGTGAGGTAGCTCGCGTAGTCGCTGGCGAGGAAGACCATGACGTTGGCGACCTCCCACGGTTCGGCCGCGCGGCCGAAGGCTTCCCGCTTGGTGAGGTCTTCGAGGAGTTCGTCGCTGGTGACCTTGGCGAGGAAGGGGTGCATGGCGAGGCTGGGGGCGACGGCGTTGATCCGGACGCCGTGTTCGGCGGCGTCGAGGGCCGAGCACCGGGTCAGGGCCATGACGCCGGCTTTGGCGGCGGCGTAGTGGGCTTGGCCGGCTTGGGCGCGCCAGCCGATCACCGAGGCGTTGTTGACGATCACCCCGCCGCCGCCTTGGGCGACGAACTGCTTGAGAGCCGCGCGGGTGCAGCGGAACGTGCCGGTGAGGGTGATGTCGAGGACCTTCGACCACTCCTCGTCGGTCATGTCCAGGACCGACTTCGTGCCGCCGAGGCCCGCGTTGTTGACCATGACGTCCAGTCGTCCGAAGTGGTCCACCGCGCCGTCGACGAGGGCTTGGACGTGGTCTTCGCGGGTGACGTCACAGGTGATGGCGTGGACCTTGCCCAGTTCGGCCAGCTCGGCCGCCTTTTCGGCGAGGCGGCGTTCGTGCCAGTCGCTGATGACGACGTGCGCGCCTTCTTCCAGGCAGCGTTTCGCCACCGCGGAGCCGATCCCGGTGCCCGCCGCGGCGGTGACCACCACGATCTTCCCCTGCAGCAGGTCGTGGCCGGGTGGGTATTGGGGGATCACGGGCGGGCCTCCCGGGGCAGGCCGAGGACGCGCTCGGCGATGATGGTGCGTTCGATTTCGTCGGAGCCGCCGTAGATGGTGTCGGCGCGGGTGAACAGGAACAGCCGCTGCCATTCGTCGAGCTCGGGGCCGTCGGAGGCGAGGGACCGCGCGCCGCGGGCGCGCATGGCCAGTTCCCCGAGCCCGCGGTGCCATCGGGCCCACAGCAGTTTCCCGACGGCGACTTCGGGTCCGGCGGCCTGGCCGAGCGTCCGCAGGGCGTGGGCGCGCAACACCCGCAAGCCGAGGCGCGCGCGGGTGAGGTCGGCGCGCAGCAGCGGGTCGTCGTAGGTGCCGAGCCGCTTGGCCTCGGCGGTGATGTCGTCGAGTTCGCGCCGGAACCCGATTTGCTGGCCCAGCGTGGAGACGCCGCGTTCGAAGCCGAGGGTGGCCATCGCGATCTTCCAGCCCTCGCCCGGTTCGCCGACGACATGGGCGGCGGACGTGCAGGCGTCGTCAAAGAAGACTTCGTTGAACTCCGAGGTGCCGGTGAGCTGCTGGATCGGGCGGATGGTGACGCCGTCCTGGCGCAGCGGGACCAGCAGGTAGGACAGGCCGTGGTGGCGCTGCGAGCCGGGTTCGGTGCGGGCCACCACGAAGCACCAGTCGGCCACGTGGGCGAGTGAGGTCCAGATCTTCTGTCCGTTGATCACCCACTCGCCGTCGTGGAGCACCGCCGACGTCGAGACGGCGGCGAGGTCGGAGCCGGCGCCGGGTTCGGAGTAGCCCTGGCACCACAGTTCCTCGACCGCGACGATCCTGGGCAGGAACCGGGCCTGCTGTTCCGGGGTGCCGAAGGCGATCAACGTCGGGCCGAGCAGCTGTTCGCCGATGTGGTTGACCCGGGCGGGTGCGCCGGAGGCGGCGTACTCCTCGTGGAAGGCGACCTGCTCCGCCAGTGACAGCCCCCGGCCGCCGTGCTCGACCGGCCAGCCGACGCAGGTCCAGCCCGCGGCGGCCAGGTGGCGTTCCCAGGCCAGGCGCAGGTCGAACTCTTCGTGCTCCCGGCCCGGGCCGCCGAGACCGCGCAGACGGGCGAACTCGCCGGTCAGGTTGGCGGCGAGCCAGTCCGCGACCTCGCGGCGGAATCGCGACGGTTCCACGCACGCCTCCTTGCTGCCGGGCCGGTCCGGCACCTAGGGTAATGAGAACACGTTCTACTTTGCCGGTCCAGAGGAGGCTGTGGTGGGACAGACCACGATCCCGGCCGTCGTCCGCGATGCCGCCGCGAAGTTCGGATCCGCGGAAGCACTGGTCGACGGCTCGGTCCGGCTCGGCTACGACCAGCTTCTGGAACGTGTTCAAACGGTCGCGCGGGCGTTCGCCGCGTGCGGCGTCCAGGCGGGCGACCGGGTCGCGGTCGCCCTGCCCAACACCCACCACTGGGTCTTCGCGGCCCTTGGCGCCCTCTACGCGGGCGCGGCCCTGATCCCGGTCAACACCCGCTTCACCGCCACCGAAACGGTCGACCTGCTGGTGCGCGGCCGCGCCAAGGCGCTCGTCGTGGCCGCCGACTTCCTCGGCACCGACCGCCACGCCGCGATCCGGGAGACCGGCGCCGCGCTGCCGGACCTCGCCACGGTCGTCCGGGTGCCGCTGCAGAAGCCGCACCGGCCGGTCGAGGGGACGGTGGGGTGGGACGAGTTCCTGGCCATGGCCGAACGGGTCCCGCCGGCCGAAGCCGAGGCACGGGCGGACGCCGTCGGCCCGGACGAGGTCAGCGACATCCTCTTCACCTCCGGCACCAGCGGCCGCTCCAAGGGCGTGCTGTCGGCCCACCGCCAGACGGTCGAGGTCGCCGCGGCGTGGGCGGACTGCGGCCAGGTCACCGCGGACGACCGGTACCTGGTGATCAACCCGTTCTTCCACAGCTTCGGCTACAAGGCCGGCATCGTGGTGGGCCTGCTGACCGGCGCGACGATCGTCCCGCAGGCGGTGTTCGACGTCCGCGCGGCGTTGAAGGCGATCGAGCGGGAGCGGATCTCCGTGGTGCCGGGTGCGCCGACGGTCTTCCAGTCGCTGCTGCACGAGCCGCGCAAGGGCGATCTGTCGTCGCTGCGGCTCGCGGTCACCGGGGCGGCCACCGTGCCCGCGTCGCTCGTGCGCCGGATGCGGTCCGAGCTCGGCTTCGAAACCATCCTGACCGCCTATGGCCTGACCGAAGCCGTCGTGGTGACGATGTGCCGCCCCGGCGACCCCGCGGAGCTCGTGGCGAGCACGTCGGGCCGGGCGACCGCGGGTTTCGAAGTGGCGATCGAGGGTTCCCCGGGGGAGATCGTGGTGCGCGGGCCGAACGTGATGCTCGGGTACCTCGACGACCCGGAAGCGACGGCGAAGGCCGTCGACGAGCGGGGCTGGTTGCACACCGGGGACGTCGGCGAACTCGACGCCGCCGGCAACCTCACCATCACCGGCCGGCTCAAGGACATGTACATCTGCGGCGGCTTCAACGTCTACCCGGCCGAGGTCGAACACGCCCTGACCGAGCTGCCCGGCGTCCGCGACGTCGCCGTGGTCGGCGTCCCGGACGAGCGGCTCGGCGAGGTCGGCAAGGCGTTCGTCGTCGGAGCCGGGCTGACGGAAGAGGCGGTCATCGCCTTCTGCCGCGAGCGGCTCGCCAACTACAAGACCCCGCGGTTCGTGGCGTTCCTGGACGAACTGCCCCGCAACGCTTCCGGCAAGGTGCTGAAGCGGCTGCTGACCGAGGAGAAGGCATGAGTGAACCGGTCGTCCGCTACGAACGGCGCGGCCCGGTCGCGGTGGTGACGATGAACCGGCCGGAGTACCGCAACGCCCAGAACTCGGCCATGACCTACGCCCTCGACGACGCCTTCACCGGCGCGGTGAACGACCCTGAGGTGAAGGTGATCGTCCTGGCCGGGGAAGGAAAGCACTTCTCGGCGGGGCACGACATCGGCAGCCCGGGCCGGGACGCGGACCAGTCGTTCGACCGGCGGGCGGTCATGTGGTGGGACCACACCGACCGGGCCGGCGGCGATCAGCGGTTCGCCCGCGAGTCCGAGGTCTACCTCGGGATGTGCCGCCGGTGGCGGGAGATCCCGAAGCCGATGATCGCCTGCGTCCAAGGCGCCTGCATCGCGGGCGGGCTGATGCTGGCCTGGGTGTGCGATCTGATCGTGGCGTCGGATGACGCGTTCTTCGCCGATCCGGTGGTGCGGATGGGGATCCCGGGTGTCGAGTACTTCGCGCATCCATGGGTGCTGGGTCCCCGCGCGGCGAAGGAGATCCTGTTCACCGGCGAACGCTTCACCGTCCAGCAGGCCAAGGAGTGGGGGATGGTGACCCGGATCGTCCCGCGCGCCGAGCTGGAACAGCGCACCCTCGAACTCGCCGAAAAGATCAGCGGCATGCCGTCCTTCGGGTTGGCGCTGGCGAAGAAGGCGGTCAACCAGGCCGAAGACCTGATGGGGTTGCGGTCCGGAATGGACTCGGTGTTCGGGTTGCACCACTTCGCGCACGCCCACAACGCGGAAACCTCCGAAGACGCCCTCGGTGGGCAGTCCGCGCGGTCGATGCGCGACGCGAACAAGGAGGCGTGATGGACCTCGACATCGACGAGGCTTCGGCGGCCTTCCGGGACGAGGCCCGGGACTGGCTCGCCTCGCACGTCCGTTCGCTGCCGTCGATGGACACCGCGGACGGCTTCGAGGCCCACCGTGCGTGGGAAGCCGAGCTGGCGGAGGCGCGCTGGTCGGTCGTGTCGTGGCCGGCCGAGTACCACGGCCGGGACGCGTCGATGCTGCAGTGGCTGTTGTTCGAGGAGGAGTACTACGCGTCGGGCGCGCCGGGGCGGGTGTCGCAGAACGGGATCTTCATGCTCGGGCCGACGTTGTTCGCCCACGGCACGCAGGAGCAGCGCGACCGGATCCTGCCCGCCATGGCGACCGGCGAGCAGGTGTGGGCCCAGGCGTGGTCGGAGCCCGAGGCGGGCAGCGACATCGCCGCGTTGCGCAGCACGGCGGTCCGCACCGACGGCGGCTGGCTGCTGTCGGGCCAGAAGACGTGGAGTTCCCGCGCCAGTTTCGCCGATCGGGCGTTCGGGCTGTTCCGCACCGATCGGGAAGCCGAGCGGCACCACGGCCTGACGTACTTCATGGCCGATCTGCGTGCCGAGGGAGTGACGGTCCGGCCGATCCCGCAGCTGGACGGCGAGGCCGGCTTCGCGGAGATCTTCTTCGACGAGGTGTTCGTGCCGGACGAGGACGTGATCGGCGAAGTCGGCCAGGGGTGGCGGGTCGCGATGACGACGGCGAACAACGAGCGCGGGCTGTCGTTGCGCAGCCCGGGCCGGTTCCTCGCCGCGGCCGACCGCCTGGTGGACCTGTGGCGGGACCACGGCGCGTCACCGTCCACACGGGACAGAGTGGCCGACGCCTGGATCGGGGCGCGGGCCTATCAGCTGTACACCTTCGGCACCGTGAGCCGCCTGGCCGAGGGGGGCGAGCTGGGGCCGGAGTCGAGCGTGAACAAGCTGTTCTGGTCGCACCTCGACGTCGAGCTGCACGAAACCGCCCTCGACGTGCTGGGTCCCGCCGCCGAGACCGACCGGGCCTGGGTCGACGGCTACCTGTTCTCCCTGGCCGGCCCGATCTACGGCGGCACCGACCAGATCCAGCGCAACACGATCGCCGAACGGCTGCTGAAGCTCCCGAGGGAGGCCCGCCGATGAGGTTCCAGCTCTCACCGGAGCAGCGGCAGTTCGCCGCGACGCTGCACGAGCTGCTGGGCGGGGCGGACACCGCGGCCGCCGCCCGCGCCTGGGCGGCGGGGGAGCACGACCGCGGCCTCAAGCTCTGGCGCGCGCTCGCCGACGTCGGCGTCTTCGCGCTCCTGGTCGACGAGGACCACGGCGGTCTCGGCGCCGGTCCGGTCGACCTGGTGGTCGCCTGCGAAGCGCTCGGCTACCACGCTGTCCCGGGCCCGCTCGTCGAGTCGGCCGCGGTCGCCCCGGCGTTGCTGACCGGGCACCGGCTCACCTCCCTCGCCGAGGGCGACCTCGTGGCCACCGTCGTCGCGCCGCCGGAAGTCCCGCTCGCCCTCGACGCCGACGTCGCGGGCATGGTCCTCGACCTCACCGGTGCGTCCCTCACCGCCGGTGCCGAGCCCGTTCGCTCGATCGACCCGCCCCGGCGGCTGTTCCGGGTCCCGGCCGCGGCCGGCCGCTCGGACGGCGTCGCGTTCGACCGCGGTGTCCTCGCCGTGGCCGCCCAGCTCCTGGGGGCCGGTCAGTGGCTCCTCGACACCTCGGTCGCGTACGCGAAGCAACGCAAGCAGTACGGCCGGGCCATCGGCGAGTACCAGGCGATCAAGCACCTCCTCGCCGACGTCGTCACCCGGCTGGAACTGGCGCGGCCGCTGCTCTACGGCGCGGCCGTGGCCGGGGAGACCTTCGCCCGGGACGTCTCGGCGGCGAAGGTCATGGCCGGGGACGCCGCGCTCCTCGCGGCGCGGACCGCCTTGCAGGTGCACGGCGCCATCGGCTACACCGCCGAGCACGACCTCGGCCTCCGGCTGACGAAGGTGCGGGCCCTCGCCGGGGCCTGGGGGACCGGGTCGTTCCACCGCGCGCGGGTCCTCCGATGACGGACCCGATGGAGACCGAGGAAGCCCGGGCGCTGCGGGACGCCGTCCGGGCCCTGCTGACGCGCCGGTCGGGGCCGGAGGCGGTGCGGGCCGCGCTGGAGTCGCCGCTGGGCTACGACGACAAGCTGTGGTCGACGCTGTGTGAACAGATCGGCGTTGCCGCCCTGGCGATCCCCGAGCACTACGGCGGAGTGGGCGCCGGGCTCGCCGAGGCGTGCGTCGTGCTGGCGGAACTCGGCCGGACGCTCACCCCCGCGCCGATGCTGGGCTCGGCGGTGCTGTCGGCTCAGGCCCTGCTCCTGACCGGCAACGACGCGGCGTGCGGCGAACTGCTGCCGGGCATCGCCGTAGGCACGACCCTGGCCGCGCTGGCCTGGTCCGGCGCGGACGGCCGGTGGACGCCGGCCCTGCGCGCGTCGGACGCCGGCCTCGACGGCCGCGCCTGCTACGTCCTGGACGGCGACATCGCCGACGTCCTCGTCGCCGTCGCCCGCACGGACGACGGCGCCGGCCTGTTCGAGGTGCCGGTCGAGGCGGTCCGCCGGGAACGGGTGACCAGCCTGGACCCGGGCCGGCGCCTCGCGGTCGTCGAATGCGCTTCGGCACCCGCCCGCCGCCTCGACACCGGCGGGTTCGCCGAGCCGCTGCGGCAGCTGCGCGACACGGCCACGGTCGCCGTCGCCGCGGAGCAGGTCGGCGCGGCCGCGCGGGCGTTGGAGCTGACGGTCGAGTACACGAAGCAACGCCGTCAGTTCGGCCGCCCGATCGGGTCGTTCCAGGCGCTGAAGCACCGGATGGCCGACGTGCACGTCCACGTCGAGGCGGCGCGCTCGGCGCTCTACGCGGCCCTGGTGGACGGCGACGCCGAGGCCGTCGCGACCGCGAAGGTGGTGTGCGGCGAGGCGTTCGAGCACGCCGCGGCGGAGATGATCCAGCTCCACGGCGGCATCGCGATCACCTGGGAGCATGACGCCCACCTGTACTTCAAACGGGCACACGGGACCGCCCTGCTCTTCGGTGATCCGGGTGCGTGGCTCAGCCGGTGAGCCGGGCGGCCGAGCCGGGTAGTTCGCGGTTCGCCTCGGCCAGGCCGCGGGCGACCAGCCGGCAGGCCGGGCAGCCGGCGACGTGCTCGGCGACCGCGTTCGCGCGGCGCGGTGGCAGGGCGCCGCGGACCCAGGCGCCCATCCGGCGGCGGGGTTCGCGGCAGCTCGGCTCGTCCGGCTCGGGCACCTGGACCTGCAGGTAGGCCTGCCGCAGCCCTTCCCGCGCCCGCATGGCCAGCGCCGCGACGCTGTTCGGCGACAGCCCCAGCGAAGATGCCACCTCCGTCGGAGTGCTGCCCTCGGCCTCGGTCCGCCACAGCACGGTCCGCCACCGGCCGGGCAGCGTGCAGTAGGCCGACCACACGAGCCGGGCGTTCGAGCGGTGGAGGGCGAGTTCGTCGGCGCCCCCGGCGGGGGCTTCGGGGAGCGTGGCCCGCAGCTCCACCCGGCTGCGCTGCTTGCTCCACCGCGCCACCAGGTTGCGCAGGGTCACGACGAGGTAGGGCCGCAGGTCCCCGTGCGGCCCGCCGCCGGCGCGCACCACGGTCAGCACCCTGGCGAACGTCTCGGCCACGAGATCGTCCCGCTCGGCGGGCTGCCGCGCCCAGGCCCCGGCGGTCCGCCACAGCGGCTCGGCGTGCCGGCGGAAGAGCCGCCCGGCGGCGTCGAGGTCCCCGGCCCGCAGGGCGGCGAGCAGCACGGAGTCCGGCTCTTCGTCGGCTGGTTCCATGGCGGTCTCCCCGAGGTCAGGCACGCTCCGCGACCCGGGTACCCAAAGTGAACGGGACATTCAGGTCCGTAATCGCCGGTGGCCCCGATCGAGTGGCGAGCTCGGCCCCTCAGACTGCGAAGACCTGGGCGTCGTCGGCGAAGGCCTTGAACTCCAGGGCGTTGCCGGCCGGGTCGAGCAGGAACATCGTCCACTGCTCCCCGGCCTGGCCCGCGAAGCGGACATACGGCTCGATCACGAACTCCGTGCCCGCCGCGCGCAGCCGGTCGGCGAGGGCCTGGAACTGCGGGACGGTGAGGATCAGCCCGAAGTGCGGCACCGGGACGTCGTGCCCGTCGACCGGGTTGTGGACGCGCTCCGGGCCGGCCGGGGCCAGGTGCGTGACGAACTGGTGGCCGTGCAGGTTCCAGTCGACCCAGGTGTCCGCGCTGCGGCCCTGCTCGAGGCCGAGGACCTCGCCGTAGAACCGCCGAGCAGTGGTCAGGTCGTCCACCGGCATCGCCAGGTGGAACCGGGGGATGGACGGGGTCATCGGTCTCCCTTCGCCGAACTCTTGTCCGAATGTTAACATCAAGTCATGAGTGCTTCGCTGGTTCCCGCCCGGCGCCGCGGGCTGGCCGACGAGGTCGCGGACCGGGTCCGGGACGCGATCTTCGACGGCGGCTACGCCCCCGGCGGCCAGCTGCGCGAGGTGGAGCTGGCGGAAGCGCTCGGCGTCAGCCGCGGGCCGGTGCGGGAGGCGCTGCTCAAGCTGGAACGCGAAGGGCTCGTCCGCAGCGAGTGGCACCGCGGCGCCACGGTGACCACGCTCTCCGCCGAAGACGTCGCCGAGCTCGACAGCCTGCGCGCGGCCCTCGAGCATCTGGCCGTGGAGCTGGTCGTCGAGCGCGCCGGCGAAGACGCTCTGGCCGCAATCGACGCCGTGGTGCGGCGCATGGACCGCGCGGCCGACGAGCACGAAATGGTCCGGTGCGACCTCGAATTCCACGACGCGGTCTACGCGGCCGCCGGCCACCGGCGGCTGCTCGAGGCCTGGTGCGCGATCCGCTCGCAGGTGCACCTGTTCCTGCTGACCCGGATCGGCGTCGCCACCGACGGCTACCTCGCGGGCATCCCGGCGGAGCACCGCGAGCTCGCGGCGGCCCTGCGGGCCCGCGACCGCGAGACGGTGCTCGCGCTGTTCGCCGAGCACCGCCGCCAAGCCTTCGAAATCCTCAGTGGACGGACGGATTAACCGTCAGAGCACCAGGTCCGCCACCGTCCGGATCTCCTGGGCCACGCTCGTGGACTCCAGGCCGGCGAGGGGATCGGCGGCCTCGAGGTCGCCGAACGACAGGCCGGTCAGCTCGGCGATCCGCCGGACCGGCACCTGATAGGTGCGGTAGGCGCCGTAGTCGAACTCGGTCGCCGCCTCGAGGCCGTGGATGAGCTCCTCCTGGCTCAGCAGGTACGCCGTCGCCGAGAGGGCGCCGCCGGTCTTGACCATCGCGACGACCTTCCAGAACTGGCGCGGCAGCTGCACGCCGCGGTACTGGTCGTCGTCCGGTGCCAGTACCGGGCCGGTCACCACGGTGACCTTCAGGTCGAAGTTGTCCGCGTTGGTCAGGATGTAGTCCTCGAGGCCGGCCCAGGTCGTCTTGTTCTGGTTGAAGTCCTTGTGCTGCGGCGAGCAGTTCGTGAAGTGGAAGGTGTCGTCGTTGCCCAGCTGCGCGATCGCCTCCGTCGCGCCCCACGCCGGGTCGAGGCGGCGGACCAGGTGCCCGCGGTCCAGGGGGTTGTCCCGGTAGATCTCCTCGCCGATCTGCTCGGTCACGGCCACGCGCGGGTCGAGCGACCAGTGGTCGGCTTCGCGCCGCAGCGACCGGCTGGTGCGTCCGTCGATGTTGACCGCCGTGAACATCGCCAGCCGCCGCTCGCGGTGCATGACGACGCTGAAGTGGTGGTACGGCAGCACGTACTTCGGCTCGCCTCTGGCCTGGCGGTTGATCGCCGCCAGGCCGGCCAGCGCGTCGGGCAGGCCGGGCAGCGGCACGGTGTGCCCGGGCAGGAAGGCCGGGTCGTAGCCTTCGCGGTTCGAATAGTCGGGATCGATCCGCCCGGTCGCGGCTTCGGCGCGCAGCCGGATGTCGAACGGCATCGAGAGCGTCAGCACCGGGGCGGCCCCGTCGGCGGCCGGCTGTGCGCGCTCGGGGCGGGTGGCCAGCCGGTCGAGCAGCGCCTGCTGCGCCGGCGCGAACTTCTGCTCCCGCAGGAACTTCAGCAGCTTGCTGACCCGGATGCCTTCGTTGAGGAAACCGCCGTACTCGGCGTGGCCCGCCGCCGGGACGCTGGCGTGGTGCAGCGCCACGACCTCCCACTGGTCGTTGAACACCGGCGAGCCGGACGACCCTGGCTCGGTGTCGGTTTCGTAGTGCAGGAATTCCTCGAGCACGTCGACGACCCGGTTTTCCCGCAGCGCGATCTGTTTCTTGCCGCCACCGGGGTGCTGCACGATGGTGACGAAGTCGCCGACGATCGCCTTGCCCTCACTGGCGATCAGCCGGTTGAAGCCGAAGGGGCGCAGCTCGTCCGCGGTCGCCTTCACCGCGACCAGCGCGAAATCCAGCTCCTGGTCGGCGGCGAAGAAGCGGTCCGGGTCGAGGGTGAAGGCCCGCACCGGCCGGGGCAGGCCGTCGATGCCGTCCTGGTAGTCGAACTCGATGACGCTGAACCCGGCGGCCTCGGCGTCCGGCAGCACGTGGTGGTTGGTCAGCAGCAGCTCCGGCGACACCAGCGATCCCGTGCCGTAGCCGATCAGCCGGCCCTGCGCGTTGCGGATGTTCACCCGGCCGACGGCGGCCGACGCCGCGACCCCGCCTTCGAGGTAGCCCACGCCGAGCAGATCGTTCGTGAGAACGATGCGTTCGAGGATCGCGCCGGCGGCCGTCATCGCCGCCGGGTCCCCGGCCGCGATCGCCGCCGGGCTCACCGGCCGGATGTCGGGGTAGTAGCGGCCGAGCCGGTCGATCCGGGTGGCGATCCGGCTCGGCTCGTCGGCCTCGGCGATCCCGCCGGGCTTGCGCAGCAACGCGATCTTGGCCTGCCGCGGCCCGGTGCGCTCGGCGGCCCGCGCCGCCGCGGCCTGTTCCTGCTCGGCCTGGCGGTCCGTCCTGACGTCCACGATGCCTCCCGGCGAGCGATTCGGAAACACCGCGTTAGTCGCGCTCCCGGAGGCCGCGTTACACGATTTCCGGCGCGTCGCCGGGAATTCTTTTTCAATCCACTTCGCGGTATTTTCGCGGAAACGGCGCCATTACCGAAAATCCCGAACGGGCAGCACGATCGCCGAGGCGTGCGCGGGGTCGTGGTGGACCTCCTGGTCCGCGGCGCGCAGCGTCACCGCGGTGGCGTGGGGTTCGCCGGTGCCGGGATTGCGGGCGTAGCGCGGGAAAGCGCCGCTGGAGACCTGGACCCGGATGCGGTGCCCGCGCCGGAACCGGTGCGCCGTCGGCCACAGCCGGACCGTGACGGCGGCCAGTTCATCCGCATCGCGCAGGCTGGTGAGGCCGTCGCAGACGTTGACCGAGCGGCCGTCCGGGTCGACGTCGCAGAGCCGGACGAAGACGTCGGCGAACCGCAGGCTCGAGCGGAACCAGATTTCCGCGCTGACGTCCCCGATCACTTCGACGTCTTCGCCGAGCACGCCCGTGGTGTAGGTGAGGACGTCGGCGCGGGCTTCGAGCACCCTGTTGTCCACCCGGCCGGCGTCGGGGGCCATGCGCACGCCACCGGCCGCGGGCGTCGGGTCCGCCGGGTCGTAGCGGTAGCGGTCCGGAGCCGACCCGCCGGGCGCGTCCGTGGCCAAGGTGCCGCCGGCCTGCAGGTGGAACCGTTGCGGCGCATAGCCTTCCGGCGGCCACGAAGCGAAGTCGCGCCAGGCTTCCTCGCCCATGACGAACAGCCGGACCGGCGCCCGCGGCGGCGGTTCCTCGCCGCGGGCGTGCGCGAGCCCGAACTCGAGGGTTTCCCGGATGGAGACGCCCGCGCCGGTGAGCAGGTCGCCGGCGTGGGTCCACGGCCCGACCGTGAGCCGCGGCCGCCGTCCGGCGTCCTGCAGGGTCCGGAAGTCGCGGAGCTGGCCGGGCAGGAAGATGTCGTACCAGCCGGCGACCGAGCTGACTCCCGCGGTGACGTCGGCGACCCGGTCCCGGTGGTTGAGCGCCGCCCACCGGGGGCTCGTCTCGGCGTGGGCGAGGACGTCCTGGATGTAGTCCGAGCGGTGGCCGATGGCGACGACGTCGGCCTGGGCGAGCGGCAGCGTGTTCAGCGCCTGGTTCACCTTTTTCGCCTGGGTACGCTGCCGGAGCAGCGCGAAGCGGCGCTCCTGGGTCGCGACCTGGACGCCCCAGCCGAACGGTGTCTCCAGCGAAAGGCCGTCCTCCCGCAGGAATTCCAGCGTCAGGCCGGACTCGGTGACGTGCGGGACCATCGCCTTGACCTGCGGCGGCAGGCGATCGGCCACGGCCCACTGCACGTAACCCAGGTAGCTGGGGCCGGCGAGCACGATCGCGTCGCCGAACCAGGGCTGCTGCACGACCCAGTCCAGCGTCGCGAGGCCGTCCTCGCGCTCCTGGCGCAGCGGATCGAAGGCACCGCCGGAACCGAAGCCGCCGCGGGTGCTCTGGATCAGCACCTGGAAACCGCGCTCGGCCAGGGGCCGCGCCAGGATCGCCCCGAACACGCCCCGGCGGCCGTAGGGGCTGCGCAGCACCGCGGTCGGCAGGCCGGCACCCCCGGTGCGCGGCGCCCAGTGGTCCGCCAGCAATTCGGCGCCGTCGGACATCGGGACCCGCAGGTCCCGCTCGACGGTGACGCGCCGGGTGGCCGGCGCGGGCAGCTTCAGCAGGCGTTCGACGAGTCGGCTGATCACCGGCCGGCCTCCTTCGTGATCATCGTGGTGACGACCGAGCGCATCCGCGCCAGCCGGCCGGCGAACTCTTCCGGGTCGAGCGGGTCCGGCCCGTCGACGACCCACGCGTTGACGAACGCCCCGGCACCCCCGGTCAGGAAGGTGGCCAGATCGTCGACACCCGCGGCGTCGAGCTGATCGCCGAGCGTGTGGCCGAGGTGCTCCCGGTTGAACGGGAGGAACAGGCCGGTCAGCGCCTTGTTGAGGGCGTACGCGGACGCCCCGGTCAGCAGGGCGCGGTAGAAGCGCCGGTGGGTGGCGAAGTGCCGGCCCAGCGCCAGGAACGACCCGTGCTTGTCGGCGGCGGACGCGAGGCCGTCGAGGTCGCCGAGCAGTTCGCGCCGGACGAGGTCGAGCGCGGCCTCCAGCAACAGCGTGTCGCGGTCGCCGAACTGCTGGTACAGCACCTGGCGGCTGACGTCCGCCGCCGCGGCGATCTCGGACACCGGGACGGCGGCGGAGCCGCGTTCGGACACGAGTTCGACGGCGGCCCGCATCAGCGCCGCACGCGATCGGCGCACCCGCCGGTCCTTGGCGGGTGCTTCGGTCGTCCAGTCGCCGGTCACGCCGTCGATAATGGACAGGTGTCAAGAAAATAGCAAGTGTTCGGTAATCCGGGCGTCCCGCGGGATGCGAGGATGCGGCCATGTCTTCGACCATGCGGGCCTTCGTGCTCACCGGGCCGGGCGAGTGCTCGGTGCAGGAGGTCCCCGCACCGCGGGCCGTCGCGGGCGAGGTCGTCGTCGACGTCGAACGGGCGGGCGTCTGCGGCACCGACGTCGAGTTCTTCACCGGCGAGATGACCTACCTGCACCAGGGGCACTCGGCGTACCCGATGCGGCTCGGCCACGAGTGGGCGGGCACGGTCACCGAGGTGGGGGCGGGCGTGGACCCGGCCTGGCTCGGCCGCCGGGTCATGGGCGACACGATGCTCGGCGACCGGACGTGCCGCCGCTGCCGCCGGGGGCACCAGCACACCTGTGAGCGGCGCCAGGAGGTCGGCATCCGCGGCGGCCGGGCCGGCGCGCTGGCCGAACGGCTCGCCGTGCCCGCGTGGTCGCTGCACGCCCTGCCCGACACGGTGGACGCCGCGCTCGGTGCCCTGGTGGAACCGGGCGCCAACGCCGTGCGCGCGGCTCGCGCGGCCGGCGCCGGCCCGGGCGATCGGGCGCTGGTACTGGGCCCCGGGACGATCGGGCTGCTCACGGCGATGTTCCTGCGCGCGGCGGGCGCCGAAGTGCACGTGCTGGGCCTCGGTTCCCCGGACTTCGCCCGCGGCCTCGGCTTCGCGGACACGTGGACCCGGGAAACGCTGCCGGACCTGCCCTTCGACGCGGTCGTCGACGCGACCGGCGCCGCCGCTTCGCCCGCGCTGGCGGTGGAACTGGTGGAGCCCGCCGGCCGGGTCGTCTACATCGGACTGTCCGGGCAGCCCAGCCGGCTCGACACCCGCGCGCTGGTGCTGAAGGACGTCACGGCGGTCGGTGTCCTGTCCGGGTCGCCGGGCCTGGCCGAGACGATCGCCGCGTACGCGAGCGGCGCCGTCGACCCGCGGCCGCTCGTCGCGGCGACCGTGGGCCTGGGCGAGGTCGGGGCGGTGCTCGCGGGGGAGCGGATCGGCGGCGCGGGACCGAAGGTCCACATCGACCCGCGCCGCTGAGGCACTCAGAGCTGCTTGAAGAACTCCAGCAGCGCCGTGTTCACTTCGTCCGGGCGTTCCAGCTGCACCCAGTGCCCGGCGCCCGGGACGTCGACGACGCCGCGCAGGTCGGGCGCGGCCTCGGCGATGCGGCTGCTGTCGGTGAACGCGCGGGTGAGGTCGCCGTCGCCGCACAGGTAGAACGCCGGGCAGGTGATCGGCGTGTCCCGCCACGCGGCGAGGAGGTCCCAGTTGCGGTCGATGTTGCGGTACCAGTTGAGCCCGCCGGTGAACCCCGAGCGGCCAAACGACTCGACGGCGGCGTCGACGTCCTCCTCGCTCAGCCAGTCCGGCAGCACGGCCGGTTCGGTGAAGCGATCGAGGAAGCCTTCGCCCTCTCGGACGACCGGTGCTTCCGCGCTCCCGCCGAGCAGTTTGCGGAACGTCGTGCGCAGGTCCGCGCCGAGCTCGGCTTCGGCGACGCCGGGCCGCTGGAAGTAAATCTGGTAGAAGCCGTCGCCGAACCGCTCGCGCAGCAGGCTCAGCGGTGGCGCGGGAGCGCGGAGGGTGGGCGGCACGCTGATGCCGGCGACGCCGCGGACGACGTCCGGGCGCAGCAGCGCGGTGTGCCACGCGACCGGGGCGCCCCAGTCGTGACCCACCACGATCGCCTCCCGCTCACCGAGGGCGTGGATCAGCCCGACGACGTCGCCGACGAGGTGCAGGAGCGTGTACCGGCTCGCGTCGGCGGGGGAGCCGGTGCCGCCGTAGCCGCGCTGGTCCGGTGCCACGACGTGGTAGCCGGCGTCGGCCAGCGGCCCCAGCTGGTGCCGCCACGAGTGCGACGTCTCCGGCCAGCCGTGCAGCAGCAGCACCAACGGGCCGGTGCCCTGTTCGGCGAGGTGCATGCGGAGTCCGCCGACCTCGACGGTCCGGTGCGTGACCATTCGGTTCCCCTGTTCGCCGTCGTCCACTCAGGACCGTACGGCATCAGCCACCGTCGCGCGGAAGCGGCGAGGCGAGCGTCGTGGGCCGGGTGCGGCCGCGCAGGGTGACGTCCCCGGTCGCCGTCCACCGGGCCGCCTCGTCCGCGGCCGCGGCCTCGACGGCCGTCCACGAGGCCAGCAGGCGGCCGGGCGCGTTCTTCGCCAGTTCGGTCAGCCGGGCGGCTTCGTTGACCGGGTCGCCGATCACCGTGTACTCGAACCGGCGCGGGTCGCCGACGTTGCCCGCGACCGCGTCGCCGGTCGCCACGCCGATGCCGGCCGGGCCGTCCGGCACCTCGGCGGCCAGCCGGGCCGCGATGGCGCGGCCGGCGGCCAGTGCGCAGGTGGCGTGGTCGCCGAGCGGAGCGGGCACCCCGAACACGGCCAGCGCGGCGTCGCCGACGAACTTGTTGACCAGGCCGTGGTGCCGGTCGACCTCGTCGACCACCACCGTGAAGAACCGGTTGAGCAGGCCGACGACCTCCTCCGGCGGGCGGCTCGCGGCCAGCGCCGTCGACCCGACGAGGTCGACGAACAGCACCGAGACCGTGCAGACCGTGCCGCCCAGCCCGGTCGACGTGCGCATGGCCTCGACCGCGACCTCGTGGCCGACGTGCTTGCCGAACAGGTCGCGCAGCCGTTCGCGTTCGGCCAGCCCGGCCGCCATGTCGTTGAACCCGGCCTGCAGCAGGCCCAGCTCGGAGCCGTCGTAGACCGGGATTTCGACGGTGAAGTCCCCGGCCCGGACGCGCCCGAGGGCGTCGCGCACCGAGGAGATCGGGTTGACCACCGAGCGGGCGGTGAACACGGTGACCAGCAACCCGAAGCACAGCACGACCAGCCCGAGCGCGATCACCGACACGGCGAGCTTCGTGGTCGAGACGTCGCCGCGCACCCAGGCCAGCACCGCGGTGACGATCAGCCCGGCCACCGGCACCCCGGTGCCCAGGCACCAGAACAGCAGCATCCGCCGGTTGACGCCGCCGCTGACCGGCCGCGGCGGCGTGGTGCCCGCCAGGGCCAGCGCCGCGTACGGCCGCAGCGCGAACTCGCCGAAGAGGTAGGCGATCGCGCAGACGACGACCGCGGCGAACGCGACCACGAGGAACTCGGTGAGCACGACCTTCGGCTGCACGAGCGCCGCGAGCCCGCCGAAGAGCAGCGTCGCGATGCCCCACAGCACGGCTTGCACGAACGTCAGCCGCAACGGGACGCGCAGGCTCGCGGCGCGCTCGGCGTCGGTCGGCCGTCGTCCGTCGGCCGCCCAGCGCAGGGTCCGGAGGGCGCCGCGGGTGCCCCACAGCGTGCCGGCGACGACCGCCGAAACGACGTACACGGGTACTGCGACCGCGGTGACACGCACGAGTTCACCGGACATTCCGGGCGCGGGCATGAGCAGGGCCGCGAGCCCGGCCACGACCAGGGCGCCGATCACGTTGGTGGCGATCAAAGCGGCCGTGAGCAGGCCTTGGACGCGCCGGCGCAACGCGGTGGCGTGCTGGTCCAACGGTCCGAGCAGGCCGGAGCCGAACGGCTCCGCGGGGGAGCGTCCTGGGGTCACCGGCTGAGTGTACGGTCGTTCACTGAAGTGATCCGAGACGGGTGCCGGAGTATGTGTTACGGTTGGTAACAGTGAACTTCGGTAACACCTGACGAGGAGGTCGGTCGTGACGAGCATCAGCGAATCGGGCGTGTCGGACCGGGAGACCGTGGCGCGGCGGCTGCTCGACTCGTCGGAGCAGCTGTCCTACGACCCGGTCAAGGAGGTCGACTGGGAGACGCCGCTGGACACGGGTTACCACGGCGCGAGTCCGGAGTGGAGCACGCTCTACGGCACCTCCTACTGGGCCGACCTGAGTCCGGAGCAGCAGCGCGAGCTGACCCGCCAGGAGGCGGCGTCGGTGGCCAGCACCGGGATCTGGTTCGAAATGATCCTGCAGCAGATGATGCTGCGCGACTTCTACGCCAAGGACCCGACCGACCCGGCGTTCCAGTGGGCGCTGACCGAGATCGCCGACGAATGCCGCCATTCGATCATGTTCGCCCGCGGCGCGGCGAAGCTGCGGGCCCCCGCCTACCGGCCGCGCCGGTTCGTCGTCGAACTGGGCCGGGTCTTCAAGGCCACCGCGAGCGGGGAGGCCGCCTACGCGGCGATCCTCGTCGCCGAAGAGGTCCTCGACGTCATGCAGCGCGATTGGATGCGCGACGAGCGGGTGGTCCCGTTCGTGCGCACCATCAACAACATCCACGTCGTGGAGGAATCGCGGCACATGAAGTTCGCCCGCGAGGAGACCCGCGAGCGGCTGCGGAGCGCCGGGTGGCTGCGGCGGCAGATCAACGCCCTGGTCGTCGCGATCGCGTCCTACTTCATCGTCACGAGCATGGTGAACGGCAAGGTCTACGAGAACGCCGGCCTGGACGGCAAGCGCGCGCGGCGCGAGGCGAAGGCCAACGAGCACCACAAGTCGATGTTGCGCTCCAGCTGTTCCGGGCTGATGGAGTTCCTGCACTCGGCCGGGCTGCTCACCAAGCCCTCGCTGTGGTTCTACAAGCGGGCGAACCTGATCTGAGATGGCGTTCGCGATCACCCAGACCTGCTGCACCGACGCGACCTGCGTGTCGGTCTGCCCGGTCAACTGCATCCACCCGACGCCGGACGAGCCGGACTTCGGGACGACCGACCTGCTCTACATCGACCCGGTCACCTGCATCGACTGCGGTGCCTGCGCCGACGCCTGCCCGGTCGACGCGATCTTCCCGGCCGGCGACCTGACCGGCCCGCTGCGGGCGTACGAGCAGATCAACGCGGAGTACTACGCGGGCCGGGACGTCCTGGCGGAGGTTCCGGTGGCGCCGAACTTCCACCGGTGGTCCCCGCCGTCGTTCGCGCGGGTGCTGCCGAGCGACTTCCCGCCCTTGGACGTCGCCGTCGTCGGGACCGGGCCGGCCGGGATGTACGCGGTGGAAGACCTGCTGCTGCACACGAACGCCCGCGTGACGCTCATCGACCGCCTGCCGGTGGCCGGGGGGCTGATCCGCTACGGCGTCGCGCCCGATCACCCGTCGACGAAGAAGATCGGCGAGACGTTCGCGCGGTTCCACGACCACCCGCGGCTGCGCCTGCGGCTCGGCGAGCCGGCCGGCTCCGGACTGGCCGATCGCCACGACGCGGTGATCTACGCGGTCGGGGCGACGGAGGCCCGCCGCCTCGGTGTCCCGGGCGAAGACCTGCCCGGCAGCCTGCCGGCCGCGACGGTCGTGGGCTGGTACAACGGCCACCCGGACGTCGAGCCGGACGCCGTCGACCTCTCGGCGGAGCGCGTGGTCGTCGTGGGCACCGGCAACGTCGCCCTGGACATCGCCCGCATCCTCACGGCGGAGCCGGCGGCCCTCGCCGGGACGTCGATCGCGCCGGAAGCGCTGGCGCGCCTGCGCTCGGCCAAGGTCCGCGAGGTGGTGCTGCTGGCCCGCCGCGGGCCGGAGACGGCGGCCTACACGCGCCCGGAGCTGCTGGCTTTGGCGGCCCGTGGCGGGCTGGTGGTGGACACGCACGACCCGCGCATCGCGGCGGCGATCGAAGGCGCCTCGCCGGGCGAGAAGGCCGAGTGGCTGCGAGGGGTACCGCGCGAGAAAGTCGACTGGTCGACACCGCCCCCGGAGGGCCGTCGCATCGTGCTGCGCTTCCATTCGGCCCCGGTGGCGTTCGGGGGTGACACGGAGGTTCGCGCGGTGGTGGCGTCGGGCCCGGAGGGTGACGTCGAGATCACGGCGGGCCGCGTGGTCCGGGCGGCGGGCTTCCGCGGGGTCGCGGTGCCGGGCCTGCCGTTCGACGAGCAGGAGGGGATCGTCCCGAACGAGGCGGGCCGCGTGGCCGGGCGGCCGGGGGTGTATGTGGCGGGGTGGATCAAGCGCGGGCCGTCGGGCGGGATCGGCGCGAACAAGGCGTGCGCGCGGGAGACGGTGGGGGCGTTGCTGGAGGACGCGGTGGCCGGGCGGCTTCCGGTGCGACGTAAGGGATCGAGGTTGTTCGGTCGCGCCTGAGCCGCGGCCGGTTGCGGGGTGGCCCGGTCTCGTCCGGGTTTGCCGCGGGGGCGGGGCAGGCGGATCGAAGTGGTCCGGGCGCGCGGCGTCGAAGTTCGGGCTGCCGGGAGCCGGGGGCCGGGCTAGAATAAACCCGAACCAAAGTCAGGTTCAGGTTGGAGCCCGCATGACCGGCCCGGAGCGGATCGAAGCGGGTGTCCGCCTGCGCCGGGTACCGCGGCAGGCGCGCTCGCGGCAGAAGCTGGCCCAGGTGCTGGCGGCCGCCGACCGGCTGCTCGCCGCGGACGGCGTCGAGGCGCTGACCACCACGCGCGTGGCCGCCGAGGCCGGCGTCTCGGTGGGCGCGCTGTACCAGTACCTGCCCGACCGCGACGCCATCACCGAGGCGCTGGGCGAGGTCTACCTCGCCCGCCTGGAAGACCTGATGACGTCGTTCGCCGAGCGAGCGGCCGAGGAGACCTGGGCGGACCCCGTCGGCCTGCTCGTCGACGCCTTCGCCGGGCTCTACCGCGCCGAACCCGGGTTCCGCGCGCTGTGGTTCGGCCGTGGCCTCACCGACGGAACCCGGGAAGCCGACCTCGCGCACAAGCGCGTGATGGCCACCGGCGTGCACCGCATCCTCGTCGCGCAGCGCCTCCTGCGCGACGACTACGAGGCCGCGGTGGCGTGCCGCACGGCGTTCCTCGCCGCCGACGCCGTGATCCAGGAGGCCTTCCGCCGCGACGGTTCTCCCGAACTCCTGGAACCGGTCAAGACGATGCTGCGGGCGTACCTCGGGCAGCAGCCCCGACCGTAGTTCCCGTGGTGGCGACGAGGAATTCCTCGCCTCGCACGATCCGGAGCCCGTCGGCGCGGCCGGCGAAGTACCGCTCGTCCAGCTCGGCGCCCGGAACGTGGACGACGTCGCGAAACCCGGCCTCGCGAGCCATCGCGAGCATTTCCGCCGGGGAGAACGAGCTGAGGAACGGCGTCCCCGCCGCCTTCGCCCGGCTCGCGGTCGCTCGGTGGCGGGCGCGTTCGCCCTCGTCGAGCCACTCGTCCGGCAGCATGAACGTCATCGCCAGCGTGGAGCCCGGGGCGAACCCGGCGATCCGGTGCAGCGTGGCCGCGTTCGCCTCCTTCGTGAGGTACATGCTGACGCCGGTGGACGCCACCACCGCCGGTTCGTCCGGCGTGAAGCCCGCCGCCGTGAGCCGCTCCCACCACGACGCCGTCTCGAAGTCGACCGGCACGAAGTGCAGCCAGTCCGGCACGCCCAGGCCGAGTTCGGCCAGCCGGGCGCGCTTCCAGGCCTGCGGGCCCGGCTGGTCCACTTCGAACACGCGCAGCCGGGACGCGATTTCCGGGCGCCGCTGGGCGAAGGTGTCCAGGCCGGCCCCGAGGATCACGTACTGGCCGGCACCCCGGGCCGCCCGCTCGGTGACCAGGTCTTCGACGAACCGGGCCCGGGCCACCATGCCGGCCCGGTAGCGCCCGGCGGTGGCCGGGTCCATGTCGCCGCGGTGCCGCCAGTCCTCGCCCGGGTCGGCCAGCCGCAGGCCGAGTTCGTCGGCGAAGACGTGCGGCGGCGGATCGACGGCGACGTGCAGGGCTCGCCACAGGGCCGTGCGCACCGCCGTGCTGTCCGGCGCCGCCACCTCAGGCCGCACCCGGCGCCGACAGCGTCCACGTCCGCCCGTCGGGGTCGCGGACGGTCATTTCCCGCGTCCCGTAATGGGTTTCTTCGAACGGGGTGACCACCTCGACGAGGTCGCCGGCCTCGAACTCGTCCGCGTCCGGGACCTTGAACACGATCTGCGTCCGCGGCTCCCGGCTCTCGGGCACCTCGGCGATGAACAGCCGGGGACCGTCGCCGTTGCGCAGCTGCCCGGAGTTGTGGTCGGTCGCGAAGTCGATCTCGTAGCCCAGTGCCTGGAAGAACTTGGCCGCCTTGCCCCAGTTGTGCGTCTCCAGGTACAGCGCCTCGATGCCCTCGGTCGTCATGTCAGTGCTCCTCTTCGGGATCGGTCGCGAGGTAGGCGCGCAGCGCTTCGGCGACGAGCGCCGAGAGCGACTGCTCCGTCTCGATGGCTCGGTGCTTGACCTGCCGGATCAGCCCGATCGGCAGGTACACGTTGAACTGCTTGACGTCGTCATCGCCCACACCCCGAGGCTAGCATGCTAGCAAGCTAACTCCGCAAGTCCCTCCGTCCGGATCTTGACGTCGAGCCGCGCGAGGTCAACAATCCAGGCGTATTTGTTAGCGCTAACACTCCTCGACGACGAAGTCGGAGCCCCGCCATGAAGCTGCGCCTCGCATTGTCCGCGCTCGTGCTGATCGCCGGCGTGGTCCCGGGATTCGGAGCCGCCGCCGCGAGCACGACCGCCACCGCGGTGGCGGTTCCGCCGCCCGCGATGGGCTGGGCGTCGTGGAACACCTTCGCCGCCAAGATCGACTACGGCACCATCAAGGCGCAGGCCGACGCGCTCGTCTCGGCCGGGCTGAAGGACGCCGGCTACAGCTACGTCAACATCGACGAAGGCTGGTGGCAGGGCACCCGCGACAGCGCCGGGAACATCACCGTGGACACCGCCGAATGGCCGGGTGGCATGAAGGCGATCGCGGATTACCTGCACAGCAAGGGACTCAAGGCCGGGATCTACACCGACGCCGGCCGCGACGGCTGCGGCTACTACTTCCCGACCGGCCGCCCGGCGGCGCCCGGGAGCGGCAGCGAAGGCCACTACCTGCAGGACATGCTGCAGTTCCAGCGCTGGGGCTTCGACTTCGTCAAGGTCGACTGGTGCGGTGGCGACGCCGAAGGCCTCGACCCGCAGAGCACCTACCGGGCGATCAGCGACGCCAACCAGGCCGCGACCGCGCAGACCGGGCGCACCCTCACCCTGTCCATCTGCGACTGGGGCAGGAAGAACCCGTGGAACTGGGGCGCCGGGACGGCGCCGATGTGGCGCACCAGCACGGACATCATCTACTACGGCCAGACGGCGAACCTGGGCCAGGTGCTCACCAACTTCGACCAGGCGCAGCACCCCCTTTCGCAGCACACCGGCTACGTCAACGACCCGGACATGCTGACCGTGGGCATGCCGGGCCTCACCGACGCGCAGGCGCGCACGGAGCTGGGCCTGTGGTCGGTTTCGGGCGCGCCGCTGCTGGCGGGCAACAACCTCGCGACGATGAGCGCGGCCACGAAGTCGATCCTGACCAACCGGGAAGTCATCGCCGTCGACCAGGACCCGAGCGGCCTGCAGGGCGTCAAGGTCGCCGAGGACGCCGCCGGGCTCCAGGTCTACTCGAAGGTCCTCAGTGGCTCCGGGAAGCGCGCGGTCGTGCTGCTCAACCGGACGTCCGCCGCCGCGGCCATGACCGTCCGGTGGGCCGACCTCGGCCTGACCCCGGCCACCGCGCAGGTCCGGAACGTCTGGGGCGCCGGCAATGCGGGTGCCTTCGCCACCGGCTACGGCGTCACCGTCCCGGCGGGCGACTCGGTGCTGTTGACCGTCCAGGGCACCGACGCGGCGGCGGCGAGCTACCCGGCCGACGGCTCCCGGTTCGCCGGCATCACCGCCGCCTCGACCGGGCTCGCCGTCGCCACCTTCACCTACAGCGCGGCCGGCACGCAGACGGCGACCCTCGCCGTGAACGGCCAGCAGCCGACCGTCCTCGCCTTCCCGGCCACCGGCGGCACACCGAAGACCGTCTCCGCCGTCGTGTCGCTGGGCAAGGGGACCACCAACACCCTGACGTTCTCCGGTACCCCGCCGCAGCTGTCGGCCGTGTCGATCCTGCCGCTGCCGGGCAGCACCGGCGTCCAGATCGCGGGTGTCCCCTCGGGACGGTGCCTCGACGTCGACGACAACGGCATCACCAACGGGATCCAGGCCCAGCTGTGGGACTGCGCCGCGGGCCTGAACCAGACCTGGGCGCCGGTGCGCGGGCAGCTCGTCGTCAACGGCACCAAGTGTCTCGACGCCTACAACAGCGGAACGGCCAACGGCACCGACGTGGTCGTCTGGGACTGCAACGGCCAGCGCAACCAGCAGTGGACGTTCAACGCGAACGGGACGATCACCAACGCGGTGTCCGGGCTGTGCCTGGACGCGAGCCAAGCGGCCACCGCGAACGCCACGAAGATCATCCTCTGGACCTGCAGCGGCGGCGCCAACCAGCAGTGGACCCGGCGTTAGGCGGTCGACTCCCGGATGACCAGCCGGCACGGCCGGGTGTGCCTGCCGGGGGAGGGCTCGCCGTTGATCGCCGCCAGCAGGCGGTCGGCGGCGGTCCGCCCGAGTGCCTCCAGTTCCATGTCGACGCTGGTCAGCGGCGGCTGGCAGCCCAGTGCCATGACGTCCCAGTTGTCGAAGCCGACCAAGGCGACGTCGCCCGGCACGCGGCGGCCGGCCGCCTGCAGCGCGTCGGCGGCGCCGCGGGCGATCTGATCGCTGCCGCAGAAGACGGCGTCGAAGGCGGTGCCCGCGCCCAGCAGCATCCGCACCGCCTGCCGGCCCCACGCCTCGCTCCACTCGCCGAACATCGGTGTCCCGGCCGGGTCGAGCCCGGCCTCGGTGAGCCGGCCGGCGGCGGCCGCCGCGCGCACGGTCGCCGAGTGGTGCCGCTCGGGGCCGGTGATGTGGGCGATGCGGCGCCGTCCGGTGGCCAGGAGGTGCTCGACGGCCTTGCGCGCCCCGCCGGCTTCGTCCGGCACGACGGAACAGTCCTGCGGATCGGCAGAGCTGATGAACGCGTACACGACCGGGATCGGCAGGTTCGCGCCGATCGGGGGACGGGCCTGGGTCCGGCGGCCGGTGACGATGATGCCGTCGACCCGGCGGGAGAGCAGCGTGCGCAGGTAGTACTGCTCGCGAATCGGGTCGTCGCGGGCGTCGCAGAGGAAGACCGACATCTCCCCGGCGCCGAGGGCGTCCTCGGCGCCCATCATCAGCGGGATGCTGAACCGGCCGATCGTGTCGGTGGTGATCATGCCGACGGTGTAGGTGCGCCCGGAGTTGAGGGTCACGGCCGCCCGGTTCGGCTGGAACCCCAGCTGCTCGGCCGCCGACAGCACCCGCTGCCGGGTCTCCGCGCGCAGTGAGCCGCGGCCGTTGAGGGCCTTCGACGCGGTGCCGACCGAGACACCCGCCAGCAGGGCGACCTCGCTGATCGTGGCCGGCTTCGCAACGGCGCCGGGAGTTTCCGAAAGTTTCCGCGGAGGCATGGTGGCACAGTACCTCCGCCGACCGCCGCGACCCAATGGAACGCGCGCAGACTACGGCAAACAGCCCCTTGACGAGCCGATCGATCGGACCTAGCTTGAGTCGGAAACCGGTTTCTGAAATTTTCCCGGTCCTTCTTCGGCACCGCAGGCGGCGGCCTCCCGTTAGGAGAGAGTCGATGACTTCGCACATCCGGACCACGGCACGGTGGGGGCGTGCCGCAGTCGCCGTCGCCGGCGTCCTCGTCCTCGCGGCCTGCCAGAGCGGCCCGTCCGGGGCGGCCGCGGGGGACACCGCGAGCGTGGACGACGGCACCACGATCACCATGTGGACCCGGTCGCCGACGGCCACCTTCAGCCAGACGCTGATCGACGCCTACAACGCGAGCCACAAGAACAAGGTCAAGCTGACCGTCTTCCCGGCCGACTCCTACCAGCAGAAGGTCGGCACGGCCGCGGGCGCGAAGCAGCTGCCGGACCTCTTGGCGGCCGACGTCGTCTACGCGCCCGACTACGCGGCCAAGGGCCTGTTCCTCGACCTCACCGCCCGCGTCACGCAGCTGCCGTTCAGCGGCAGCCTCGCCGCGGCCCACATGAAGGCGGCCACCGCCGGCGGCAAGCACTACGCGGTGCCGCACGACATCGACCTGTCCGCGGTGTTCTACAACAAGGTCCTGTTCACCCGGGCCGGTCTCGACCCGGAGAAGCCACCGTCCACGTTGGACGAAATTGCGGCCGACGCGCGCAAGATCGCCGCGCTCGGCGGGGACACCAAGGGCTACTTCTTCGGCGGCGCGTGTCCGGGGTGCCAGCTGTTCACCAGCTGGCCGATGATCTGGGCCTCGGGCGGCACGGTGCTCGACGAGCAGGGCACGGCCGCCACGCTCGACAGCCCCCAAGCGGCGAAGGTCTACTCGTGGCTGCGGCAGCTCTACGCCGACGGCGTCGTGCCGGCATCGGCGAAGAACGAGTCCGGTCCCACGTGGACGCAGTCGTTCCTCGACGGCAAGATCGGCATCCAGCCGATGGGCGCGACGGCGTTGCAGGGCATGAAGGAAGGACCGGACCTGCAGGTCGGCGTGGCCCCGATCCCGGGGCTGACCGGGGGCAGCTCGTCGTTCGTCGGCGGGGACGTGCTCGGCATCGGCGGCAACAGCACGCACGCCGCGGCCGCGTGGGACTTCATCGCCTGGACGCTGTCGGACCAGGCGCAGGTCGACGTCGTCGCGAAGAGCAAGAACATCACCGTCCGGTCCGATCTCGCGGACAACACCTACGCCAAGCAGGATCCGCGGCTCGGCGTGTTCAACCGGCTGGCGAGCCAGGGCCAGACGCCGATTTCGGTCAACTTCGGCAAGACGTTCAACGACACGAACGGACCCTGGACGGCGACGGTGATCGACGCGGTCTTCGGCAGCGGTGATGCCGGAGCGATCCTCAAGCAGCACAACGCGGCCGTGACCGAGTCCCTCTCCGGCGGCAGCTGATCATGGTGTCGCTGGTTTCCCCGCGGGTGTCGGCGCCGGAGGCCCCGGCGCCGGCACCCCGCCGCCGCGGCTCGATCGCCCGGGGCCGTCGCCGGCTGGGGATCGCCTACGCCGCTCCGATGGCCGTGCTGGTCGCCGTCTTCTTCGTCATCCCGCTCGGGCTGATGCTGTGGATGTCGGTCAGCCATTGGCCGCTCGTCGGCGCGTCCTACCCGAACGGCGTCAAGAACTACGACGCGCTGAGCGACCCGCTGTTCCTTCGCGCGGTGTGGTTCACCCTGAAGTACACGCTGGTCACGACGGTGGTGCTCAGCCTCGTCGCCTTCGGGCTGGCGCTGCTGGTGCAGCACGACCGGCGCGGGACCGGCTTCGCCCGCACGGTTTTCTTCCTGCCCAGTGCCGTGGGCCTCGCGTCGACGAGCCTGCTGTTCTACGGCCTGTTCAACACCGACTCGTCGGCGCTGAACCACCTGGTGGACTTCCTCGGGTTCGGCCGGGCCGACTGGCTCGGCTCCGGCGGCAGCGCGCTCGGCTCGACGGTCGGGATGATCACCTGGCGGTTCGCCGGGTTCTCCATGCTGATCCTGATGACCGGCCTGCAGGGCATCGACCCGGCGCTGTACGAGGCCGCGCGCATCGACGGCGCGAACCGGTGGCAGATCCTGTGGCGGGTGACGCTGCCGCAGCTGCGGCCGACCCTGGCGCTCGCGATGGTGCTGTCGCTGACCGGCTCGCTGCTGGCGTTCGACCAGTTCTTCATCCTCACCGGCGGCCGCCACGACACGGCCACGGTCGTCATCGACATCTACCGCGAGGCGTTCCTGTCCCAGGACCTCGGGCGCGCGGCCGCGGTTTCGGTGGCCACGCTCGCCGTGCTCATCGTGCTCAACGTCGCCCAGCTGCGCCTGATCCGCCGGGAGGGGAAGTGAACCGGCTCCGGGCCGCGGGCCTGCACGTCACGAGCGCCGCCCTGGCCGTGCTGTTCCTGCTGCCGCTGCTGTGGACGCTCTACTCGTCGCTCAGCGGGCGGGAAGCCGGGGGCTCCGGGACGGACAACTACCGGCGGCTCGCCGACTACGGCAGCGGTCTGGGCACCTACCTGGTCAACACGACCGTGGTCGCGCTGGTCGCGGTGACCGTCACGGTGCTGGCGACCACGCTCGGCGGCTACGCGATGGCCCGGCTCGCCTTTCCCGGCCGCACCCTGCTGTTCCTGGTCACCCTGGCCATCCTGATGGTGCCCTACACGACGATCCTGGTGCCGCTCTACATCCTGCTCGGCTGGCTCGGCCTGCAGAACTCGCTGCTCGGCCTGGGCCTGGTGATGGCCGTGCTGCAGCTGCCGTTCGGCCTGTTCATGATGCGCAACTCCTTCGAGGCGCTGCCGGTGGAACTGGAAGAGGCAGCGCTGATCGACGGCTGTTCGATCGGCGGCGCGCTGCGAAGGGTGCTGCTGCGTGGCGTCCTGCCCGGCGTGGTCACCGTGGCGCTGTTCTCGTTCCTGGCGGCCTGGAACGAGTTCGTCGCCCCGCTGATCTTCCTCACCGACGGCGAGAAGTTCACCCTGCCGGTCGCGCTGTTCAACCTCCAGTCCGGCAGCCTCGGCTCGGTCGACTTCGGGGCCCTGCAGGCGGGCGTGGTGGTCTCCGCCCTGCCGTGCGTGGCGGTCTTCCTCGTCCTGCAGCGGTACTACGTCCGCGGCTTCACCTCGGGAGCCCTCAAAGGCTGAGAAGGAGCACTCGATGACCGAACGCATCCTCGGGCCCGTCCACCCCACGTCCGCCGCGAAGTCGGCGTTGCGGCCGCTCTTCCTCGGCGCGGTCACCTTCGCGCCGGACAGCCTGCTCGGTGAGTGCCAGGCCCGCAACGCGACCCGGACCCTGCCGCACTGCGTCGAGCAGCTCGAGGCGGCGGGCGCGCTGGACAACCTCCGCCGCGTCACCGGCGAGGTCGACGGCGACCGCCGCAACATGTGGTTCGCCGACTCCGACGTCTACAAGACCCTCGAAGCCGCCGCCTGGCAGCTCGGACGCGATCCGGGCGACGCCGAGCTGCGCGCGTTCCTCGACACCACCGCCGCGCTGGTGGCCAAGGCCCAGGAGGACGACGGTTACCTGAACTCGTACTTCACCGTCGACAAGCCGGACCTGAAGTGGCGGGAGCTGCACTGGAGCCACGAGCTGTACTGCGCGGGCCACCTGATCCAGGCCGCCGTCGCCGCCGCCCGGGCCGGGGTCGGGGCCCAGCTCGTCACGGTCGCCCGGCGCTTCGCGGACCTCATCGTGGAGCGGTTCGGCAGCGTCGAGGACGTCGACGGGCACCCGGAGATCGAGACGGCGCTGGTGGAGCTGTACCGGGTGACCGGGCACCGGCCGTACCTCGAGCTGGCGCTGCGCTTCCTCGACCTGCGGGGACGCGGCCTGCTCGACGGCGAACGATTCGGCTCCCGGTACCTGCAGGACCACGTCCCGGTCCGCGAGGCCGACGAGGTCGCCGGGCACGTCGTGCGCCAGCTCTACCTGCTCGCCGGCGTCGTGGACGTCGCCGTCGAAACCCGGGACGACGCGCTGCTGGAAGCGGCCCGCCGCCTGTGGGCCGACGCGTTCGGCGCCAAGACCTACCTCACCGGCGCCCAGGGCTCCCGCCACCGCGACGAGGCGTTCGGCGACCCGTACGAGCTGCCGCCCGACCGGGCCTACGGCGAGACCTGCGCCGCGATCGCGAGCTTCCAGTGGAACTGGCGCCTGCTGCTGGCCACCGGCGAGGGCAAGTACGCCGACGAGATGGAACGCGCGCTGTACAACGCGATCGCCGGGTCGACCGCGCTCGACGGCACGCACTTCTTCTACGCCAACCCGCTGCACCTGCGGACCGGCCACGACGGCACGCACGAAGACGCGCCCTCGCAGCGCCTGCCGTGGTACTCGTGCGCGTGCTGCCCGCCCAACCTGGCCCGGCTGGTCGCCTCGCTGTCCGGTTACGTGGCGACCGCCGATCCCGGTGGCCTGCAGGTGCACCTGTATGCGGCCGGGACGATCCAGACCACTGTGGACGGTGCCGACGTCCGCGTCGAGACGCGCACCCGGTACCCGTGGGACGGCCGGGTCGAGCTGACGGTGACGGCTTCGGCGCCGTTCATGCTGTCCCTGCGCGTCCCCGGCTGGGCCGAGGGCGCCCTGATCGACGGCGTCCCCGCCGAGGTCCGCGACGGCTACGCGGAGGTGCGGCGCGACTGGACGGGCGGCACCACGGTGACGCTCGAACTGCCGATGCCCGCCCGGATCGTCCGTCCGCACCCGCGGATCGACGCCGTGCGCGGCTGCGCCGCCGTGACGCGCGGGCCGCTCGTCTACTGCCTGGAGCAGGCCGACCTGCCGGACGGCGTCACCCTCGAGGACGTGCGGATCGACCCGGCGGCATCGTTCTCCGGCGCGTCGCTGCCCGACGTACCGGTCGCCCTGACCACGCGCGGCCGGATCGAGGTGCCCGCGTCGGGCGAGCTGTACGGTGCCGGGTCCGTCATGCCCGGCGAGCCGGTGGAACTGACCGCCGTCCCCTATTTCCTTTGGGGCAACCGGGAACCCGGCCCGATGCGGGTCTGGCTCCCGGTCGCCACCGAATAGCCGCCACCCCCTGATCGGCACCCGGGAGCGCACCCAGCCGACAAATGTTAACGCTCACAAAACCGAAGATTGCGAGGACCCGATGACGCGTCCTGTGGTATTTCGGCACAACCGTGGCGTGCGGCGGCTGGCTCCCTCCGTGGTGCTCTGCCTCGTGGCCGGCCTGCTCTCGGTGCTGTCCGCGAGCAGCGCACTGGCCGCGACCGCGTTCACCAGCACGGTGGTCAGCTCTTCGAGCGGCCAGTGCGCCACCGTTCCCAACGGCACCAGTGCGGTCCAGCTGACCCAGACGGGGTGCAACTCCGGTGCCGGTCAGTCGTTCCGGTTCACCCCGGTGTCCGGTGACGTCTACACCATCGGCACCTTCACCTCGGGCAGCTGCGTGGACATCTCCGGCGCGTCCACTTCGGACAACGCTGCGGTGATCCAGTACGCCTGCCACTCCGGGACCAACCAGCAGTTTCGCCTCCAGGCTAATGGAAGCGCTTTCACGCTGGTCGCGGTCGCCTCGGGCAAGTGCGTCACGGCGGTGAACGCGCTGCTCGTCCAGCTGGCCTGCGGCACGGCCGCCCTGTGGCGGCTGCCCGGCTTCCAGTCCGGCGGCGATCCGCAGACCCCGCCGGAGAAGACCGTGCGGGTGTGGCTGCTGCGGCCGTCCGACGTGCCCTACGACCAGCGCTACCCGGACGGCATCGCGAACGTCATGCGGGAAGCGCAGCGGTACTACGGGCAGGAGCTGGGCAAGACGTTCCGGCTCACCGCCCCGGTCGTCCAGGTGGTCACCGGCGAGCACGTGAAGAGCTGGTACGAGGACACACCCAACGGCGGCGACCGCTACTGGTGGGCCGTGTTCAATATGCAGCAGGAGCTGGTGCGCCGGTTCGGCGTCCGGGACGGGGACAGCCGGTGGATCAACGTCGGCGAGGTCATCGCCGAGGGCCAGGGCGCGGGCGGCGGTGGCGGCAACGGCTGGGTGATCCTCTGCCGGCACGACGCCGACGGCGCGGCCGGCATCAACGGCCCGATGAACCGCTGGTACGGCGGCATGGTGCACGAACTCGGCCACGCCTTCGGCCTGCCGGACTCGACCTCGACGGACGGGACGCCGATGTCGGCGTCCTTCTACGACTACCCGAACACCCACTTCAGCCAAAGCCAGAAGACCGCGATCTTCAACGGCCCGTACGGCTCCTTCCTCTTCTGAACCTTCGGATCGGAGAACCCGATGAGACGTCCGGTATTGCTCACCGCCGCCGTCCTGGTGGCCGGCTTCGCCGTGGTGGCCCCGGCCCGCGCCGCGGACACGTTCACCAGCACGATGGTCAGCTCTTCGAGTGGCCAGTGCGCCACCGTCCCCGACAGCACCAGCGCCGTCCAGCTCACCCAGACGGCCTGCACCTCCGGTGCCGCGCAGTCGTACACGTTCACCCCCGTATCAGCCGACGCCTACACCATCGGCACCTTCACCGCCGGCAGCTGCGTCGACATCTACGGCGCGTCCACTTCGGACAACGCCGCGGTGATCCAGTACGCCTGCCACGGGGAGACCAACCAGCAGTTCCGGCTGCAATCGGTCGGCACGAACACGTTCAACGTCGTGGCCGTCAGCTCCGGCAAGTGCGTCACCCCGGCGAACACCGCGCTCGTCCAGCTGCCGTGTTCGAGCGCGAGCGCCTGGCGCGTGCCCGGGTACACGCCCGGCACGTCCGACGTCTACCAGGGCATCCCGAACCTGGCGCCGAACGCGTGCAAGAACTCCGGGCTGCCGCGGTCGTACGGCACGAACTTCCAGACGCCGAACGACCCCTACGGCCAGGGGTTCCAGAACACGACGGCGATCGGCTGGGACGGCAACTACTGGCCGGTCTTCAGCTACCTGTCCGGCTCGTTCTTCGCGCGCGGCGTGAACACGACCTACAACGGCCTGTGCGGCGGGATGTACTCGTTCAGTGCCTACACCTACGGCGGCAATCCCGGCGCGCAGTCGGTGCAGTGGACCGAGGACAACGGCTACCTGCCGGCGATGACGACGTCCCGGACCTCCGGCAGCGTCGGGATCACCATCAAGAACTTCGCCGACAAGGTCACCATCAACGGCTCCGCGGTCATGCTGGTCTACACGCGGGTCTCCATCAAGAACAACGGCTCCGGCTCGGTGACCGTCCCGCCGGGTGGTTCGGGACCGGGCCTCGTCCGGCTGACTTCGTCCGGTTTGGACACGGTCACGGCGGGACAGACGAGCAACCACGACTTCGTGGTGGCGGTGGACAACTTCGGCAGCGGCGTCGCGCTGCCGACCGGCTCGGCGCTGTCGTCGAACGCGCCGAACTTCGACACCGCCTACGGCCAGATGACCTCGTACTGGAACTCGCGGCTGGCCGAGACGAACACCTTCAGCCTGCCGAACACGACCCTGCCCAACACCGGCGGCCTGGCGAACCCGGGCACCGCGATGGCCAACGCCTACAAGGCGGGCACTGTCTACAACCTGATCATGCAGGTGGGCAAAGCGCAGTTCTCCGGCGCCAACAACTACAACTGGATCCTCAACCACGACGTCCCCGGCGAGCTGACCGCCAAATTCGAGACCGGCGACTTCCGGGACGCGCGCAACCTGCTGCTCACCGCCCGGATCGCTCAGCAGGACGGCTGGGACGAAGTCGGTGCCAACTGGTACTGGGACGGCGTCTGGAAGACGATGGGCTCCTGGGCGACGTACCTGGCGAAGACGAACGACACCGCGTTCGTCAGCCAGTACTTCAACGACACCGGCTCGTGGGGACCCAGCCTCCGGACCATCGCCCGGGTGAAGTACCCCGCCCAGCTCGCCTCGGACGGGACGCTGCAGACCAACTTCGACAACGACTCCACCGGGCGCTGGCTGTTCAGCAACTTCTCGGCGTTGCAGATGCTGGCGTCGTACAAGTACATCGCGACCAAGATCGGCCAGACCGCCGAAGCGACGTGGGCGAACACGGCCTACACCTCGCTGCTGAACGCGTTGAACACCGTCGTGGGCCGCAACCAGTCCGCGAACGGCTTCAACTACCTGCCGTGTGAAGTGGACAAGCCCAACAGCGCCAACCGCTGCAACACCTTCAACGACGCCAACTGGGCCTCGCCCGGCTGGGTCGGGCAGAACCAGTGGTCGACCATGCTCTCCGGTGGCGCGCTGACCGGCATCATGGGCGACCCCGGCCAGATCGACCGGATGTACCAGTGGGGCTTCAACCGGCTGTCGGCCAACGGTTACCCGTTCCCGACCTTCGGGGCGTTCAACGGGTACTCGACGGCGTACAACACGTCGTACTCCTCCGACGGGTTGTTCTCCGACAACTACCGCGACCTGCCGATCACCAGCTACGCCTGGCAGCTCAAGACCACCACCGGCGGCCCGAACGCCTGGTGGGAGGCCAACGGCAGCGGGCCCAGCCCGGCCAACCCGTGGATCGGCAGCCACGCCGGACCGCAGTTCGGCGCGTGCCCGTACGCGTGGCCGATCGCCGGGCAGCAGCAGGGGCTGCTGGAGTCGCTGGTGGCCGAAGGTCTGGCGGCCGGCGGTTCCGGGCCGTACACCTTCACCCGGCCGCTCTACATCGGCCGCGGCGTGCCGAACGCCTGGGTCACCCCCGGCCAGACGATTTCGGTGGGCAACCTGACCAACACCTACGACGTGGCTTCGGGCAACCGGTCCACCTACGGGGTTTCCCTCGCGGTGAGCGGCTCGAGCGGCGCCCGCGTCGTCACGGTGACGTTGTCGGGCAGCCTGCCCGGCGGTGCGGTCGCCATCCAGCTGCCGGTGTTCCTCTCGACCGGTGTGAACTCGGTCAGCGGCGGCAGCTACGACGCCGCCACGCACACGGTCACCGCGAGCGCGAACACGGTGACCATCACCCTCGCCAGCTGAACCTTCCCGGGGTGGGGGGGGCCGGGCGGGGCCCCCCCCCCCCCCCCCCCCCACGACAAGCCGCGGCAGACCTAGTAACTGCGGGGCGTCCAGACGATGCCGTTGTCGGATCGAGTGCGAGACGAGCCCACGATCAGCAGGCAGCGCATGTCCACTGTGGACGGGTCCAGCTCGCCCAGTGTCGTGATGCGGATGTCCTCCTCCGGGCCGCCCACGTCCCGGGCCACGACGACCGGTGTGGAAGGCGCGCGGTGGCGGAGCAGCACGGCACGCGCGTCGGCCAGCTGGGTCGTGCGGGTGCGGGATGCCGGGTTGTACAGCGCCAGCACCAGGTCCGCCGCGCCCGCTGCGTCGAGACGCTTCTCGATGATCTCCCAGGGCTTCAGCCGATCGGACAGCGACAGCACGCAGTAGTCGTGTCCCAGCGGTGCCCCCACCCGGGACGCCGCCGCCTGGGCCGCGGTCACTCCGGGCACGATCCGGACCCGGACACCGGCGCCGTGACCTGCGGACACCTGCTCCAGCACCGCCGACGCCATCGCGAACACGCCCGGGTCGCCCGAGGACACCACCGCCACGCGAGAGCCGGAAGCAGCCAGCGACAACGCCTCGCGTGCCCGGTCCGCCTCGACGCGGTTGCCGGATGCGTGCCGCTGCTGGCCCGCCTTCTGCGGCACCCGGGCGACATACGGCCCGTACCCGACGATGTGCTCCGCCGCGTCAAGCTCCGAAGCAGCCTCGGGCGTCAGCCACTCCGGGCCTGCCGGGCCGAGACCCACAACGACCACTTCGCCAACCGAAGAAGGCGAAGCAGCCGGAGCAGGCGAAGACTGACGGGACGCATAAGCCGGCGAAGGCAGCAACGCCAGCGAGAAGTACGGAACCGTCGAAGGATCCACCGACGCCAGAGGCTCGATCCGCTGCTGACCCCAGGTCGCGCGCTCGACGTACACCGCGTCGTCCAGCTTGCCGGCCTCCGCGAACGCCTCCCGCACCGACGAGAACGTCCGGCCCAGCTTCAGCACCGCCGCCGCGTCGGTGTCGGCGAGGCGCCGGGCCAGTTCCGGGGCCGGGAGCGTACCCGGGAGCACCGTGAGCACCTCGTCGCGCTGCACCAGCGGGCGGCCGAAGACCGACGACGCCGCGCTCACCGACGTCACGCCCGGGACGACCACCGCCTCGAAGCGGCCGGCCAGCCGCTCGTGCATGTACATGTACGAGCCGTAGAAGAACGGGTCGCCTTCGCAGAGCAGGACCACGTCGCGGCCCGCGTCGAGGTGCTCGGCCAGCCGCTTCGCGCTCAGCTCGTAGAAGTCGGCGATCGCGCCCTCGTAGCCGCCCGGGTGATCGGTCGTCTCGGTCGTGACCGGGTAGACGAGCTTCTCCTCGAGCTGGCCCTCGCGCAGGTACGGCTCGGCGACCGACCGCGCGATGCTCCGGCCGTGGCGCGCGCAGTGGTACGCGATCACCGAGGCTTCGGAAATCAGGCGGGCCGCCTTGACCGTCATCAGTTCCGGGTCGCCGGGGCCGAGCCCGACACCGTACAGCGTGCCGGTCATTCTTCGGCGCTCGCGAGTGCGTTGATCGCCGCGACGGCCATCGCGCTGCCGCCGCGCCGCCCGTGCACCACCAGGTACGGTGCCGGGGCGCGCTTGGCCAGCTCCACTTTGGACTCCGCCGCGCCGACGAAGCCGACCGGGACGCCGATGATCGCCGCGGGCGCGCCGACGCCTTCGTCGAGGATCTCCAGCAGGCGGAACAGGGCCGTCGGGGCGTTGCCGATCGCCACGACCGAGCCGGGCAGCTTGTCGCGCCACAGTTCGAGCGCCGCGGCCGACCGCGTGGTGCCCATGCGTTCGGCCAGCCCCGGCACGCTCGGGTCCGAGAGCGTGCAGAGCACCTCGTTGTCCGCGGGCAGGCGACGGCGGGTGACGCCGCTGGCGATCATCTGCGCGTCGCACAGGATCGGCGCGCCGGCTTCGAGCGCCGCGCGGCCGGACTCGACGACGTCGAGCGTGTACCGCAGGTCGTCGACCAGATCGACCATGCCGCAGGCGTGGATCATCCGGACCGCCAGCCCGGCCACGTCGTCGGGCAGGATCGCCAGGTCCGCCTCCTCGCGGATCGTGGCGAACGAGTGCCGGTAGATCTCGGCACCGTCCCGCAGGTAGTCGATCACAGCTTCCCTTCCATCTCGTCGAGCGGCACCCAGCGGCCGTCGATGCGGTAGCCCCCCGCTTCGGCGACCACGTCCACATAGGACTGCGACGGCTTTCCGCACCGCCGCTCGCAGCCCGAGAAGTGGGCCCGCAGGCCCGGCCGGAACACCGCGTCGGCGCGGACGTCGGCGCGCGACTTCGCGCAGCCCGGACGGCCGATGCACGCGGTGGTCCCCAGTGCCTCGCCCCCGAACCCGAGCCGCGCGAAGACGTCGGGAGGCACGTCCGGCAGGACCAGGGACTTCCACGGCGTGACCAGCGCCGTCCCGAACTCCGCCAGCGCCCGCGCCTGCGTCGCGGACAGCTGTCCGAAGCGCGGCACGACACCGGCTGCGTAGCCACCGCCGTCCTGGGGAATCAGCCCCGCCGGCATGGAGAACCCGGTCCGCGGCACCGGCGTCCCGCGCCAGGCCGGGTCGTCGAGTTCGGCGACGCGCCAGGCCGCCCCGCGCACCCGGCAGAACTCCAGCGCCACCTCGATCAGCACCGCCACGACGTCGGCGCGGGCCACCCGGCGACCCGTGTCGCCGCCCGCGAGCAGCAGCGTTCCCTCGGACGAGCCGGTAGCACGCCAGCAGACGTCGGCGCCTTCGGAGGCGACGTCGCCGCGGCCGTCGTCGAAGGCGAAGAGGAACCGCCCGGGCAGCGCCGCCAGTTCCGGCGTCGAACACAGCACCAGGTCCAGCGAAGCCGCCAGGCCGCGGACGTCGGCGAGGCCGCCGCTCACTCCGCTCAGCGGCGACGCGAGGACGTTCCGGACCCGCTCGTGCGACGGCGACGGCAGCAGACCCGCGTCGGTCAGCCGGGCCGCCAACCCGGGCCGGGTGACGCCGCGCAGCTGGACGTTGCCGCGCGAAGTGAGGTGGAGGTCGCCGTCGCCGCAGGCTTCGGCCGCGTCGGCCAGCGCGTGCAGCTGCACTGCGGAAATCGTGCCGCCGGGCAGCCGCACCCGCGCCAACGGTCCGTCGGCGGCGTCGTGGGGTGCGAAAACACCGGGGCACGCGTCGGCTCGCACGCGTGCTGGGGTCGGCATGGGGTCACTGTAGCTGGCCGTTCCGGCGCTCCGGCGGGTCCGAACGCGGCCGGATCCGGGCCGTTCCGGCGTCCAGGTCCACGTCACGCCAGGGAGGTGCGCCTTCGGCGTCCTGCTCGACGAGCATCGACATCGTTTCCCGGTGTTCCAGCTCACGCCGCTTGGTCCCGTACAGGAACGCGGTGGCCTCTTCGATGGAGGTGGCGGACAGCCGCGCCTTGAAGCGCGAGCCGTTCTTGCGCGGCCGCAGTTCGATCGCGGCCATGACCAGCAGGATCACGACGCCGCCCGGAAGGGCGAGCCCCAGCCAAGTTGCCATGCCCCGCGAACCGGATGACCGCGGGTCAAGTTCCCGAGGCAGCAGAAGTCTCATCAAATGTAGTAGGTGTGCTACATTCGATCGCATCAGTCAACTGGGGGTGACCGCGATGAGAGATCCAGCCGATCCGGTCGTCCGCGTGCGCGGGCTGCGGATGCGGTACGGCACCAACGACGTCCTCCACGGCGTCGAGTTCGAGGCGTACCGGGGCGAGGTCGTCGGCCTGCTCGGGCCGAACGGCGCGGGCAAGACGACGACGATCGAGATCCTCGAGGGCTTCCGCATGCGGTCGGCCGGCGAGGTGAGCGTGCTGGGCGTCGACCCGGCGCACGGGGGTGAGGACTGGCGGGCACGGCTGGGGGTCGTGCTCCAGTCCTGGCGCGACCACGGGAAGTGGCGCGTGCGCGAGCTGCTCGCCCACCTCGGCCGGTACTACGCGCCGTACTCGTCGGCGGCCCGCCCGCGGCCGTGGGACACCGACGAGCTGATCGCGACGGTCGGGCTCACCGAGCACGCGCACAAGAAGCTCAAGCAGCTCTCCGGCGGCCAGCGGCGGCGGCTCGACGTCGCCATCGGCATCGTCGGGCGCCCCGAGCTGCTGTTCCTCGACGAGCCGACCGCGGGCTTCGACCCCGAGGCCCGGCGGGAGTTCCACGACCTGGTGCACCGCCTGTCCGACGAGCTCGACACGACGATCCTGCTGACCACGCACGACCTCGACGAGGCCGAGAAGCTGGCCGACCGGATCCTCATCCTCAACGGCGGCCGGATCATCGCCGACGGCTCGGCCGACGCGCTGTCCCGGCAGATCTCCGGCGAGGCCGAGGTCCGCTGGAGCGTCGGCGGACAGCGTTTCGTGCACTCGACGACCGAAGCGACGAAGTACGTGTACGACCTGTTCAAGCAGCACGGCGAGGCCGTCGCGGACCTCGAGGTCCGGCGGGCGTCGCTGGAGGACACCTACATGACGCTGGTCCACCGCGCCGAGGCCGGCGGCGAGACGGAGCTCGGCCTCCAGGAAGCGGGTGCGCGATGAACGCCAGGACAGCGGCACTGCGCAACGGGCTGGCCCGTGGCTGGATCGAGTTCAAGCAGACGTGGACCAACCTCGACGACGTGATCGGCCAGCTCGTCTTCGTCACGCTCTTCCTCGGCACGCTGTTCTTCATGCGGAACGCGACGCTGCCCGGCACGTCGTTCTCCCTCGGCGCCGCGACCGTACCCAGTGTGCTCGGCGCCGGCATCGTGTTCCAAGGGCTGACCGGCGCGGCGGGCTACCTGGCCGTCGACCGCGAGGACGGCACGCTGCTGCGGGCGAAGGCGACCCCGAACGGGATGCTCGGGTACCTGCTCGGGAAGACGACAGCACTGTCGCTCGCCCAGCTCACGGGCCTGATAGCGGTCCTGATCCCGTGCCTGTTCGTGTTCTCCGCACTGGCACCGGACGGCGTCTGGTCGTACCTGCACCTGCTCGGGGTGCTGCTGGTCGGCATGATCGCGACGATGCCGATCGGCGCGGCGCTGGGGTCCCTGACCAGCAGCCCGCGCTCGATCGGGCTGATCACCCTGCCGATCATGGGCCTGGGCGCGATCTCGGGGATCTTCTACCCGATCACGGCGCTGCCGGTGTGGGTGCAGGACATCGCGCAGGTGTTCCCGATGTACTGGCTGGGCCTCGGGATGCGCTCGGCGCTGCTGCCGGACAGCGCGGTCGTCGTCGAGATCGGCCAGTCCTGGCGGCCGCTGCCGACCCTGGCGGTGCTCGTCGCGTGGGCCGTGATCGGATTGGCGCTGGCCCCGGTCCTGCTCCGCCGCATGGCGCGGCGCGAGGCCGGCTCGTCGCTGGCCGAGCGGCGGGAGAAGGCCATGCAGCGTGTGGGGTAGTCATGAGTGAAGTCGTCTACAACCGGATCGCGATGCTGCGCGCGGAGCGGTCGATCTCGCGGCGGCAGCTGGCCGAGGCCCTCGGCGTGCACTACCAGACGATCGGCTACCTGGAACGCGGCGAGTACAGCCCTTCGCTGTTCCTGGCCCTGCGGATCGCGGAGTTCTTCGAGGTCTCCGTGGAAGTGCTGTTCTCGACGAAGCCCTTCCCCCGCCTGGGAGAGCGGTCCGCCTAGGGTTTGCGCAGGTCGGCATCGGCCAGCGCGCGGACGACGTCGTCGCGGCGGGTCTCGCGGATCGTCCGGTTGAGCTCGACGTGCAGGAACGGGGTGCCGTCGGCGGCCTGGCCTTGGACGTTCGTCGTCCCGGCCAGGCCGCGGCAGGGCTCGGCCCAGGCCCGGCGGACGCGGAACCCGGCCGCTTCCAGGCGGTCGGCGGCCCGGCGGGCCGCGTCGCCGGCCTCCCCCGCCCCGGCCGAGAGGACGACGTCGGCCGCGGGCAGCGTGCGGTCCTTGAAGCCGTGCAGCTGGACCTGGGGCAGGCCGCGGCGGGCCAGCAGCGTGGTGACGACGTGGAACACGGTCCGCGGCTCGTGCGCCGGGTCCTCCCGGCGGCGGTGCGCGCCCGCAACGGCCAGCACCGCGCCGGGCACCTGCCGGAAGAGCGCCAGGCCGATCAGGTCGGTCCGCAGGTCGGACGAGGAGTGCGGCACCTCGACGACCAGTGACGGCGGCGCGGACCGATCGATCGCGTAGAGCCCCCAGGCGCGTTCGGTGCCGGGCTCCTGGATGACCAGGGACTCGTCCGGCGTGGAAAACCCCAGCTCACCGAGGTGGTGCGGGGTGCCGTCGAGGAAAGCGGCGAAGCCGGCCTCGGCAGCCGCCAGCTCCGCGGCAGCCGGCGCGCGGTAGGGCTGCCGCGCGGACTGAGCAGCGGTGAAGCTCCGGAGCAGAGAATCCAAGCCGTCAGGTTACCCAGGCCAACGTCACCTTGACGCACTCCGACCGGCACCGGAGAGTGAGAGCGATACCCACGCGTCGGCAGGTGGAGGAACCCGGTGAGAGTCCGGGGCGGTCCCGCCACTGTCACCGGAGAGCTGGGTCCGATGCCGCCTCCGCGGGAGGGAGTGGGTCGGCGCACCTCTCCGGGAGCCAGGAACTCCGGCCGGCGCGCCCGTCTACCCGGGGCGCGGACCCCGAGGAGGAACCTCGTGATCCTGCTTCTGTCCACTTCGGACACCGACCTGCTCAGCGCCCGATCGAGCGAGCGCGAGTACCGGCTCGGCAACCCGTCCCGGCTCGACGTCGCCGAGCTGCCGGGCCTGCTCGACGGCGCGAAGATCGTTGTCGCGCGGATCCTCGGCACGCCGCGGAGCTGGCAGGACGGCCTGGACGCGCTGCGGGCGTCGGGCGCGCACGTCGTCGTCCTGGGCGGCGAACAGACGCCCGACGCCGAGCTGATGAAGCTCTCGACCGTGCCGGCCGGCATCGCCGCCGAGGCCCACGCCTACCTCGCGCAGGGCGGCCCGGCCAACCTCACCCAGCTGCACCGGTTCCTCTCCGACACGCTGCTGCTCACCGGCGACGGCTTCGAGCCGCCCGCCGAGCAGCCGTCGTGGGGTTTCCTCGAGCGGCCTGCACGCGCCGAGGGCCCGGTCATCGGCGTCCTGTACTACCGCGCGCACCACCTGTCCGGGAACACCGCGTTCGTGCACACGCTCGCCGACGAGATCGAAGCCGCGGGCGGGCGCGCGTTGCCGATCTACTGTGCTTCGCTGCGGACGCGCGAGCCGGAGATGATGGCCGAGCTGGCTTCCGTGGACGCCCTGCTGGTCACCGTGCTCGCGGCCGGCGGCACGCGGCCGTCCGAGGTGGGCGCGGGTGGTGACGACGAGGCTTGGGACGTCGCCGAGATGGCCGCTCTCGACGTCCCGATCCTGCAGGCGCTGTGCCTGACCAGCGACCGCGAGACGTGGGCGGCCAGCGACGACGGCCTCTCCCCGCTCGACGCCGGGAACCAGATGGCCGTCCCGGAGTTCGACGGACGGCTGATCACGGTGCCGTTCTCGTTCAAGGAACTCGACGAAGACGGTCTTCCCCGGTACGTGCCGGACGCCGAGCGCGCGTCCCGCGTCGCTCGCATCGCGCTGGCGCACGCCCGGCTGCGGCACACGCCTCCGCCGGAGCGGCGCATCGCGCTGATGCTGTCCGCGTACCCGACGAAGCACTCTCGCGTCGGCAACGCGGTCGGGCTGGACACGCCCGCGTCGGCGATCGAGCTGCTGCGTCGGATGCGCGCTTCCGGTTACGACCTCGGACCGGACGCGTTCCCGGGTGTCGACCCGACCGGCACCGAGCAGCCCGACGGCGACGCGCTGATCCACGCGCTGATCGCCGCCGGCGGCCAGGACCCGGAGTGGCTGACCGAAGAGCAGCTCGCCGGGAACCCGATCCGCGTCCCCGCCGCGCGCTACCAGCAGTGGTTCGACGCGCTGCCGGCCGAGCTGCGCGAGGGTGTCGAGGAGCACTGGGGGCCGGCGCCGGGCGAGCTGTACGTCGACAACGGCGACATCGTGCTGGCGTCCCTGCAGAGCGGCAACGTGATCATCATGATCCAGCCGCCGCGCGGGTTCGGCGAGAACCCCGTCGCGATCTACCACAACCCGGACCTGCCGCCCAGCCACCACTACCTGGCCGCCTACCGCTGGCTGGAAGAGGAGTTCGGCGCGCACGCCGTCGTCCACCTGGGCAAGCACGGGTCGCTGGAGTGGCTGCCGGGCAAGACCTCGGGGCTCTCGGCGTCGTGCGCGCCGGACGCCGTCCTCGGGAACCTGCCGCTGGTCTACCCGTTCCTGATCAACGACCCGGGCGAGGGTGCGCAGGCGAAGCGGCGGGCGCACGCGACGATCGTCGACCACCTGATCCCGCCGATGGCGCGCGCGGAGTCCTACGGCGACATGGCGCGGCTGGAGCAGCTGCTCGACGAGCACGCGAACATCGCGGCGATGGACCCGGCGAAGCTGCCGGCCGTGCGCCAGCAGATCTGGACGCTGATCCAGGCGGCCAAGCTGGACCACGACCTCGGCATCGACGAACGGCCGCACGACGCGGAGTTCGACGACTTCCTGCTGCACATCGACGGCTGGCTCTGCGAGGTCAAGGACGCGCAGATCCGCGACGGGCTGCACGTCCTGGGCGCGGCGCCGGTCGGCGAGGCCCGCGTCAACCTGGTGCTGGCCATGCTGCGCGCGTCGCAGATGTGGGGCGGCAAGCAGGGCGCGGTGCCGGGCCTGCGGTCGGCGCTGGGCCTGAAGGAGGACGCGCCCCTGTCCGAAGTGGACGCGGTCGAGCAGACAGCGCGTTCCCTGGTCGAGGCCATGGAAGCGCGCTCATGGGACCCCGGCGCGGTCGCTTCGGTCGCGCCGGACGCCCAGGTCGCGCGGGTACTTTCGTTCGCGGCCACGGAGATCGTCCCCCGGCTGGCGGGGACGTCGGCCGAGCTGGATGCGGTGCTGCACGCGCTCGACGGCGGGTACATCCCGGCCGGGCCGAGCGGGTCGCCGCTGCGCGGGCTGATCAACGTGCTGCCGACCGGGCGGAACTTCTACACCGTCGACCCGAAGGCCATCCCGAGCCGGCTGGCGTGGGAAACCGGCCAGGCGCTGGCGGATTCGCTGCTGAAGCGCTATCGCGAGGACACCGGCGACTGGCCGAAGTCGGTCGGGCTGTCGGTGTGGGGGACGTCGGCGATGCGGACGTCCGGCGACGACGCGGCGGAAGTCCTGGCGCTGCTGGGCGTGCAGCCGGTGTGGGACGAGGCGTCCCGCCGGGTGACGGGCATCGAGGCGATCCCGCTCGCGGAACTGGGCCGGCCCCGGATCGACGTCACGGTCCGGATCAGCGGCTTCTTCCGCGACGCGTTCCCGCACGTGATCACCCTCATGGACGACGCGGTGCGGCTGGTGGCCGCGCTGGAAGAACCGCCGTCCGAGAACTTCGTGCGCGCGCACGTCTCGGCGGACCTGGCCTCGCACGGTGACGCCCGTCGCGCGACAACGCGGATCTTCGGGTCGAAGCCGGGCGCGTACGGCGCGGGCCTGCTGCCGCTGATGGACAGCGGGAACTGGCGCGACGACAAGGACCTCGCGGAGGTGTACGCGGTGTGGGGCGGCTTCGCGTACGGCCGCGACCTGGACGGCCGTCCGGCGCGCGAGGACATGGAGAGCTCGTACAAGCGCATCGTGGTGGCGGCGAAGAACACCGACACGCGTGAGCACGACATCGCCGACTCGGACGACTACTTCCAGTACCACGGCGGGATGATCGCGACGGTCCGCGCGCTGACGGGCGCGGCCCCGGCGTCGTACGTGGGCGACAGCACGTCGCCGGACGCGGTCCGCACGCGCACGTTGGGCGAGGAGACGGCCCGGGTGTTCCGCGCCCGGGTGGTCAACCCCCGGTGGCTGGCGGCGATGCGCCGGCACGGTTACAAGGGCGCGTTCGAGCTGGCGGCCACGGTGGACTACCTGTTCGGCTTCGACGCCACGGCCGGCGTGGTCGGCGACTGGATGTACGAGAAGCTGACCGAGTCTTACGTGCTCGACGAGGTGAACCAGGAGTTCCTGCGCCAGGCGAACCCGTGGGCGTTGCGCGGGATCGTCGAGCGGCTGAACGAGGCGGCGGACCGCGGGCTGTGGGCGGAGCCGGATCCGGCGTTGCTGGAGAAGATGCGTGAGGTGTACCTCTCGCTGGAGGGTGACCTCGAGTCGGAGTGACGGCCGGAGGCGGTGGTCCGGACCACCGCCGCTTTCGCCGGACAAGTTTCGGATATTTCGGGACGTTTCGCCCGGCGATCGGGAATGCCCGACCTTGGTGGCTTGACTTCGTTAATGGTCTAGTCCAATGATCTGTCCACCTCGATCCCCACCGGGAGGACAGCCCATGCGCAGGAGCAGACTGGCCGCCGTCGGGCTCGCCGCCGCCACTTTCACCGCCACCGCCGTCAGCCTCGTGCTCGGCGCACCGTCGGCGACCGCGGCGTTGAGCAACAACTGGTACGCCGCGGCGCCGTACCTGATGCCCCAGAGCAACAACCCGCCCGACCCCGTGACCGTGATGAACGCGACCGGGCTCAAGGCGTTCCAGCTGGCGTTCATCCTCGCGCCGAACGGCGGCGGCTGCAGCCCGACCTGGGACGGCACCTCCGCCGTCTCGTCCGACACCGCGGTCGCGGGCGTCATCTCGCGGATCCGCGGCGCGGGCGGTGACGTCTCGGTGTCCGTCGGTGGGTACGGCGGCACGAAGCTCGGCCAGACCTGCGGGACGGTGGCCGCGACGGCCGCCGCGTACCAGCAGGTCATCACGAAGTACTCGCTCAAGGCGATCGACTTCGACCTCGAAGAGCCCGAGTACGAGAACACCGCCGCGATCGCGAACGAGCTCGGGGCCGCGAAGACGTTGCAGGCCAACAACCCCGGCCTGTTCGTCTCGGTGACCATGCCGGGCACCGCGGCCGGCACCGGCTGGTTCGGCACCCAGCTGATCGACCAGGCCAAGTCGATCGGCTTCTCGCCCAACAACTTCTCGATCATGCCGTTCGACGGCGGCTTCAACGGCGGTTCGTCGCAGGTGTCGGCACTGGAAGCGTTCCATGGCCTGCTGATGTCCCACATGGGCTGGGACAGCGCGACCGCGTACGCGCACGAAGGGTTCTCCGGCATGAACGGCAAGTCGGACGCGGCGGAGATGTTCTACACCTCGGACTTCCAGACGGTGTACGACTACGCGACCAGCCACGGCCTCGGCCGCTTCACGTTCTGGTCGGTCAACCGCGACCGCGCCTGCGTCGGCACCACGGACAACGGCGTCTGCAGCAACGTCCCGCAGAACGACTGGGACTTCACGAAGTTCAGTGTCCGCTTCGCCGGCGCGACGCCGCCCCAGACGACGCCGCCGGTGACGACGACCCCGACCACCCCGGGCAACGGCTCGTGCACGGCGGCGGAGTGGGACCGGACCAAGGTCTACGTCAAGGACAACGTCGTCTCGCACAACAGCCACAAGTGGACGGCCAAGTGGTGGACGCAGGGCGAAGAGCCCGGCACGACCGGTGAATGGGGCGTCTGGCAGGACAACGGCGCCTGTTAGTGGTTCAGAAGTCGAGGTGGGTGTTCTCGCGCTGGACCTCCGGGGTCAGCGCGGGCACCTCGACGACGTGCCGCCCGGCCTGCCGCAGCAGCTCGGTGCCCCGGGCGTCGACGAAGACCGGCGGCTCGCGCCAGGCGAACACCACCCGCGGGATCCCGGCGTCGAGGATCAGCTGGGTGCAGCTGCGCGGGTGGGAACTGCGGTGACTGCACGGTTCCAGCGAGCTGTACATCGTCGCGCCGGCCAGCCGCGGGTCGCCGCCGCACTTGGCCAGCGCGGCTTCTTCGGCGTGGTTGCCCGGATCGCCTTCGCCGGAATGCCCGGTGGCGACGACCTCGCCGTCGGCGTCGGTGATCACGGCGCCGACCCGGAAGGTGTGGCTGGGCGGGCACTCGGCGGCGAGGGCGATGGCTTCCTTGAGGCGCTGGACGTCCCGGCCGGTCGGTTCCGCGGCCGCGCGGTACTCGAGGACGGCCATCCCCTGCAGTTCGTTCGCGGCGGTCAGGACCAGCGGTCGCGGATAGAGGCCGGGCCCGACGAACCGCGGCGCGTCCGGCTGACCGACGAAGAACGGCGCGATCGCGAGCCGCAGTTCGTCGGCGAGTCCTTCGGTGAGGAAGCGCGTGTGGATCCCGCCGCCGCCTTCGACCAGCAGGTTCTCGATGCCGCGCGCGCCGAGGTCGTCGAGCACGCGCCCGAAGTCGGGCGGATTCCCGGCGTCGACGACGGTGGCGACGTGCTTGAGCGCGTCGGCGGCACCGGGCGGCGCGTAGACGATCTTTTCGGTGTCCCCGACGGTGAAGAATTGCGCGTCCGGGTCGAGACCGCGGGTGGTCACGGTGACCTTGACGGGCTGTTCGGATTTGCCCTGCTCCAGCCGTTTCCGCCGCAGCTCCGGGGAGCGGACGAGCAGCCGCGGGTTGTCGGCCCGGACGGTCCCGGCTCCGACGAAGATGGCGTCGGCCTCGGCCCGCAACCGGTCGACGACCGCGAAATCGTCCTCTGTGGACAGTACAAGCCGCTCGGGCGAGGTGTCGTCGAGGTAGCCGTCGAGCGACTGCGCGGCGGACAGCAGGACGTGCGGCCGGGAGATCACCCGGCCAGTATGCCGTAACACCCGGGGCGGTCCCGGCGTCCTACGACGTATCCCCCTGTCGTGCCCATCCCCCGGAGCTGCGGAACATGACCACGCGAGGCTGGTACAAGGAGCGGACGCTCACCACGGTCGACACCGTCGGCCGGGAGGTGTCGGTGACGACCGGGCTCACCCGTGACCCCGAAGGCCGCCTGGTCGCGGCGATCGCGATCAGCGACGGGCCGACGGCGATCTACCGGTATTCCGGCGACGCCGGCGAGCTGACCGAGCTGGTCACCAACGCCGCGGACACGGTCAAGGAGCTTCGCAAGCTCACCGGCGCGCCGCCGACGCGCTGACCGGGCCTCATGCCGGGGTGGGCGTCGTCCGGTCCACGGCCTTGAACCGGGCGAGCAGTGCCCGCCCGGCCGGCGAATCCGGCTCGAACGCGACGAGGCCGGGGCGGCCCCCACCCGGGACGACGACGAGCGCGTTGTGGCAGCGGAAGCAGAAGGCGATCTCGACGAGGACGCCCTCCGCCCCATGCGCCTTCAGTGCGTACGCGGGGCTGAAGCACCGCATCGATTCGCCGTCCGGGAGGCCGGCGACGAGCCCGGCGATGGCCGCCGCGTCCGCGCCCACCACCGAGCCGAGCGTCTCCCCCGGAACGGCGTCCCATTCATCCCATTCGCGGGAATTCCCGACGCGAACGAGCTCGACCCGACGGATGTCCGCCACGGCGACCGGCAGCAGCATCCCGGTTCAGGCGGGCAGGACGGCGTACTGGCGGACGTAGAGGTCCGTGTACGTCACCGGGCCCCGCGGGCCGGGGACCTTGTCGAGGTTGATGCCGGTTTCCGGGACGGCGAGGAGCTTGAAGCCGTCGAGGAGGCGGGTCGGGGCGTTCCAGAAGACGCCCGTGCCGGTGTAGCCGTCGAAGAAGGCGTCGGCGGCCGACTCGTCTTCGGTGGTGATGCCCGCGGCCAGGCCGGAGGTGCGCTCGTTGGCGATCTCGACCGCGTCCGTGAGCGAGCCGACCTTGGCGACCGTGACGGTGGCTTCCCGGTCGGAGTCCAGTGCCCACTCGTAGCCGATGGGGTGCTCGTGCGGGGCCAGCGAAGGCGTGACGCCGCGCTCGGCGAGCGCGTCCGAGATCGCGGGCCAGGCGTCGTCGTGGATGTCTTCGTGGATGAGCAGCAGGTTCAGCCGGTTGCAGACGCCCAGCCGGTCGAGGCTGGCGTAGACGAGGTCGCGCGCCTTGGTGACATCCGCCCCGCGGTCGACGTACAGGACGCCACCGCCATCGGCGTGGGCGAGGGTGCGCACGCCGTGGACGGCCGCCTCGGTGGCGAGGGCCCGGGTGCTGTCCCCGCTGCCACGCAGGATCACCAGCGGCACGAGGCCGGGCAGCCGCACAAGAGCGGACGCCGCCTCCCGTTCCACGCGCGGAACGAGCTGGACGCAGTCGGCGTCGATGCCCGCTTCCGCGAGCGCCGGCGCGATGACGACCTCACGCAGCCGCTGGGCGGAGCCGAGCGCGGCCGAGCCGGTCCGCAGCACGCCGGCGTTGCGCGACTTGACGAGCTGAGAGGCCACGTCGACGGTGACGTTCGGCCGCGCCTCGTAGTTCGCTCCGATGACACCGACCGGCCGTCGCCGTTCGACCAGCCGCAGGCCGCCGTCCAGGGTGGACACGTCGACGGAGCGCTCCTGGTGCGGGGCGCCGGCGAGCAGCCGAAGCTGTTCGGCCATGCCGGTGAGCCGCTCCGGGGTGATGGTGAGCCGGTCGAGCAGGCCGGCGCTCATCCCGTCGGCCTTGGCGCGCTCGACATCGGCGCGGTTCGCTTCGAGGATCTCGTCACGGTGCGCGAGCAGCCGCTCGGCCATCCCGGACAGAGCGGCATCGACGGCTTGGGCGCTCGCGGCAGCCAGCGACGGCGCGGCCAGCTTCGCCGCCCGTGCGCATTCCTCGACGGCCTTGGCGACCTCGTCCATCGTTCGTCTCCCTCCGCGCGGACCACCAGTTTGCCGCATGCACCCCGGTGACCGGCCACGGGCTCCACTGCCGGTGACCGAGGCGCAGGCTTGCGCCGGGTGGCGCGGCCGCCGGCTGCGGCCGCGACGGAGCGCCGACCGGGCGCAGGCGCCGCGCACCGCACCGACCGCCCGCGCGCGGCGACCGCGACAGGCCCGCGACCGACCGGCCGCAGGCCAGAACACCGCAACGGCACGTCACGACCAGCGCGGCTGGTCGACCGTCCGCGCGGCGACCGCGACAAGCGGCCCTCGACCGACCGGCGAGATGCTCCAACGCCGCAGCAGCACCTCGCAAGGACCGCGACCGGCTGGCGAGCGAACCGCCGACTCGGGCCGCAGCTGCCGGGCCGCTCCACGCGGGTAGGTCATGCCAGGAACCCGCGCGGGCCCGTGAGCAGCAGCGCGTAGAGCGGGCAGCTCCCGTCGCCCAGTGGGGCGAGTCCGGGTCGCGGGCCCGATGCGTCGAGCACCGGGGCCGGGGACCGCGGCTGCCGGCGCTACTTGGCCACTGGCTCCAAGAGCCACAGGGCACCGGCGATCAAGCAGCTGATCGTTGCCACCGCGAAGACCAATACCCACAGCACCGGCGGGACCGCCGTGAGGCGGCCCAGCTGGTCCGCGTCCGAGTCGCGGGCTTGGCCCCGGCGTCGCTTGATCTGGAGCTCGGCCACCGGCCGCACGCCTCCGAACAGCAAGAACCACGTCACCAGGTAGCTGAACGGGGCCTGCAGCTCGACCGGCGCCACGAACGCGATCAGCGCCAGCACCGCCGCGCTGGCGACGACCGTGAACACCCCGTAGGCGTTGCGCACCATCACCAGCACGCCGAGCAGCAGCAGCGCGATCAGGACCAGCACCGTGCCGACCAGGTCGGCGCCCAGCAGGCTGGCGAACACCAGCCCCAGGACCGACGGCGCCAGGTATCCGGCCATCGCCGTGAACGCCATGCCCGGCCCCTCGGGCTTGCCGCGCGAGACGGTGACGCCCGAGGTGTCCGAATGCAGCTTGATGCCCTGCAGGCGCCGTCCGACCAGCACCGCGGCCAGCGCGTGCCCGGCCTCGTGCACCATCGTCACGACGTTCCGCGCCCGCCGCCACGCCGTTCCGCCGACCAGCACCACCAGCAGCGCCACGCCGCCCGCGATCAGGGTGATCACCGCGGGGGTCTGGGCCTGCTCGAGCAGCGAACCGGCCGGCGAAGTGTCCGTGGCGGCAGCCGCGCGGAAAGCTGACAGGGCGTCACCGGCCGGACCACCGAGCGCGAAATGAACGGGCGAGCTCACCCGGACACCTCACCACAGGCGATATCTGGCTACCGTGAGTCCCCACCGCTCGCCGCTTCGCGGCTTCCGGTATTTACTACAGGGCTAGATCTTGCGTGTCGGTTGGCGATGTCGGTCGCCGGTTGTGCGACTATTTGACGGTGACTATTCCTTCTGTCGGACGGTCTGATGGCGCGGGCGGTGTGACCCGGGAGGATCTGGCCGCGTGGGATCAGGAGTTTCGGGATGTCTGTGCGCGGCTTGACGGGCTGTTCTATCGGACGGATTCACGTGCGCATGCCCGGCATTACGTGCGCGGATTGATCGCCCCGCTGGAACGGAAGAATGGTTGGACGATCGCCGAGTATTCCGGGAACCCTGAGCCGAAGGCGCTTCAGCGACTGTTGAATCTGTCGCCGTGGGATGCCGACGAGGCGCGGGATCTGGTGCGCGCGTATGCGATGGAGCATTTCGCTGACCCGCGTGCAGTGTTGATTGCCGACCCGACCGGGTTCGCCAAGAAAGGGGACAAGTCGGCCGGTGTCCAGCGTCAGTATTCGGGCACGTTGGGGCGGATAGACAACTGTCAGATCGGCGTGTTCCTGGCCTATGCCAATACTGCCGGTGATCGGGTACTCATTGATCGGGAACTGTACCTGCCCAATGAGTCGTGGTGCGCCGATCCCGACCGCCGAGCCGAGGCGCATGTGCCCGGGAAGGTGACGTTCGCGACCCGCCCCAAGCAGGTTCAGGACATGATCGAGCGGGCAGTGGCGGCCGGGGTGCCGTTCGCCTGGTTCGCCGCGGACGAGGAATTCGGCCAAAATCCGGGGCTGCGCTCATATCTGGAAGACGAAGGAATCGCCTATGCGATGGCCGTGCCGAAGAACACCGATACCAATACTGGCGGCATCTCCTCGGCTGCCACTCTGCCGACACTGGTCAAACATGTCGCATCCCGGCTGAAACCGCACGATTGGTCCCGTCGTGCCTGTGGGATCGGCGCCAAAGGCTTCCGGACCTATGACTGGGCACTGGTGGATGCCGGCGACGGTCACCAGTACGTCTTCCGGCGGAACATCGCAGACGGTGAACTCGCCTACTTTCACTGCTACAACCCACACGGAGAATCGCTGACGGAACTTGTCCGCGTCATCGGTTCCCGGTGGCCGATCGAGGAGTGTTTCGAAGCAGCCAAAACCGATGCCGGGCTCGACAACTACCAAGTCCGCCTCTATCACGCCTGGTACCGGCACATCACCCTGTCGATGCTCGCCATGGCATTCCTCGCGGTCATGAGACACAAAGCAAAAAAAGAGAAACTCCACCGGTGGGCAGAACGGACACCCTGACGACACGAACCCGCCGCCTGATCGCGCTCACCGTCGCCGAGATCCGGCGCTTGTTCAACCTCGCCGACAAAGATGATCAAGCCATCGACCACGGCCTTCGCTGGTCTGCCTGGCGCCGCGAACACCAGGCAGACGCGCGAAGACACCACGTCAGACGACGCCTCCGACTGCAGATGCTAGAGATCTAGCCCTGTAGTATATTGAGTCGTGGCGCTCTCCTTTCTGTCGTCCGAACGCGAGCTGCAAGAACGCGCGCCGAGGCGTGCCGCCACGCCGAGCCGGATCCGAGCTCGGCGAGCAGCTTCACCCGGCGACCGCCGGCGGGCCGTCTCCCAGGTCAGGTCATCGCGACTCCCGCATCCGGGCCTCGCCCTCGACCCGGAACAGGAACGACACCCAGCTGCGGAACGGCGCCCAGGCTTCCGCGATCTCCGCCAGCTCCGCGACGCCCGCGTCCGGGAGGTGGTACGCGTCGCGCATGATCTCGTGGAGGCGGGTTTCGCTGCGGGGGAAGACGTCCGGGTGGCCGGCGCCGCGGATCAGGATCAGCTCCGCGCTGAACCGGCCGACGCCCGGCAGCAGTTGCAACCGCTTCAGCGCCTCCTCCGCCGGCATCGCCCGCAACGCCGCCGCGTCCAGCATTCCGTCGGCCGCCGCCTCGGCGATGGCTCGCAGGCGCGGGATCTTCGGGCCCGGCAGCCCCGGCTGATACTCCATCTTCGCCAGCGCGGCCGGCGCCGGGAACGCCCGCAGCCTGCTCCCGCCCACGTCGACCTCGGTGCCGTAGCGCTCGGTCAAGCGACGGCGCAGCCGGACCGCCTGCGTCATCCAGATCCGGTGGCTCAGCACGGCCCAGCACGCCGCCTCGTACGGCGACGCGAACAAGACCGGACGCAGGCCCGGATGCAACCCCTGCAGCAGCGAAACCACCGGATCACGGGCGCCGGCCTCCGGGAACGCCGTGCCGTCGACGTCCAGCGAACACATCCGCCGCGCCTGTGCCACCACGGCGTCGGTGTGCTCGGGCGGCCCGTGGACCTCCACCGTGACCTCGCCGGGCGATCTCTGCCGCAGCACCGCTCCCACCGGCGTCCATTCGCCGTCGAGCGCGAACGCCACCCGCAGCGCGCCCGGTTCGGAGTCCGGCTGGCCCGCCGGGGCGAAGCCGGTCAGGAAGCGAGCCGCCGCGGCCAGGTCGAACTCGCCCTGTACCGCGAGCTCGGCGCACGGTCGGGAAATCGTCGTCATCTCTCCTCCTCGGATCGGAACCTTGCCTGCGACGTTAGGGAGGGGCACCGACAATTCCGGGCGTCGAACGCCTGATCCCGAATTTGTTCACTCGATCGAGTGGCAGGCAAGGCCCGGGATGGCTACCTCGACCTGCTGGGCGCGCCGACCCCGCTGCCTTGGTCCACAGTGGACGTCGTTTGCCGCGGCGAGCCGGCATCACGCAGATCGCCGCGGGCGAGCTCGGCAGAGCGCCGAGAATTGTCGGAGGTGGCGGTTAGCATCGCCCCATGACCCACGCCGAACCCGTCCCGCCCGACGACAGCTACCTGCGTTCCCTGGTCGAGGCCACCGCCGACGCCGTCGCGGCCGCCGAACCGCTGTCCTCGCCACACACCGGCGCGGACGAGGCGACGCGAGCCGAAGTGACCGCCGCGGTCGAGCGCAGCTCACCCGATCTGGTGGCGTTGAGCCAAGATCTGCACGCCCATCCCGAGGAGGGGTTCGCCGAACACCGGTCCGTCGGGGCCCTGGCCGAGCTCCTGCACCGGCACGGCCACGAAGCCACGATCGGCGTCGGCGGGCTCGACACCGCGCTGCGCGTCAGCACACCACCACGAGATGGGCCGCACATCGCCGTTCTCGCCGAGTACGACGCGCTGCCCGGGCTCGGCCACGCCTGCGGCCACAACGTCATCTGCACCACCGCCGCGGGCGGCTTCCTCGGCGCCGCGACCGTCGCCGAGCGGCTCGGCGGCCGCGTCAGCCTGATCGGCACACCTGCCGAGGAAGGCGGAGGCGGCAAGGAGATCCTCGCCCGCGCCGGCGTGTTCGACGACGTCGACGCGGTGATCATGCTGCATCCGTTCAGCCACGACATCGCGCTGCACCCGTTCCTCGGCCGCCGTCAGCTGGAGATGGTCTTCCACGGCGTCGGCGCGCACGCGAGCGCCCAGCCGTTCATGGGCCGCAACGCGCTGGACGCCGCCGTCGCCGCGTACCAAGGCGTCTCGGCACTGCGCCAGCAGCTTCCGCAGAGCGACCGCGTCCACGGGGTGTTCACCGACGGCGGCGCCCGGCCCAACGTCATCCCGGCCCGCGCCGCGCTGCTGTTCTACCTCCGGTCCCAAAGCCCGGAGACCCTGCGCGACCTGGCCGCCCGCATGACGTCGATCGCCGAAGGCGCCGCGGCGATGACCGGCTGCGGCGTCGAGCTCATCTGGGATGCCCAGGCCGCCTACCTGCCGATCCGGTTCAACACCGCGCTCGCCGGGCGCTGGTCGGCCAACCAGGTGATCACCGGACGCAAGCCGCTCCCGCCGGGCATCGTGCCGGAGTCGCTCACGGGCTCCACGGACCTGGGCAACCTCTCCTATCGCGTCCCCGCGCTGCACCCCATGCTGGCCATCTCGCGGCCGACAGTTGCGTTGCACACCAAGGAATTCGCGGCTGCGGCGAGCTCGGAGACGGGCGACGCGGGTGTCCGCGACGGCGCGCTCGGCCTGGCTCTGACCGCCGCCGACTACCTGGGCGACGCCGAGCTGCGGCAGGCGGTGCACGACGAGTTCGAGGCGGCGGGAGGTGCCCTGGACGTCCCGACGTTCTTCGCCTGAGGCCTGAGGATTTCCTGAGTTTTCTCAGCTGATTCTTCTCAGCAAAGCCTGAGGTATTTCCACAGGTTGCTCACAAGCGCGGGCGCGAATCTGGGGACATGACCGAGAACGAGAGTCGGCCCGGCCCCGCCTCAACCGGTGGGCACCAGCCGCACCAGAGCACTCAGCAGTACGGGCCGTACGCGCAGTACGGCCACCAGCAGCAGGCCGCGCCGAATCCGCTCTTCACCCCGCAGCAGCCGGACGCCCAGGCGCCCACGGCGCTGAAGACCAAGCCGCGCAAGGGCGGCCGGGTCGCGATGATCGTCAGCGCGACCGCGCTCGGCGCCGCGCTGGTCGGCGGCGTCGGCGGCGCGGCGATCGTCGGCCTCACGACGACTTCGGCCGACGGCGCGACGACGTCGATCAGCACGCCGGCCGCGAACGGGCAGACGGTCGCGAACTCGACCTCCGGCGACGTCAGCGCCGTCGCGGCGAAGGTCACGCCGAGCGTCGTCCAGATCAACGTCACGACCGGCCAGGGCGAGGCCATCGGCTCGGGCGTCATCCTCACTTCGGACGGCCGCATCCTGACGAACGCGCACGTCGTCGACGGCGCCCAGAACGTCGTCATCACCACGTCCGACGGCAAGAAGTACCAGGCCAGCGTGGTCGGTGCGGACACCAAGGCGGACATCGCCGTGGTCCAGGCGAAGAACGCCAGTGGTCTCACCGCGGCGAGCCTGGGTGACTCGAGCAAGCTCGCCGTCGGCCAGGAAGTGGTGGCGATCGGCTCGCCGGGCGGCCTGCAGAACACCGTCACCACCGGCATCGTCAGCGCGCTGAACCGGAACCTGTCCGACATCGGGCAGGGCGAGCAGCAGCGCTCGCCGTTCAGCCGCACGTCGAACCAGAGCAGCGACTCGCCCAGCTACACCGCGATCCAGACCGACGCCGCGATCAACCAGGGCAACTCCGGCGGCGCGCTGGTCGACGCCCAAGGCAACGTGATCGGCATCAACTCGGCGCTGTACAGCCCTTCGGCCTCGGCCAACGGCTCGGCGGGCAGCGTCGGCATCGGCTTCGCCATCCCGATCAACGACGCCAAGAAGATCGTCGACCAGATCGTGAGCAACTAGGACGCGGACGGGCCGTGGTCGGGGCGGTCCGTCCCCCCGCTTCGGGGAGCGGGAGATCACCGCGAAGGCCGTTTCGAGAGTCAATCGGGGGCTCTCGAAACGGCCTTTGTGCTGCTCAGAGCGTATAGCTGAGGGTCAGGTGGTGGTCTTCCCCGTCGATCTCGATGTTCGCCGTCCCGGAGATCCCGGTCAGCTCGCCCGCCCCGGAGCCGGTGAGGATCTTCAGGGTCATCCCGGACTCGTCGGCCGTGTGGTGCAGGACGAAGCTGCCCTTGCGGCCGTCGACCGAGACCTCGAGCCGCTCGAAACCGACGTACGCGCGTGACGTCGCGTTGGTCGCCGTCAGGAGTTCGACCTTGCTGGTCCCCTCGACCGCCCCGGTGAACGTCTTGGCGATCGCCACCCGGGCGAGCTCGTTGCCTCCGAACTCGTCGGTCGCCTGCGGCTCCCACTGGTCGACGGTGAACGACGCGGTGGCGGTGCTGGTCATGGCTGGTTCCCTCTCTTCGGTGTGGCACCACCTTGGCAGCGAAACCTGACAGGGAACGTCAGGTATTCGTCAGCGCCTCCGGTTGCCGAACAGCCCGCGCGTGATCTCCCGGCCCAGCGCGCTCGCCGCGGACCGCATGAACGACTTCACGGCCGGGTTCTTCATGGCGGACGCGAGCAGCCCCGGCTCGTCCTTCTCGGGCGACGGCGCCGGCGCCTCGGGAGCAGCTTCGGGAGCGGGAGCGGCGGCGACCTTCGCGGCCAGCTTTTCGTAAGCCGACTCCCGGTCGATCGTCTCGGCGTACTTCGCGTGCAGGTCGGACGACGTGACGGCCGCGGCGACGGCTTCGTCGCCGATCGAGCCCATCTTCGACCGGGGCGCTCGCAGCCGCGTCCACGCCACCGGAGTCGGCGCACCCCGTTCCGACAGCACCGTGACGACGGCCTCGCCGATGCCCAGCGACGTCAACGCCGTGTCGAGCTCGTAGAACTTCGTCTTCGGGTACGTCTTCACCGTCTTGGCCAGCGCCGCCTGGTCATCCGGGGTGAACGCCCGCAGCGCGTGCTGGATCCGCGCGCCGAGCTGCGAGAGCACGGCGTTCGGGACGTCCGTGGGCAGCTGCGTGCAGAGGAACACGCCGACGCCCTTCGACCGGATCAGCTTCACGGTCTGCTCGATGCGATCGAGGAACGCCTTCGACGCGTCGGCGAACAGCAGGTGGGCTTCGTCGAAGAAGAAGACGAGCTTCGGCTGGTCGAGATCGCCCTCCTCGGGCAGCTCCTCGAACAGCTCGGCCAGCAGCCACATCAGGAACGTCGAGAACAACGCGGGCTTCGCCTGGAGGTTGTCGAGTTCGAGCAGCGTCACGACACCCTTCCCGCCGGTCTGGCGCATGAGGTCGTGCACGTCCAGCTCGGGCTCGCCGAAGAAGTCCTCGCCACCCTGCGCTTCGAGGTTGGACAGCGCACGCAGGATCACCCCGGCCGTCGCGGCCGAGACCCCGCCGATGCCCTTGAGGTCCTCCTTGCCCTCGTCGCTGGTCAGGTGCGTGATCACCGACCGAAGGTCCTTCGTGTCCAGCAGGGCCAGGCCGCGCTGGTCGGCCCAGTGGAAGATCAGCCCGAGCGTCGATTCCTGCGTCTCGTTCAGCCCGAGCACCTTCGCCAGCAGCACCGGCCCGAAGCTGGTGATCGTCGCCCGGATCGGCGACCCCTTGCCGCCGGTGCCCAGCGACAGGAACTGCACCGGGAACGCCGTGCCGGCCCAGTCGTCACCCAGCTCCTGCGAGCGCTTCGCGACCTTGTCGTTCGCCTCGCCCGCCGCGGCCAGCCCGGACAGATCGCCCTTCACGTCCGCGAGCACCACTGGCACGCCGGCCGCCGACAGCTGCTCCGCGATCAGCTGCAACGTCTTGGTCTTGCCCGTGCCGGTCGCGCCGGCGACCAGCCCGTGCCGGTTCAACGTCGCCAACGGCAGGCGCACCGCCGCCGCCGCGTCCACCTGCCCGTCGATCACCACCGCACCCAGCTCCAGCGCGGCGCCCTCACTCGCATAACCAGCGGCGATCTCACTCGCCGGCGACTCCTGCTCGGCCACTGCCCGCTCCTCGATCTGTGTCCTGCACCACACCGAACCCGGCTTGGCGAGCGTAACGCGCCGTACGCGCAGGTAACGCCCTTCCTATCCCCGTGTCGGGTTAGGGTCACGAGGTGACCGACCGCCTAGTCTGGATCGACTGCGAAATGACGGGGCTCGACCTCGGCAAAGAAGCGTTGATCGAAATCGCCGCCCTCGTCACCGACGCAGAACTGAACGTGCTCGGCGACGGAGTCGACATCGTCATCCACGCCGACGAGGAAAAACTCGCCGGGATGCCCGAAATCGTCCGCGAGATGCACGCCCACTCCGGCCTCACCGAAGAAGTCCGCCGCTCCACGGTGACCCTCGAAGAAGCCGAACGCCGCGTCCTCGACTACATCCGCGAGCACGTCCCCGAACCGGGCACCGCGCCCCTCGCCGGCAACTCCATCGCCACCGACCGCGGCTTCATCGCCCGCGACATGCCGGCCCTCGACGCCCACCTGCACTACCGCATGGTCGACGTCTCCTCCGTCAAGGAACTCGTCCGCCGCTGGTACCCGCGCATCTACTACGCCAAGCCCGAGAAGGGCCTCGCCCACCGCGCCCTCGCCGACATCCGCGAATCCATCGGCGAACTCGACTACTACCGGCGCGTCGCCTTCGTCCCCCAACCCGGCCCCACCAGCGAAGAAGCCAAGGCCGCCGCCGCTGAAGTGCAGGAACAGCACCAAAGGTGACCCCCTGAAAAGCGGTCGAGGGCACCCGCTACGATTACTGCCAGCGAGGTGATCGCAAGCGGATCCCCTCGGCGATGGTGGGCGTAGCTCAGCTGGTAGAGCACCTGGTTGTGGTCCAGGAGGTCGCGGGTTCGAAACCCGTCGCTCACCCCATCACCCTGGTTTGGTCGGGCCCTGGCGGGCCCTCCCCCAAACTGGGGTTTCGCCTTTTTGTGGGGGTCGAACCCCCACACCCCCGCCGGGGGCGCGCCCCCGGACCCCCATCCGTGTGGTTGCTTTGCGCTGCCGGGGGCGGGTTGGGAGGTTGGGGGTTGGGCCGTTCGTGGTAACGCTCACGACTGGATGGCTCAGCGTGCGGGGTTGCCGGTGGGGATGCACCGTTGAGGTGTGGAACGTTCAGGTGGGAAGGTCAGGGGTCGGAAGAAGCAGCTTCGGTATGAGGACATCACCGTTGTTGATCAGTCTCTGCTGAAGCGAGCTGTGGGGGCTGCTGCCCTGGGCAATGCCATGGAGTGGTTCGACTTCGGGGTCTATGCCTACATTGCCGACACCATTGCCGAGGTGTTCTTTCCCCCGACCGTGTCTCCTGGGGTTCGGCTGATCGGGACCTTTGGGGCCTTCACCGCCGCCTTCCTCATGCGACCTCTCGGCGGGCTGGTGTTCGGGCCGCTCGGGGATCGGATCGGGCGGCAGAAGGTGCTCGCCGTCACCATGATCATGATGGCCATCGGGACGCTCTGTATCGGGTTGATTCCGTCGTACAGCTCCATCGGGGTCTGGTCGCCCATTCTGCTTGTCGTCGCGCGGATGGTTCAGGGCTTCTCCACCGGTGGGGAGTACGGGGGCGCCACCACCTTCATCGCCGAGTACTCGCCCGACAAGCGGCGGGGGTTCATGGGGTCGTGGCTCGAGTTCGGGACGTTGTCCGGGTATGTGCTGGGAGCGTCCGTCGTCACCGGGATGAAGGCGTGGGTACCGCACGAGACGTTGCTCGACTGGGGCTGGCGCGTTCCGTTCCTGGTCGCCGGGCCGCTCGGGATCATCGGGCTCTACATGCGGCTCAAGCTGGAGGAGACGCCCGCTTTCCAGAAGCACGCCGAGGAGGCCGAGAAGCGGGGGAAGTCCGGGGAACCGTTCTGGAAGATGTTCACCGAGTACTGGCCCGCGCTGCTGGTGTGCGTCGGCCTGGTGCTCGTCTTCAACGTCACCGACTACATGCTGCTGTCGTACATGCCGACGTACCTGTCCGAGCAGCTGCACCTCGACGCCACCCACGGGCTGCTGCTGATCATCGTCGTCATGGTCGTGATGATGCTCATCATCATGGTCGGCGGGCGGATCACCGACCACGTCGGCCGCAAGCCCGTGATGATGGCCGGTTGCCTCGGGTTCCTCGTGCTGTCCTGGCCGCTGATGCTGCTCGTGCACGACGGCGGCCTCCTCCTCACCTTCCTCGGGCTGATGGGGCTCGGCCTGCTGCTGCTCTGCTTCGAGGTGTCGATGCCCGCGGCGCTGCCCGCGCTCTTCCCGACGGCCATCCGGTACGGAGCGCTGTCCATCGCGTTCAACATCTCGGTGTCGCTCTTCGGCGGCACGACCCCGCTGGTGATGCAGTCGCTGATCTCCGCCACCGGCCACGACTTCTGGCCGGCCTGGTACCTGATGGCGGCGGGCGCGATCGGCGCCGTCGCGGTGTACTTCAGCCGCGAGACGGCGAACAAGCCGCTGTGGGGTTCGGGTCCCGCGGTGTCGACCGAGGCCGAGGCACGCGAGCTGGTCCGCGACTCGGGCTAGTTCGCCGCTGTCCGCCACTCGTCCCAGGACAGCTGCCAGACGCTCCAGCCGTCGGTCGGCTCGAGCTTCGGGCCGCCGCTGTTCTGCACCGTGACGACGTCACCCTTCTTGGACGTGTCCATCAGCCACTTCGCGTTCTCGGTGGACAGGTTCAGGCAGCCGTGGCTGACGTTGCTGTGGCCCTGCTGCCGCACCGACCACGGCGCGGAGTGGTAGAAGATGCCGCTGTAGGACAGGCGGACCGCGTACTGGACGAAGGTGCTGTAGCCGCCCGGCGCGTCTTCGGGCACGCCGTAGGTGGCGGAGTTCATCGTGTAGCCGGTGTGCTCGCTCATGACGGTGTAGGTGCCGGCCGGCGTGTTGTGGCCGGGCTTGCCCATGGAGGTCGGCATGGTCTTGACCTCCTTGTCGTTGACCGTGACCGTCATCTGGTGGGTCCCGCCGTCGGCGACGGCGACGAGCTTGTCGCCGACGGTGACACTGGCGGCCTTGTCCTCCCGGCCGTAGCTGCCGCTGCCGAGCGGCTTGCCGTAGACGGCGGCGTCGACCTTGATCTTGGTACCGCTCTTCCAGTAGTCCTTCGGCCGCCAGGTGACCTGCTTGTCGCCAGACCAGCGGAAGGCGCCCTCGGTGGCCGGCTCCGCGGAGACCTTCAGCGCCTTCTCGGCCGCGGCCTTGTCGGTAACGTTGCCGGTGAAGGTGAAGATCAGCGGCATCCCGACCCCGACGGTCTCCCCCTCGTCGAGGTTCACCGAGACGCCGAGCTGCCGGGCGGGCTTGACGGTGCTGAAGGTCGACTCCGACGTGACCGCCTTGCCGTCGGAGCCGGTGGCGGTCGCGGTCAGCCGGTAGGTCTTGCCGTAGCCGAGCGGCTCGGCGGAGTCCCACCCGGAGCCGTCGGCCCGCGCCTTGCCGGCGACGACCTTGCCATCGGCCCCGGTCAGCTTGACGTCCCCGGCCTTCCCGTCCGCGACGGTGACGCTCACCGGCTCCCCGGGCGCAACGTCCTTCGCATCCTTGGCGGGCGTGACGGTGAGCACGGCGGGCTTCGGGGCGGGTTTGGGAGCACTGCTGGTGCTCCTGCTACTGCTCGCGGAAGCGGTCTCCCGCGGAGGTTCACCCGAAGGGCTACTGCTGCACCCTGCCACAGTGAGGCCGATCACCCCGGCGGCCACCAGCAACCGCACCGTCACACCCCGCATGCCCACCCGCCCGTTTGGCCGTCGATGTCCGGCTCCAGTGTGCCCGACCAGCCTCGACACCGGGGCGGCGATGCCGGACCCGGGTTGGGGGACCCCCCTGAAACAGGCCTCGCAGCGGGTGCTAATCTTTTCCACGTCGCCGAGGGAAGCCTCCGGCAGACACCGGCGCCATTAGCTCAATTGGCAGAGCAGCTGGCTCTTAACCAGCGGGTTCGGGGTTCGAGTCCCTGATGGCGCACACTCACTCCCCAGGTTGAAGATCTCTTCAACCTGGGGTTTTGTGTTATCCGGAATCACTTCGTCCACTTCCTCACTGTCCATTGTGGTCTCCTGCGAGCCCGAGGGGAGCCCGAGAGCGCACGCCGGGTGCAGAGCCTTCCGCGGGATCGCCCCGGCCAGCTTCCGCGCCGCGTCCGCAGCCACTTCTTCGGCGACGTTCGTGTACAGGTCCATCGTCACCTTGATCGACGAGTGCCGGAGCATGTGCTGGATCACCTTCATGTCCACACCAGCCCCGAGGGCCAGAGTGGCGGCCCCGTGGCGGAGCCCGTGCAGGGTGATCGGGGGCAAGCCGGCCAGCTTGATCAGCCGGGCGAACTCGTCAGCCACGTCCGCGGGATGCAGCGGATTGCCGTCGGGCTCGGTGAAGAGCAAGTCGTTCTCGACCCAGTCGTCGCCGAGGCGGGCCTTGGTCTCGTCCTGGCGGGCCAGGTGGGCGCGGAGGACGAGCACGGTGTTCGGGTCGAGGGCGACGATGCCCTCCGAGGAGGGGGTCTTGGGCTTGCTCTGACCGGTCTCCCAGCCGTACTGCACGATCTGGTTCGCCACCTCCAGCGATGCCGCGTCGAGGTAGGTGTCTGAGCGCCGCTGGCCACAGCCCTCGCCCCGCCGCAGGCCGGTGTGGGCGATCAGGTGGAACAGCGCGTACAACCGGTGGTTCACTACGAAGTCCAGGAACGCCCCTGTGAGGTCCCCGGTCCACACCATCACCGGGTAAGGCACCTCGCCGGTCCGGCGCCACTTTGCGATGCGTTCCGGGGTCCACAGCTTCGGCTTCGGCCGCACCGCCGACGGCAACTCGACCAGCTTCGCGACGTTGTGGGTCAGCAGGCCCTGGTCCACCGCTGGTCGCAGGATCGCCCGCAGTGTCTCCTTGATGCGGTGCAGCGACGTCGGCCCGACCGGCCGCTGCCACTTCACCGCCTCGATCTTCCGCGGGTCGCCGCTGGCCCGGTATTCGGCGATCTGCTCGTTGCGCTCCACGATCGCCTCGAACATCGCATCCAGGTGCCCCACGCGTAGCCGGTCGCGCCGGACCTTGGCCAGGTGCGGGCGCAGGTAGAGCCGGACGTGCGACTCGTAAGAGCGGTACATATTCCGGCTGACGTTCCGCTTCTTCCGCGCCAGGAACTCGTCGAACACCACGCCCATCAACGGCTGCTCCAGCACCGCCGACCCCGCCCGGACGAGACGACGCACCGTCTCGGTCTCGGGCAGCGGCTCCTTCTGCGAGATCAGTCCCGCCAGCAAGTCTCCGATCTTCCGCGATGTCTCGGTGTCGCCCTCTTCGGCGATCCCGAGCAGGTCTCGCACCCGCTGCAAGCCCTTCTCGGCCTCGGTCGCGCTCTCGTAGCCGCCGCGACGCCGCGGCCGGCGGTTGCCCTGCACGTCCTTCGGCAGCTCGATCCGGAAGTACCACTGCCCGTGCCGCTTGTTCGCCAGCTTCGGACACGCATCACCGAGCGACTTCTTGTTCTCGTCCCGGCACGAACACCGCCGGTACACCGAGCCATCGGTCACCGAAGTCATCTCCCCTCACTCGTCAAGCACCCACCAAGGGCTTTCTCGCAGCCCGATACTCGCGCTGCGACCACCACTCGGGGAAGCCCGAGCCCGGGAAAGATCACCGGATCAGGTGGTCAAACCCAGCAACCGCAACACCCCCGACGTCGGCACGCGATACGCCGCGCCGACCCGGAACACCGGGCAAGGGAAAGAGCCACCGCGAGCCAACGCATACGCCGTCGTGCGCCGGATACCCAACGCCCGCGCGGCCGTCATCAGGTCCACGACCGCCGGCAACGCGGCCACCTCCGCGAGCGTCATCGCTTGCCCCAGCTCAGCTGTCATGTGTCCAACCCCAGCCGCTGCAACGCGAGCGCGTGACAGTCCGGATTGAGGTCGATCCCGATGAACCGGCAGCGGTGCTCTCGCGCGGCGATCCCGGTGGTCCCGCTGCCGGAGAACGGATCGAGAACGGTCCCGCCTGGCCGGCACCCGAGCCGGACACAACGGCGGGCCACCTCGAGAGTTCCCTTCGCCGGATGCCCGACCCGGCCGCGGTCCGACGAGATGCTCCACACGGCGGTCTCGCTGGTCTCGCACGGGTCTCGGCGGTCTCGGGTCAGGACGAAGATGTTCTCGTACCGGCGCGCGAACCGGTCTCGGACGCTCTCGGGCCGTGCGTTCGGCTTGTGCCAGATGATCTCGCGCTCCAAAATCCAGCCGCGCTCCTGGAGGGCATGCGTGACCCGCCACGGCACCCCGACGAGATCCTTCGCCCGATGCGAAGCCTGCGGCGGTCGATGCGTTCCGTACGGGGTCCGCGACCGCTCCGCCGCGGTCCGCGCCGTCGATCCCGCTGCGACATAGTGACCCCACGAACCGCCGTAGCTGTCCCCGAGATTCAGCCACACCGTCCCTTGTGGAGCCAGCACGTGAACAAGTTCATCGAAGACCGCGGCGAGCCGAGCGACGTACTCGTCCACAGTGCGTTCCCCGCCCAGCTGCTCGGCAACCCGGTAGTCGCGCAATCCCCAATACGGTGGTGACGTCACGACGCAGTCGACCGAGGACTCAGGCAACTCCGCGACGATACCCGCGGCGTTCCCGATATGGAACACGACTTGGCCATCGTCGTAGTAGGTCTTCACGCCGCCGACCTCTGCGGTCGGAGCTCGACGTAGTGACGACCAACGCGGCGAGCAGCAGCGCCGACATCTGCCGACCAGCCGAACGGGTCCGCCACAACGCCTTCGTGGGGACATCCGGCGGCAATGCACTTCTCGAGGACATCCTGTGCCGGCCAGACATCGCCAGGGTTCTTTCTGGTCGTGGTTCCGATGGCGTCGAGATCGAAGTAGTAGCGAGTAGTCCTGGCGAACAGGAACACCGTCTCGTAGCTGGCAGTCTCCGGCACCTGCTCGACGATCAACGCGTTGCGCAGGAGCCAGCCGTCCTCCTGCAGCGCAAAAGCAACACGCCAGCACAAGTCGGATGCCTTGTGTGCGTCAACGATGAGCCAGGCCACTCCGGTCGGACACAAAATTCGGCGTAGCGCTGCGGAAGCACGCCCGACCGTCTCGATGGAACACGGGAAGTCCCGAGTCACAACACAATCGACTGAATTCTCCGGCAGATCGATGAGAACGCGGGAAGAGGTTGAAGCACAGCTGATTGCAGGCAATGCGACCTCCGGAACCGTCGACCACAGGAGACACGGCGATCACTCTTCGGTTTGATACCTCGGCAACGCGCGCAACGAGACCTGATCGGAGTGGTCTCGCTGCCGGCTCCCAGTACGCTGGACAGCCATGGAAGCTGAAAGGTTCCCCTCGCCGCCCTTCCCTGCTCCAGACTCACCAGTTCTGGGCATGATCATCGAAGGCGCCGTGGCGGCGTATGAGTCGGGCGAAGCAAACGTCCGGGTAGCCGTGACGCATGCGGCCGTCCACGCTTGGTACGAAGGCCATATCCAGGGCGAGGATGTTTGCCCGGGATGCAACTTTCGAGGTGACTTGCCCAAGCAGCAGTGGAAAGGTGCGGACAACCGCGACGACTTCGCCGACCGGCACTGGAACCGGAACCCGCCCGACCCTCATTGAGCGGGGCGCATTGGGCGTTCACCGGTCGTGCAGCAACCCGCTCACGAGACGGGTGGTCTCGTCGTCGAGTTCGATGTCGAGAGCCGCGGCGAGATCGGCGAGCTTGTCCGCGCTCTCACGGACCGCGGCGACGTTCCCCGCTCGGTACTCGATGCGGAGCAAGTCTCGGTAGAGGACCTCGCTGATGGGCTCGGCCAGCAGACCGCGGAGAACCGCACGACGAGCGGCCGGCAGGTCTCCGGCTTTCTGGTGGGCGTCCGCGAGGGTGTGGGCGACGTCGACGACGGCATCGATCATCTCGCGCTGGATCCACGAATTCCAGGCATACCGGCCCGGCGGGACGTTGCCGAAGGGCATACCTGCGACGAGGTCGAGGGCGGCCTGCAGGTCGTCGAGCGGACCGCCCGGAAGGTTGCGGAGGCCGTTGTTGGCCAGGGTTTGAAACTGGTGCCAGTCGCAGCCGAACGAGTTGGACATCCGGTAGCCGCCGTAGCGCGCGTCGACGTTGGGCAGGTACAGCTCGCCGTCGGCGTCGGTTCCCAGCCAGGTCCGCAAGCGCGAGATGTAGCCCTGTCTGGTCGCCGCCGACCAGGGGTGGATATTGGTGCCGAGGCGGTGCGAGATCTCGTCGGCGGTGACCCCGGGGTGGAGGGTGAGGTAAGCGGCCAGTTCGGTGAGCCGGTTGAGTTTCTTGGCCTCGACCTGCGCCGGATCGACGCCCTGGACGCTGACCGGGCCGAGTAGCCGGATCGCCGGGACGCCGCTGCGGTTCCGCACTGGCGGTTCTGGGTTGCCAGGCGTCGGAGCCGGCTCAGGGTCGCCAACTTGCTCCCTTACATCACCCAAGGCTGTCACGAGCTGGTGAACCTGGCCTGGCGTCAGCCGCTGCAGTGCGATGTCGTCCTGTAGTGGCTCGACGAACGTCCGCTCTGCGGTGACGTCGAGGAGCCAGGATCCGGGCAGGTCGACGTCGTCAGCGAGCGCGGTGACAACAGCCGCGATTCCCGCGTGCTCGAGTTCGTTGAGACGTCGGAGCTGGTCAGAGTCCAGGGACTGCGCGGCCAGGAGCAAGTGTGTGCGCCCGTCGCTGAAGTCTTCCTCGAGCGCGTCCGCCCAGGTCTGCGCAAACCGGGCTCGGGCGGGATTGAGCGTCGCTGTGCTCTGTCCGACGCCGATGAGCGTGATGGTCGTCTGCTCAGCCCATGGGGCGGCTACGAGGTCCCAGGCCATCGCGAGAAGGACCGCCTCGATATCGTCCGCCGCGCCGCGCAGGGCGATCACACCGATTTGGGCGAGGTTGATCAGCACGAGTTCGCCGGTGGCGCTGTGGCCGAGCGACACCAGCGTGGGATACGGCGTTGCCATGCCCTGGTCGTCGAGGACGGCGTCCGGGTCGAGGCGCCATTCCGCGGCTGAACTCAAGCGGAAAGGCGCGACATCCGCGGTGGGCTCGGCCAGGCGAAGCCGAACGGCCTTGGCGCCGAGCCTGATCGAGATCAGCGGGGGAAAGCCGACGCCCCGGTCGTGGGCGTTGTGCGCCAAGGTGCGCAGGGCACGGTCGAGGCTCTCGACCGAGACTGGTTCCGCTGTCTCCCGCAGCGTGCTCTCGAATTCTCGTTCGCGTGGGAACGGCCGAGCCGGGCGACCGGTCCGTCGCCGCCGGGCGGCCAGCAAGGCAAGCAGGCCGGCGGCGAGTACTGCTCCGATTCCGGCGGCAACGGCGCCGACCGGCAGGCTGGTATCAACCGGGCCGGCGACCTGCTGCTGTTGCGGCCGGGGCGTCGTAGGGCTGATGGGCCGCGGCGCCACAGGCGGCGGCTGCTCAGGCGGCGCTGGCGGTGAGGGTGCGCAGCTGGCTGGTGCCGCAGCCGAGGCTCCGCCGCCTCCGCTGGGCGGGGGTACCTTCACCGGTACCAGGAGGACATCTCCTGGCTGGAGTCGATCGGGGTCGGTCAGCGGACGTCCGGAAGGTTGCGCGCGGCCGCGGCTGCGGTCGAAGATCTCCCGGTAGCGCCGTGGATCGCCGAGGCGATCTCGGGCGATCTGCGAGAGGGTCTGGCCGGGGCGGACCACCACCTCTTCGCAGTCCGTGGATTCATCCTGCGGGAGGGCGAGAATCCAGCCGGGTTTGAGCAGGTTCGCGTCCCGTAGTGCGCCACCGCTCGGTTGGCGAACACCGTGGTTCAGGTCGAACAGCTCCTGATACCGGTTCTTGTTGCCGAGTTCGGTCTCGGCGATCCGCGTGAGGCTCTCGCCCGGAGCAACCACGTGAACGGGGCGTCCTGAAGCGTCGGTCGACGGTGGATTCCCCGCACTCAACACGGACGCAACGAGGGTGGCCGGTGCGGGTTCGGCGGCCTCCGCGGCTGCGGTGCCGCTGAGGAGAAGAAGCAGGACTCCGGCGGCGATTCGCTGCGCCCAGCCGAATCCAGGCAGCCGCGGCACCGTCGCTCCGCTCAGCCAAGCTACGACCTCGACGGTGATTGCCACAAGCAGTTGCAGCCAGGCGACGAGCCCGGCGCCGACGAGCAAGACCAGGAAAACTCCGCCGTCGTCGGGGCTGGTCAGCATCTCGACGAATTCCCCCGGGTTGGGGACGTGGCCGGGCAGGTAGGCGGACCGGAACTGCCACAGCGCAGCGGGTGGTCCGACGACGACCGCGACGAGCGTGAATGCCGCAGTGACGCTTCGCAGGAAGGCCGTAGATCGCATCGCAGACTCCTTCACTAGCCGGCGGAGACCAGGACCGCGACACCGTGGCCGTGAACCGTGAACTCCCCGATGCCGATGACGCCGAGGAAGACGGTCTGCCGCACGATGGTGGTGTCGACGACGATGCGGCCGTTGTCCACCTGCACTGTCCCCGTCGCGCCGGCCGACACGACGTAACGGCGAGCCTCGGCAGCGGCAAGGTCGGGCACGACGTCAGCGTCCGTCCCTGCGGCGAGCGCGGGGACGCGGAGCGCTTGGTCCCCAGCGCGTGCGGCCTCCTCGGCGATGGAGGTCGCCTCGGAGTAGGCCAAGCCCTTGCGGCTCCCGTCCACGGCGAACCCCACCCCGATGAGCACGGCAAGGCTCAAGCCCACGACGAGCACGGAGGCCGAGCCGCGTTCCCCGCGCACCGACCTCATGACCGGGCTCCGAACCGGTCGATCGGCGATCGGAACGCCGACCGAAGCGTCTTCGACCCGCCGATCCCCGGGACGAGGTCGGCAAGGGGCACGACGCAGGTCACGGTCGCGATGACGTATCCGGTCTCGCCGAGCGACTTGGCGAAGTCGCGGGCGTCCACGTTGACGTCCAGGCTGCTGCACGCCAGCTGCTGCTCGGCGAGCACCGCGCGGGCGCGACGGTCGGCGGTGATCGCGGCGGTGTGGCCGTCTCGGGCGATCGACGCTGCGCGGGCCGCGGAGCGGGCGGCGTCGTCGATGGCCGCGTCGGCCACGAGCAGACGCAGGCCGACTAGGCCGAGCCCGAAGATCAGAAACAGCGCGACCACACCGACTACCGCCTCGATCGTGATGTCGCCCCGCTCCGATCCCGGTTTCATGGGCGCAGCTCCTCGATCGGGCCGGACGAGGTCTGACTGATCGAGAACTGCGCGAAGGGCACCAGCGACACGGCTTCTCCGGTGACCGTCACGGTGACGTTGCGGCCGTCGGTCTCGGCGTGTGCGGCGACATCATGCAGCCAGGAGCCTGTGGCCCGGGTGACGTAGCCGGCCGCGGCCGAGGCGGCGGCCGCGGTGTCCACCGGCGGGAGCCGCGCCACGCGGACGCCGTCGCGTGCGGCTTCGAGCGCCACGCCGCGGCCCAGCAGGACTACGGCGACCTGCAGGATCGCCCAGGCGACCAGCAGGATGGCGCTGAAGATGATGGCCGCGGCGACGTTGTCGTCGCCGCGTTCCCCGGTCAGCATCAGTGGCCGCCGATCAGCGGGAGCTTGCCGTTGACGAAGGCCGTGATCCCGGCGCCGATCAGCGTCGCCACGGTAATCCCGAGCGCGGCGTAGAAGGCCTTGGTGATGTTCTCATCGCCGCGTTCACCTTCGTCGGCGAACTGGCTCAGGCGCGTCTGCAGGTAGAGCCACCAGACGGTGATCTTGCCGAGCATGATCTTCTCCCTTTCAGGTGTGGAGCATCAGGTAGAGGCCGGGGAACGCGAGGAAGGCGATGAAGGCCAGGCCGAGCAGGGCGACGGGCATGTCCATGCGGTCCGAGCGGACCGACGAGCCGGTCTTGCGGTCGGCGAGCTGCTTTTCGTCCAGGGCGGCGGCTTTGGCGCGGAGGGTGTCGACGATGCTGGCGCCGTCCTGGCCGGCGCTCGCGATGATGTGCCCGATGTCCTTTAGCTCGCGGACGCCGGTTTCCTCGGCCAGCTCGGCGAAGCCGGCCCAGGGCATCCGGCCGCGGAGGACGGCTTCGTCGATGGCCAGCTTGATCCGCCGGAATGCCCAGCCGGTGCCGAGCATGGCCGGGTAGCGCAGTGCCTCCACCGGACCGCGGTCGCCGAGCCGTCCCAGCGCGACGAGCCGGCAGTAGGCGGCCAGCGCGCCGGAGAACGCCGCTCGTGCGTGCTTGACCTTGCTCTTCAGCATCACCACGGGAAGCTGCCAGCCGACGACCGCACCGCCCACTGACGCCGCGCCTGTCAGCACGATCGGCGGTGCGGCTCCGACCAGCGCCAGCACGGTGGTTAGGACGGGGATCCACAGTGCACCGCCGAGCAGGAAGCCCACGCGCTGGACCACAAAGGACTCACGCGACCGTCCGACCAGCGCGAGATCCGTGGGCTTCGCGGTCAGCTTCATCCGGTCGGCACGCACGACGACGGCGTCGAGCAGACCATCCGAGCCGCGCGGAGTTTCGTGGAGTACATCCGCGAGGCGTGGCCGTGTCGGTGCGAAGGCCGCCACAACCAGGATCACGCCGATCGCCGCCGTGATCGCCAGGACGATCAGCACCGCTTCGGTACTCATGACGGGTCCCGAAGAAGGAACCGCGGCGCCGGTGGCTCGACGCCAAGGCGACGCAACCAGACGACCGCGACGCCAACGACACCCAGCACCACGGCCAGCACCAGCTGCCCACCTACTGAGCTGTAGACCGAGGTGTAGCTGTCGCTGCCGAAGGCGGCGAAGCCGACGAACATCACCGCCCAGAGCCCGAGCAGGATCCGCGCGGCGGACCGCCGCCGGGCGCGTTCGGTCTCCGCGCCCCGTCGCGCCGCCACATCGGCGGCGACCTGCCGAGCCAAGGTGGTCAGCAACTCGGCAGTACCGGTCCCTTGCTGGTGAGCGACACACAGGCCGGCCGCCGCAGCGTCGCCGATCTGGTCGTCGACGTCGTCGGCGAACTGCAGCAGGGCGCCGGCGACGTCCCAGGTGCGCAGCCGCTGTCCGAGCGTGGTCACCTCGGCGCGGATCGCGGGCGCCACGTCGTTGGCCGAGTCCAGCAGGGCGCCGACGAGGCCCGCGTTGCCGGCGCGCAGGACGTCCGCGAGGCCGCGCAGCCAATCCTCGAGTGCTTCCAGCCGCTCGATTCGCTGCTCGGCGAGCTTCCCCGCGCCGAATAGCCACGGCAGGAACGCGCCCGCTACCGCGAGGGCGATCCCGGCGACCGGCCAGCCGCTGACCAGCCAGACCAGCGCACCCGCACCGCAAGCCAGCCCCCACCGCGCCGAACTGCCGCGTCGGCCCAGGAGCCACCGTCGGCCATGGCGGAAGGCCGGCATGTCATTCGGTTCGCGTCCGTAGATGCCGAGGGCAACGAGGGTGATTCCCAGGCCCGCTCCGGCGCCTGCCACGGTCAGGATGAACTCGGTCATCGTCGGCTCCGATCGGTCAGCCAGCCGCCGTCGCCGCCGCTGGTCAGCCAGGTCCGGTCGAAGCCTCCGCGCTCGTAGTCCTCGATGTCGGTCGGCAGGTTCCCGGTCGGCGCGGAACGTAAGCCGTCGGCTGAAGCGAACAGGTGCGTGCGGGCTGGGCGCCCGTACTCCCCGGGTTCGATGGACACGATTTCGGCGACGTGGCGATCGAGGCGGCCGGGTTGGTGCACGAGGTCGAGATGCACGATCAGGTCGATGGTGTTCGCGACGACCTCGTAGGCGAACTCGGGTGTCCAGGCCGCGTTCGTCTCCAGGCACAGCAGGACCATGCGGTGGATGGCCTGCGCGGCGCTGCGCGCGTGCAGCGTGGACAGCGACCCGGCGCCACCCGCGGCTAGCGCGTTGAGCATCGGGACAATTTCGCCGCCACGGACCTCGCCGACGACCGTACGCGCGGTGTGCATCCGCAGCGACTGCCAGACCAGCCGCGGAAGATCCACCCCGCCGACCGGCCGGCCGTTCTCCCACCGCTCGGTGTTGCCCTCCCGCTCTTCGAACGCGACCACCGCGGGAAACCGCTCGCGATGCCGGTGCAGACCGAGTTCGAACTCCGTCTCCAGCGTCGCGAAGCGCTCGGTCGCCGGGACCTCCCAGCACAACGCCCGCAGCAGCGTCGTCTTCCCGGCCTTCTGCCGCCCGCAGATGACGATGTTCTTCTCGGCGCGGACCGCCGCACGCAGCAGCGCCAGCTGAGCCGTCGACAGCATCCCGCGCTGTCGCAGCTCTTCCAGGCCAGCGGTGGGCAGCCGGTGCCGGCGGATCGAGACGTGCGGCCGGTCGGTGACGCCGATCGCCGCAGCCAGCCGCTCCCCGCCCGGCAGCTCCATGTTCAGCAGCGGACGCGCGTCGTTGATCGTGTGCTCGGTACGGCCCATCCGGGCGGCGATTCGCTGCAACCACTGCACGACCGCCTGGTCGGTCGGTGCGATCCGCGGCGCCCGGCCCACGCGACCGTCGTGGTAGGACAGCCACACCGGGTCGCAGCCGATGATGTCGATGTTCTCCACCTCGTCATCGGCCAGCAAAGTCTCCAGGCGGCCGAGGCCGAACATCTCCGCCAGCACGCTGGACCGGACTGCCTGCTCCTGTTCGACGTCGAGGAACGGGCGGCCGGACCCGGCCCACTCCTTGATGACCGTTGCGAGGGCGTCGTCGAGCAGGATCTCCGCGATCGCACGCTCGTCCCGCTCCCCTGACGCGATCTTCTGTTGCACGAGCGGCGCCAGGCGCTGCTGCACCCGCTCGACGATCTCGTCGATGCCGGCGAACGCGGCGAGGTCAACGGACATGGTCGTTCACCACCGGGTGTGGCTTTCGCAGCCAGCTCATCCGCTCCATCGCGCGGCGGCCGACCTCGCCGGCCGTCTTCCGGGCGTGGGTCAGCAGCGGCGACGTCTCGAACCTCCGGCCAGGCCGGTGCAGGTCGGAGAACTGCGCCGCAGTCACCGGGTCCCACGGCAGCGCACCGACGACGTGCAGGCCGAGTTCCTTCCCGATCTCGCCGTGCGGATAGCGCTGGTAGATCCGCGGGTCCGGATCAGCGACCAGGACCACGAGTCCATCGTGGTCGAAGACGCCGTGCTCCTCCCGGATCACGTCCACAGCCTTCGCAAGCGCTTGCAGCGAACCGCGACAGTTGCACACGACCGCCACGACCAGGTCAGCCTCCGACAACACCGCGGCCGCGGTGGCCCGGCTGTGGAACCGGCCGCAGTCGGCGAGGACGTCGACGGTCTCCAGGTCGAGGAACAACGACGTCAGCCGGCGCCAATCCAGGCTGCAGGCTTCCCGCGGAGAACCCACGCCGGGCAGGAGATGATGGCGGCCGGTGCCGTCCGGCAGGACGCGCAGCTGGCTCGACATCGCCCGGTGCAGCGGCATGGTCCGCGCCTGCAGCATCAGCTCGAACACGCCGGTCTTTCCGTGGGTGCCGTCGGGGTCGAACACGCTGAGCGCGCGCCCGCCCGCCGGGTCGCACTCGGCGACGACGGCGTGCCGCGGCCAGACCCAGCCCAGAGCCAGTGCCGCCGTCGAAACGCCGGGGCTGCCGTTCACCGAGATGAAGGAGATCAACACGTCGATCACCGGTCCTTCGGCAACACGACGATCGCGACACCGCCGGCCGAGGCCCGGGATGCCAACTGGACGCCGTTCGCCTCCGGCACGACGACGTCGATCACCTGCGTCGAGGTCGCGTCGCGGTCGCTCACGCTGATCACCGCACCGCGAACCGGCGCCCACGCCTCGGCAGCGGTTCCCGCGACACCAGCGGGAACAAGAAGGATCGGCTGGCGAGGTTGCAACGGCGCCGCGGGCAGCTGCCCCGGCTTCACTGGCACACCGATCAGCTGCTGCCCGGCGCCCGGGACGATGGCCGGGTCCGTCACCGCGTCGGGCGTCACGATCTCGCCCGGCTGCAGGTCGGTCGGGGACGTCCGGCCGACGACGTCGAACCGCCGATCCCACGGCAACGGCCGGACACCGGGGTCGGGCCGGACCTGGACCTCGCGCAAGGCATCGGCGGTGATGACCTCGCCGTACCGGACCGGCCGGGCGACGCCGACCGCGGCCACTGCCTCGTCGGTCGCGCGGAAGACCCACACGACCCCGGCAGCGGAGAGCGCGGACAGCACTAGGCCGAGCAGGACGAGCAGCTTGGAGCGGCGTCGTCGCGGCGGCCGGAGCGGAACCGGTGCCGGAGGTGGAGCGTCGGGAACGCCGCGCAGCGGCTGCACCCGCGTGGTCATCGCGGGCCCCGGGTGTTCAGGGTTCGGATCTCCCGGACCGGCAGTTGCGCCGACGAGGTCAGCGCCATCGTCCGGAACGCGCTCTGCCCACCGCCCGACCAGCGGATCTCCCACCGGCTCGTCGCGTCGATCCCAGCCACTCCCCCGGCGACGAGGTCGCGGTAGACGTGGCCGCACGTCGGTGACGGCTGTCCGGCCAGGCCGTCGGTGAACTCGGCGCCCGGCCCCGGACAGCTGACCGTGATCCCGTCCCCCATCGACCAGTCGATCTTGGCCAAGGTGGCCGTGGCGGTGACCGTGATCGAGCCGGCACTCGCGGTCCGCGTCACCGGGCCCACCGTGGCCTCGCGGCGGGCGGTCCACATCCAGACCGGGAAGCCGATCGTCGCGCCGTGCGGCGAATCCGCCGGCGGAGCGAGCCGGATGTCCGGGGCCGACAACCCCATCTCCGAGATGGCCTGCTCGGCCAGCGCCGCCGGCGACACTTGCGGGACGACGACCGGCTGTCCGTTCGGGGCGAACACCACCCGCGGCCATCCCTGCAGGGCACCACCGCCCTGGCAGATCAGGAGCTTCAACGAGCCTTCTGACGGCGAGTGTCCACCCCACAGCGGGTCACCGGCGGGCGGAGGAGTCCACGGCTGGTCCACGCAGGACGGCCGCGGCCCTCCGGATGCGCCAGCTTGGTGGCCCGGGCCTGTCCCGCGCTGCGGCTTATCGCCTGCCGCCGTGCCGCCGGGCCGCCCCGGGTCGGTGGCCGCCACCCAGCAGATCCCGCGGGTGCCGGCCGACTCGCATTGGCCTGTGCCTGCCTGGCCATACGCCACCGCGGGCACAGCCGCCGCGACGAGGCCGGCCGCAAGGACACAGCTTCCCTTCAGCATCGTTTCTCCAGACGTGGTTGAACTTGCTGAACCAGCCACCGATCGGCGTCCGGGTACTGGACGACCTGGGCCTCGAATTCGTATCGCCGCGGCTGAGCCGGATTATCGAGATTTCGGCCGGTCTCACCGGCCTTGTCGCTGACCAGGTGCACGTCGGTGGCGTCGAGGCAGTCGGTGATGACCACCCTCGGCGGCCGGCCGAGCGACACCGTGGTCGCCTTCGGCGCCCGCCCGTACCGGCCGACGACGTGCGCCGGAACGGACACGAGGTTGGCGACCTCGTTCACGTAGTCCGTCAGCGCCGGATCGGCCATCGCCTTCGCCAGCTCCGGCCGCCAATCCTTCCCGCGTGGAGAATGCCCGGCTTGTTCACTGATCTGCCAGTACGACTCGTAGGCGGCCAACGCGGACTGAGCGGCATCATCGTCGGGACTTTTCGGATCCGGCGGAAGCGAGACGCTGGAAGGTGACGCACTCGGCGCCGTTCCCTGCGTATCCCCCGCACAACTGACCAATCCGGCCGAAACGAGAACGAGCGCCACTACGGACAACCAGCTTTCCGTCATTGTTCAAACCTCTCTGACGACCGTTGATATGGCCATCAAACCGGCAGAGCGCGACGACGTTGATCTGTTCACTCGGATGTGTCAGGCCGGGCCGTAGTATCCGGGGGCGCAACCCACGCCACCGTTCCACCACGCGCCGGTCACGCGCCATCTGATGACCGGCTGCAGGTCCGTCACGCCTGGCCCGACGCAGTAGTGATAGATGTTCCCCCAGACGTCTTGGACGTCGAGCATGACAGTGGAACCCGTCCCGCCGTCACAGTGACGGTACTGTCCCCATTCCAGATACCCGCAGTGTTCCGCCATCGTGTGCGGGACAGCTGCATCGGCAGCCGACACGGAGACGCATCCGAACATGGCGATCACCGCTGAGGCCGCGCTAATGATCCGACCTGCCCCGCGAAATATTTTCGAGTTTGACATTCCGTCCTCCAAACCAGTCCATGTTCTTGCTATGGATCCGGTCTACCGGCGGACGTCCCACGCACTGCAAACGGTGCATGACGCGGACTTTGAGGTACGCATGGGAAATAGCCGTGATTTCACCTTGTCAGCGACCTCATGGGCGATCAAGGCAGAAGTCGACCGCCGTGAAGAGATCGGTTTCCCTGAAGTCCAGCAACGGTTTACGGCCGGTGATCGTGCCTTCGGCGAGGTCCGCGGACAGACCGTAGTCGAACAATTCGGCGCGGATGCGGTACTTCGTGCCAGGGGTCGGCGTCACCGCCCAGCAGCGCCACGTGATGCCGTCCTCGTCAGCTTTCGGGCTGAGGTCTTCGCAGCTACCCTGCGTCTGTTGGAGGGGGAGTGCCCTCGCGCGGCGGCAGTTGGACTCCTCGCTCGTCGAGGAGCTGGATTTGCAACCCGTAGCTCCGGTCCTTGTAGCCGAGAAGCGACACGCGAACGAAAACCATGTCGCCTGGCATCGGACTGACGTTCTGTGGCCGGGTCGTGTCAGTGTCGCCCATCCTCTGCAGATAGCCGGTGTAGTCGACGGCATGTTCGACCGCGATGTGGTCGATAGTGGCGCCGAGCTTTTCGCGAGGTCTTAGGTCCGGGGTGACCGTGTAAACAGCGGCATACACGCCGGCCACGGTCGTTGCCACCAAGCCGACGAACGTCAGCAGGCCGACGAGTAAGCCCTTGAGCGCAAAGGACCGACGCTTCGTTCCCACAGGTCGGTCTTCCACCGGGGATTCGGCGCCTTCGGACGAGCTGCTCTCCTCCTCGGTCTCGCCCGAATCCGTGTCGTCCGCCGACGCTTCCGCCATGGACAGAAGCTCAGCTTCGGTGACGCCTCACACAGCCGTAATTCGCTTCCCAGTCGATGTGGTGCTGGGTCAGCCACACCGCCGTGTTCCGCGGCCCGCCCTTGAGACGCTTGCGGATCGCCATGTCGCGGAGAATCCGCTTGACCGGCCCCGGAGTTGCCGTGCCGCCCATCCGAGCGCTGGTCGCCACCAAGCGCTCGACTCGCTCCCGGCGCTGCCCTTCATAGATTCGGAACGCGTCGGCGACGTCCGGCACGTCGCGCAGGCACTTCGCCAGGACGATGGCGTCCTCCATCGCCATCGACGCGCCGTGTCCGGCATTCGGCGCCGCGGCGTGCGCCGCGTCGCCGATGACGATCATCCGGCCCGTATGCCAGGTCGGGGTGGACGCGATGTCGTACCCGTTGCTTGCCCGGATCTCCTCCGACGCTTCGACAATCGCAGACGCCGGCGACCGGTCTCCCCGAAGCAGCACCGTGGCTTGCCTCTTCCAGCCCTCGAGCGACGTCTCCGCCAACTCGGCTTTCCTCATCTCCGGGCCTGGCAGGTTCACGAACCACCATGTCTCACCGGTGGGCGCGGTCGTGTAGGCGAAAAAGACCCGCTTGCCGTAGATCATCCGGTACACGCCCGGCACCGGATCGACGGGCGCCCGCCTGGCATAGCCGCACAGCACGACCGTCCCGGTGTAGCGCGGCTCGGGCGCGTCCGGTTCGATGAGCACGCGGGTCGCCGAGTGGATGCCGTCGGCGCCGATCAGCAGGTCGCCTTCTCTGCGGGTGCCGTCCGCGAAGACCGCCGCCACGCTCTGATCGAGGTCGGTGTCCACGTCGTCGAGCCGCTTGTCGTGCTCGATCTTGATCCCGCGGCGCACGGCCTCGTCGTGCAGCACCCGGTACAGCTCGGCCCGCTTGATCGTGTGCGGCCCGTACGCGCCGGTCGAGCCGCCGCCGATGGGCGCTTCACCCAGCAGCTTGCCCGATCCGCTCCAGAACAACGCTCGGTCGGCCGGGAACGACGCCTCCAGCACCGGCTTGTCGGCATCGATGGCGTGCAGCGCGTCAAAGCCGTTGTTCATGATCGTCATGAAAGCGCCGACGTCGTCTGCACCTTCCGGGTATGCCTCGTAGACAACGGAGTCGATACCCGCCTTCTGGAGCGCCATCGCCGCGACCGGCCCCGCGATGCCTCCGCCGATGATCAACGCCTTGGTCATCCCGCTCCCCTCGTCTCCAGGCCCCGCGCCAGCTGAATCAGCTCGCGCACGTCGGCGTCCAGTCCCTCGCCCTCCGGAAGCGCCACCGGAACCGCCTTCACGTCAGCCGGTTCACCGGCCGCGTGCGCGGCCAGCGCCTGCTCCAGGCGGCTCGGCAGGTCGGCCGTGGCATCGGTCCGCGCCAGGTACGGGCTGATCCGGACCAGCCCGTCGCGGCACTCGACGACCCGGCGGTAGTACCGACGATGCGTCCCCCGAAGGCGAAGCACGTCACGCCAAGGTGCCGCCGGAACGCGATCCAGTGCGTCGTCCGGAAACCGCGAGTGCAACGCCGTCCACAGCGGAGCCAGCTGCCGATACCCACTTCGGTGCCGCGACCAGATCCGCACCGCACCGCACCTGGTCACCGCAGCCGGATAGGTGACTCCGGCCAAGAACAGCAGTACGCCAGGCATCAGCAAAAAGGTGGCGGCGAGCGCACCCATCACCGTCCCCGCGGATCCGGGCCTCTCCGCGACGCCGACGTCGTAAACCAAGGTCAGCACGATCGCCGGCACGAAGACGCAGTTCGCCACGACGATGACCACCAGGCCGATGGCCGCGATGCGCAGTCCTCGAGCCAGCCTGCCGACCGCCTCGCGCGCGAACCGCCAGGCCCACACCGCCGCCGCAGCGAAGCCGATCGCCATGAACACGTCCGCGGCGATGAAGAAGATCGCCACGCTGGGCACCGACTGGTCGTTGGTCCGGGCGGAGGCTGGCGTCGCCAGCGCGGCGACGACGAGTGCCACCTCCGCCGCGAGCAGCGGAAGCGCGTACCAGACGGCCCGTCGCCGCGCGACCGGCCGCTCTCGCGCGGAGAACAGGAAAAAGCACACCAGGCAGTAGACCCCGACCAGCAGAACACCGTGCTGGGTCAACCGCGAGATCATCGGCGGCAGCCCGGCCACCCGGGCGCCGTTGTCGGCCGCGGCGCCGAACGGGAACGCAACCGCCAGGCAGGCCACCAGCGCTGTCACGCTGCGAAGCGCGGCGTTGCCGGGATTCCGGACCAGCCTCAGCACCAGCCAGAGCAGCACGACGGCCGACACGATGCCGTACGCGGCGATCAGTGGTTTCACAGCCAGCCCAACCGGTCTTCGAGCGCGGCGCCCATCCGCCGCGCCGCGCCGCTCGAGCCCCCGCTGACGACGACGTGGTCGAGAACCGAGGCCCACTCCAGGACGATCGTCGCGGTGGTCTCGGCCTCGCGTTCCTGCTCGGTGTCGTACGAGGTTCGCCGCAGCGCGCGGCGAACAGCGTCCGGCTCCAGGTCCGGGTACCGCTCGCGCAGGCTGTCCGTCGTCATGTCCGGGTAGAGCTCGGCGAGCAGCTTGTCGTCGCACGGGTCGCTCTGGTGACCTGCCAGCAGGTGTCCGAGCTCGTGCAGGATGATGTGGTTCTGGTGCGGCCCGCTGGTTTCGCTCTGGTACAGGATGTAGTCCGCCGGGCGCGTGCTGATCCACACGCCGAACGGACCCGGCACCGGGATCGGGTGTGCCAGCAGGCGGATCGGCTTTCCCCGCTGATCACCGACGCGCCGGCACAGCTCCACGACGTCCAGCGGCGGGTGGATGTCCAACTCGTTCAGCAACCGCCGGCACCGCCGCCGGAGCGCCCGCTCGCTCATCCCTCCCCTCCCCGGCTCCGCTCCTGCTCTGCTTGCTGATCGCGGTAGACGACGTCGAGAAGATCCATCACGAGCTGACGTCGGCCCGGGGTCAGCTCACCGGCCCGCATCGCGATGAGCTGTGCTTCCGGGGCACCAGCTTGGGCCTTGAGACGTTCCTGCTCCGCTGCGAGGTCGCGCAGCTGCTGGTCAACGCGGTCGGTCACGTCGTCGTCGAAGAAGTAGTTGAACGGGACGCCGAAGAACTTGGCCAACCCCTCGACGTGCTTGATCGTCGGGTTGTCCCGCTTCCGCTTCCGAAGCTGCCAGACGTAGGTGCCGGAGATCTTCGTACCCGCGGCCGTGATGGAGTCCGCGACGAAGTCGTTGCTGTACTCGTCGCCCTCCGGAGACTTCGTGACGGCAAACAGGTGGTTCAGCTTGTCCGCGAAGTCACGCGCGGGACGTTCAGCCATCACCCCTCCTCAGCTCCCTTCGACGGTACCGCCCACCAGGCGCTTTAACTCAGATTAAGGCCTGATCAGGTGAATGTCTCGTCGATAGTTGAGACGCCACCTGCAGAAACTTAAGATCAACAGCCTGGGGTGATCGAACCGGGGAGGGGACGATGACTCGACCGAGCTCACAAGAGATCACCGCCGAGGACGCCGAGCGGCTGCGCAAGCTGCACGATGCGAGGCAGCTCTTCGGCGGCGACTGGATGACGGCGATCTTGCTGGCGTTGAAGAGCGGCCCGAAGCACTACACCGAACTGCTCGGCATGGTCGGCACGCTGAACCACGCCGCGGCGGCGAACAACTGGTCCGGACGGCCGCGGGTGCTGCACGCCAGCGTGCTGACGCGCACGTTGAAGACCATGACGGCCGACCGCCTCATAATCCGCGATCAGGAGCCCGGGGTGTTCCCGCCATCGGTCGTCTACTCGCTGGCGCCGGCGACCCGGGAGGCGCTCGACGCCATGCAGCCGCTGGCCGATTGGGTCAGCAGGCACCCGGACATCGTCGACCAGGCACGCCATCGCCGTCGCGATGACTCGGACGGCGCTCGCCGCTCGGCCTGATGCCGATTGGCGTCCCATTGCCTCGGTCTGTCGCGGATCCGGCCCGAGGTGCCATTCGCTCGTAACACGAAGATCGCTCCGGGCGACAGCTTCATCGACGGTGATTTTGTGGAGCGTGCACCATGCCTACTAGCGAGGCTTCAGCGGGTGAGAGTCGATCGCGACCTCCCGATACTGACGTGGAAGTGAACGATCCGACGATCTACGCAGTCTCCCGCGCGTTCGAAAGCGTGTGGCCGAGAGAGCAGGAACGGGTTCGCAGGAGCTTCCTGCTCCTTCTGCCGCGCGGCTATCAGGCCGGCGTGATCCTGGAACCGGCAGCCGCCACCGAGTACCTCCGCAATGTGTGCAGTCGGCTGGAGGCCGAGGCGCGGGTACGCGCGCAGATCTACTCTCCGGCCGGTTGGCTTTGGTATTTCCGCCGGATTTCCCGCGAGTACTTCGCCGGCCACCTGTCTACCACCGCACCTGCCGACCACGGCTTGGCCGAAACACTCACCGGCCTGTCAGACAAGACGGACGACATGCAGCGAGGTTTCGTCGACGGAGCCGTGGTGTATCCGACGGACGAGATCGCTTTAAGGCCTGTCGCACGGATGGCATCACTCGCGGTCGCCATGTCCCAGTGCCACGCCTGGATACGGCGCGCTGGGAAGGGCACCAGGTTCACTGTCCACGTTGACCGGCTCCCAGAGCCGGTCGGAGATCCCCTACTTGAGGATTCGATCGAGCAGTATGACGAGCGCGTGGCCGAGGATCCCGGCGGCACCTGGCTGCAAGGACTTCGTTCACTTGATCGAAGCGTCCCCTCGATGGGCCTTCTCCTCACCGTGGCGAGTCTGCCGGGTCTCTGGCCGGTCGTACCGAGTTGGCTCGGTCAGCCCACGGACAGCATTCCAGCCCAGGTCAGAGGGCAGTTCGTCTTTTGGCCGACCTCACTGGACGACCTCCGCCGGGCGCTCGACCGGGTCGCCGACGACACTCGCCAGTGGTGGCCCGACGCTTTGCCCAGCCTGGTCCTCCTGCTGCAAGGTCTGATGTACGTGCTCGTGCGGGACGGTTTCCACATGGGCGTCGGAGTTCCCAAGGTCGGTTACACGACACTGCCACGCGAGGGGCTGATCAGAGCGCTCGATTGGAAACTGGAGTTGTCCAGAGGAGACCTCGAAGCAATGTTTCGGGGCAGTGTTCCGCGAACTGGCGAGGAGGCCCTCGCGAGGATAAGTGAGATCGGCCCGGTGTGCTGGCCCTTCCAGCCTGGCCCGGTCCTCCGCGCCGGCGGTCAGCAGGTCGTGGTGGACCTCCACGCTGCCACGCAGAGATTGGTGCACATGGTCACCATGCCCCGCGACCTCGGCGGGGATGTCGTCAACGTCATCTCGGATGAATTCGAACTCTTCGTCCAGGACGCTCTGGATCGAAGCAGCTGGCGTCCGACGGAGAGAATGGCAACACTGCGGGGCCGTGACCTGAAGTTGACCTCGAAGAAGTTGACCGATGTCGACGCGATCGGCCAGCATGGCCGAGCCCTTCTCCTGGTCAGCTGCAAGAACATGCCACATACCGAGCGGTACGCCGCCGGCGAGTACTCCGTCGTCCGGAACGTTGAGCAACGCCTGAACGAGGCCGTTCGGCAGTGGGACCAGGTGATCGCGACGGTGCGACGACATCCGGTGGGCGACAATTATGACTTCAGCGCCTTCGACGAAATCCTCGGTGTGGTCGTGACACCCCACGTGATGTTTTCCAGAGCGCCCGAAACGACAGCGATCGTAAAGGGCGAGCTCCGCAAAGCGGTAGGGCTTGGCGAGCTTCTTCGGTTCGTCAAGAGCAGATCTCGCCTTGCCGGTTCATAGCTGGGCCAGCGTGGCGCCCGCGAACGCGACCACGATCATCGACGGTCCCATCGGCACCTGGCCCTCGCGGAACGAGTACCGGCGAAGCAGGACGCCAACGACTCCCGCCACGGCCGTGAGGATGTACGCCGCAAGGAAGCCGCCGAGGACCCATGCCCAACCGAACCAGCCGAGCAGGATGCCGACGCTGGGAGTGAGCTTGACGTCGCCCGGACCCGGCTGGCCGGTCACCAGATAGGAAACCAGCAGCGCCGCGCCCCAGACCGCGCCACCGGCGAGGGCTCGCAAACCACTTCCGACGTCGTGCCCGGCGATCGCGGCACCGACGGCCGCCAAGATGCTCGCGCCGCACAGCGGCAGACTGAGCCGGTCCGGGATGCGGTGCTCGACGGCGTCGACCGCCGCGGCCGGGATCCCCAGGACGACGAAAGCCGCGCCCAACGCGATCGCGTCCGGCCTCCAGAGCGCAACCAGTGCCCCGGCAGCCACGACAACAACGGCGATCTCCAGGACGAACCAGCGCTGCAATCTCCTGCGGGTCGACCGGCGCAGAAGGCGAACGATCAGCGGGGTGAGCGCCAGCGACGCGACCAGCCCGATGGCAAGCCGAACCATCCCCGCCATCCGGCACCCCACCCCATGATCAGAAGATCCGAGATGATCATCTTAGGCGCCGGGCGACGAGATCGCCCGAGCTTCACCTTCCGCAGGCTGAGGCCACGCGACTGGCGGGTAGGCCGTCAGGAGCTCCAGTGACGTCCTCGTCGAGGACGTGGAGCTCGAACCGCACGGTGTCGTAGCCGCCGGCCTCCCACGCGAGGTCGCTGTCGCCGATGCGCCACTCCCGGCCGGTAGCTCGTTCCCTCAGCAACCACGCCACAGCGACCTCCTGACACAGCGATCCCGACCTCGGCGCGACGAACCTATCAGACGAGTAGAACGTGCGTTCGATGGCGACGCAGTGCGGGCGGGCCCGGCCAGCCCCGGAACCCGCCCGCTTTACCTTTGACTACTTCGTGACGGTGGTCAGGAAAGCCGACCAGCCGGCGTCCGACACGACGAAGAACCCGCCCTGCGGGTCCTTCGAGTCACGGACCGCAGCGCTGTCGCCGAGGATCGCCACCTCGACGCATTCATTGCCACCTTCGCCGCTGTAGCTACTCTTCCGCCACACCGCCTCCGGCAGTTGCGTCTCGTCCAACGTCTGTCTCCAGTCTTTTGATCACCCGGCCGCTCCGATGATCTCCGTCAGCAGTTCACGCGATTCGGCCGGCTCCTCCGCCGACGTCCAGAGTTCTTCGAAGGCTTCGACGTACGGCTGGACCTCGGTGTCCTGCTCAAGGTATACGCCAGCCCGCAGCAGCTCGATGTAGCCGATGTCCGGCTCACTGTCGTCGAAGCTCAGGACGGTGAAGGGATAGCCCATCGCGCGATAGGCGCCGTTCTCGCTCTTCAGGAACCGGATGTCGACGTTGGGCACCTCCATGAGGTCGGCGATTCGCCGGAGCTGTTCGAGCCAGGCTTCGCGACCGCCGACCTGGAGTCTGAGCACCGCTTCAGTCAGCACGCACCGGACGCGAAGCGGTGCCTCGTCCTGCAACCGAGCCTGGCGCCGGATGCGCGCCTGCACTCGCTCTTCGCGGCGTTCGTCGTCGGGCGCGGAGCCCAGCATCGAGATGGCCCTGGCGTAGTCCTCGGTCTGGAACAGCCCGGGCACGACATCGATCTTGAAGATCCGCGCCTCACTGGCCTCGGACTCGAGTGCCACATACTCGCGCACGTCCGCGGCGAACGCCTCGGCGGAGATCTGGTCCAGCCAGCGGGAACTCTGCGCGGCCTGCGCGTCGCGGAACAGCGCGTCGCGTTCCTCGGCAGGGCGACCGAAGTGCAGGGCGAGCGTCATGACGTCGGCCGGCGTGATCGGCAGCTTGGCGGTCTCGATCCGCGACTGCTTCGCGTTCGACCAGCCGACCGCCTTCGCGACCTCCATCTGATCCTGACCACTCGCAGTACGCCAGGCAAGGATCGTTCGCGCGATTCGCCGCATGCGAACTCCAGCGGTCTTCGCCTTGGTCTCGTCGGCCACGGACACCTCTCTCGATCGGTCGGCGTCGAGCCTACGACAGCACGTCCAAGTTGCACGGTAACCCAAACGAGTGGCTATGTAAATTTGCAGAGCCAAGTACTTGCATGACACGCAAATTTACGCGATCGTGCTCACAGCACTAATCCACAGGCGACGCCTGCCCACGACAGGCGGCGGAGCAAGGGCCTTCCCCGACAGGGCCTTATCCCGCATCTCCGCCGCCGCACCACCGCCTCGGGAGGGACCCATGAACAGCCCGGATGAGTGGGGCCAACTGCCCCTGGCGTGGGAGCGCGCCAGCGGCGCGATCGCAGTTTCGCGCGAGCGCGGCTGGGAGTGGACGGGTCGTCCGCCCGGTTCGGCCGAACCCGAGGAACTGATCGGCCGACGAGCTGCGGGCACCCACGACGACGTCGTGGTTATCGAGGCCGCCAAGAACCCGATGCAGGCGATCGGCGCGAGGTTCGCGCCGGGCGACTGGGGCAAGCACGGCAGCTTCCCGATTCGAGGACCGATCACGGGAGCACCCGATGAGGTTCTGTTCGAGGTACTGGACTGGGCCGATGAGGACGCGCGGTGAGTCCGACGACCCGCCCTAAGTTGACCAGCCGGCAACGGTACGCCCTTGCCGCCGCCGCGCAAGACTCCGACGGCGGCACGCGCGTCCGCGCGGAAGCCGTGCAGCGTTGGTACGACGGCGAATCGCAGGCGGGCATGGCAGCACGTGCGAACGTGTCAACCACGACGATTCGGCGGTGGGTAAGCGATTTTGCGAAAACCGGCACAGTCCTGGCCGGTCCGGGACGTCAGGCCGAGTCCTCGACGCTTCACTCACCGCGAGGAACCGTCGTCGCCCTCGCGACACACCAGTTCCTGGCCGCACTCGCGACCGAGTTGCGAGCGGCACGGAGGATGCGCGGCTGGTCCAGAACCGACCTCCTCACCGCGTGCGGCGTCGGCTACAGCTCGGCCGTCCTCGGTCACTGGGAGCGCGGCAGCCGCGCAATGCCCGTCGTCGCGTTCGCGATCCTCTGCTGTGGCTTGGGAATCGATCCCGGGGAGGTGATCCGGCGATGCTACGACGAATCGTTTGGCCAAGTCCGTGGGCTTCCGCGGTGAGCGGCTTCCTCCCCGGCACCGTGGAGACTGGAGTGAAACCACGGGCGAGGAGGAAGCCGCCGGTGCCGGGCGATGCTGGGCCCGGCACTCCGACCGTAGCGAAGAGGCGCCCCGTTCCGCCTGGATGTCACCGACCTGGGGCAACCCGCAGAGTTACGTCCGCTCTCGCCGATCCACGAGGTGGTGAACGACGGTGCCGTCGACGGAGATCGCCTGGCCGTCCGAAGCGGACCTGCGGGTTGCCGAGCACCACGAATTCGTTCTGCTGTGCCGAATCCTCGTCGGGCTCCGCCGACTGTCCGGTTCAGACGGACCACCAGTACGATCCGGGGTTGGCATGACGCGCGCCACGCAGAAGCTGGTCGAGGTCCTCCTGACCGTCGAAGCTCGGATCGCCGTGCTCAGGACCCAGCTGACGGACGGTACGGCGACACCGGGCCAACAACGCGAATTCGCGGACAAGGTCGAGGAAGTGGTCGACCTGCTCCGCACCCGCGCCGACGACATCGATGCCGGGATCGTCGCGGCACCGAGCCATCTCCTGCGCACGGAATGAGAACCTCCATGTCCGAACTCAAGGTCTACCCGGCACTGCTGCTCCTCGGCCACGCCCTGCGCGAACTGCGCATCAAGCACGACGTCAGCCTGCGCACTATGGCTCGGCGGCTGGGCTTCAACCCCTCGATTCTTTCGGCGTGGGAAACAGGCCTACGCCGGCCTCCGGCGGAGGCTTTGGGGTACATCCTGGGGCATCTGCGGGTCAGGCCGCCGGCGTACCGCTTACTCGTGCAGATCCACGAGCAGGGCGACCGCTTGAACTGCGTCGAACGACTGGCTCCGGATACTCCCAGTTTGGAGCCCGCTTACGAGCAGCTCGCGGCTCGCAAGTTCGAGTGGGCACCCCACAGCGTCCCGAAGTTCTTGCGGACACCGGACTACATCCGGGCCGAGCTGCAGTGCCGCGACGTTCCGTCCGACGACATCGACCAAGCGATCTTCGCGCAGCAAGTCCGGGAAATCGACCGGCCGAAGCACTTCCCTAGCGTCATACTCGTGAGCGAAGCCGCCTGGCCTTCCGATACGGATCTGCCGCGGCTGGAGAACGTCACGGCGGGGATCGTCCCTACGAGCACTTCGGAGCCCGGGACGATCGACGCGTTCACCATCTACGAAACCGACTCCGGATTCGCCACCGTTGTCTTGCGACACGAGCACGCCCGCATCTACCTCGGCGACCCCGAGATCGTGAAGGGCTATCGCTCGGCATTCGACCGGTTGCAGCGTGAGGTGTCACGATGAGCGCAGTGATCTACGTGGACCCGCAGGCGGTCCATCCGGTGATCAACGGTGAGTGGCATCGCCTTGCCGGAGTGCTGCGGCCAGGGCAAGAGTTCACCACACTCTGCGGAATTTCGGACATTGCGACTTTCCTGCCGTTGAGCGAACGCCGAACGCGCGAGGTTCCCCGGCAGTGCGACAGCTGTGATGTGACGTACCGACGCGACCACGGCATCCCGTTGCAGCAGGACCGGCTCCGCGGTGCGGACCTACGCGGCAGGCGACAGCAAGCCATGAAGGCGTTGTAGCGCAAGGCGTCCGGCTTTGGCGATGACTTGGAGGTGCCCATGCTCGGCAGCGCGGACAGGCCGCTGGAGCTGGTGGGGCAGCCATCGTTGCCCGGCGGTTGCGATGGCCGAGGCCAGAGCCTCCTCCGCACCGGCCTGTTCGCCTGTCGCGGCAAGGATTTCGCCGGTGGTCACCTGCTCGATCACCTGCCACTGCGGCGCGGCGGGCTCCCCCATGACCGTGTTCAGGACGTCGAGAGCGTCGTGCGGCCGATCCAGGGCGAGGAGTCCACGCGTGGATCTCGCTCAGCGTGAAGGGGTTGAGCAGCAGTTCGCTGCCAGTCCCCGCGCCGAGCCACTGCCGGCAGCCTTCGATGGCTTCGGTGAACTGTTCGGCAATCCCGCGTCGCCTGCGGCTCGGGCGAGCAGCGCGGACGCCGCGCCTTGCCCGGCGGGAGTCGCGGACAAGGCGACGGCACTCTCCAACCGGGCGGCAGCGGCTCGGACGCGACCGGCTTTGCGCAGTTCGTTGCCGTGCATCCGCAAAGTACCCGCCAGGAAGCGGTCATCGTCCAGGTGCTGCGCCAAGACGAGAGCCTTGCCGGTCCAGGCCACGGCACTGGGAAGGCGCTCCTCGGGCAACACGGTGCCGAGGGAAACGCCGAGGGCCAGGCGCGCGGAGGCGAGCAGGTACAAGGTCTCGCGCTCGAGGCGTCCTTCGGCTGCCCGGGCTTCGAGCCGGGCGGCCAGCGGCCACAGGTCGTTGACGGCTTCGACCACCCAACCGGACTGGCGCGCGATCTCGGCCAGCCGGATCACGCTGTCACCGAACTGCACGAGCGCCGCGAAGTCGGCGTCGTCCGCGTCGGTGACCCCGAACAGGTGGAACGGAAGGCGGAGAGCGCACGCGATGTGCCGGTGCCCGGGCGACGTCCCCGGCGTGCGCCTGCGGGTCGTGGGGAAAGGCTGGTGGTCGCGGCTCGGCAGGCCGGACAGACCGTGGCACGGGCGTAGCGGCTCAAGGCCGTCCCGCAGCGTTCGCAACCGGCCATGATCGCTACCGGGCCGGTTGCAGAACGCGGAGCCGGTCGAACCAGGTGGCGATGGAGCGTTTGTACCCGTTGGGCATGCGCAGGCCAGGAACCTCGTGCTCGGCGAACTCGCCGATCCGGCTGTGCTCGTGGCTGACTACCGGCGCTGCGTTCGAGGGAGACGTGCAGCCGTACGTCACGATGAACACGTCCTTGTTGGCGACGGCGATGTGGTACACCCAGGCGTCGAGGATTCCCATGACGTCGACCGGCAATCCGGACTCCTCGGTGATTTCCCGCGCGACGCACTGCTCAGGGGTCTCGCCGGCTTCGATCCGGCCGCCCGGCAGTTCCCATTCGTCGCGTTCGTTGTGCACCAGCAGCACCCGGTCGTCCCGGATCAGCACTCCCTTGATCGACACCGGGTACCCGGTCTCCGCCACCGACACCAGCCTCCCGCCCTCCACGCGCTCCGTGTCACCGACCGTAGCAGCGCGACCCGGTCATCAGCGCTGTCACGGGGTTGACGATCTGTCAGTGGACGCCGCCGACCTGGACCGGTGTGCTGGTCGAACTCACAGTGCCTACAACCGGAGGAGGGTGCCAGCATGTCCGTGACCACGCTGTCGGAATGCCGCGTCAACGTCGGTGCGGCGGGCGGCGTCGGCGAGCTGGCCGCCGTGCTGGCCCGCGATGGTGTCGCCCTGTTCGACGGCGTGCACACGGAACAGCAGCTGCTGCAGCTGACGGTCCGCCTCGGCCGGCTCGTGCCCCACCGCGACAGCACCAGCTCAGGGCTTACGGTGATCACCGACCGCGGGAGCGCCCGCCCGCCGGTGGGGAGGGCAGGGTTCAGCCGGCACGCGCTCGCCGTGCACACCGACTGTTCTGACCTGCCGCAGCCTCCGCTACTGGTGGCCATGACCTGTGTCCGCCCCGCCGACCGCGGCGGTGACTGCTCCTGGCCGACGGCCGCGCGGTTCACGACGAGCTGGCCACGAACGCCCCCGAGGCGATAGCCGACCTGTCGGCCCGGCGCGGCGCCTACTTCGGCGGCGCGGCCGGAGTCGTCGGCAACGTCTTCGAACCCGGCCACCGCGGCCTGGTCGGCATCCGGCTCCGCCGCGACGAGTTGGCCCGGTTCGCGCCGCACACTCAACGCCGGCTCGCCGTTCTCGCTCAGACCATCGACCGCCACACCATCGTCCTCCCGACGAATGTCGGCAGCGGCTACGTCGTCAACAACCGCCGCTGGCTGCACGGTCGCACCGCCTTCGCCGGCCCGCGGACGATGTGCCGAGCCCTCGTCGACCCCCGACCGGAGTGGCGCATCCCGGCCGGCTTCACTCCGGGGGCTGTGTCATGACGAGCGTCGCCGCGCCCTACTGGGTGTCCGAGCTGTCGGAAATCGTCGGCGAGCTCCAGCGCGGCAAGTGGATGATCGCGCGCTGGGAAGACCTCGGCCCGGACGAAGACCTCGCCCACTGGCAGGCGACCGTACGCGAGGCGTGCACCGCCGACATCGACCCGGTGTTCATCGACGTCCGCCGCCGCAGCCTCACCATCGTGCTCAACGCCGCCCTCCCCGCACCGGACGACGAGCAGATCCACCTCTCCATCGCCGCCATCGAGAACAGCCGCTTCACCGGCCGCTCGATCCGGGCGAAGCACAAGCCCATCGGCCGGCATTGACGGCGAAGACCGTCCGAAGCTTGGACGTGTCACCGCCCTGACAGCAACGCGGAACGACTGCGCACCGGACCGTCCGGAAGCGGAGCCGTCCACCGGTACGACGGCGCCCGAGCCACCGCAGCCGCCACCAGCGTGCGGCCGAAGCCGAGTCGCCGGTAGTCGGTGGCGACGTGGACATAGTCGAGCGTGGCTGTTCGGCACCTCCCGCACGGGCTCGCCGTCACCTCGCCGACCTCGGTGCCGTCGAGGTGGAGTTCGATCCGTCCGGCCAGCGTTCCCGCGGCCGGCGGATGGGCGACCAGGACGAGACCACCGGTCGGCGCCACGTCGGGCGCGTGCTGGACCGTGACGTCCAGGTGCGCCCACTCGGCGAGGCGCCGAGCCCCACGCTCGCAAGCTTCTTGACCTCGGCACACCTCGCACAGCCAGCCGTGCAACTGGTAACCCTGGCTGAAGGGCGCAAGCTTGTCGTAGAGATCCAAGTTGAACCAGTGGCCACGCAAGCACAAGTCGATCTTCTTGACCGCTGGCCGGACCGGAACCAGCGCACCGAACTCACCGCACGCTCCCGACCGGACGGCTTCACCAACCTGGTCGATCATCGAGCACCTCGTGACGGTCTCGCCCAGTTCGAGCGCCACAGCTGCGCGCGGATCATCGGGCGACCTGCCGCAGCCCGCGGCCCGCGGGCGCCTCGATGGGGGCGACTGCACCGCCAGGGGCCTGGGAGTGCAGCGCCACGTTGCGCGGGCGAGCCGCAGCCCCGCGGCCGCGGCTGGTCGCGACGCCGTCACGGAACTCGAGGTGACCGAAACCGTCGTCGGTGAGACCGCGCCACCGGCGGTTCGACACACGCAGCTCCAGATCGGCTCCTGGCCACGGGCCCGCAGCGAGCAGTACTGCGCCTCGGTTGCGGACGCGTCCGGCCAGCGGGCGCGCCAGCTGCGGCGGCATTCCACGGGCGACGGCTGGGCCCAGGACGACCAGGTCGAACCCGTCGATCAACGCCGACAGCACCGCAGCGACCTCGGCCCCGGGATCGGGGACGAGCGCCAGCCGGCCGAGGTCGACGCCCAGTTCGGCGGCCGCCGCCACGCCGAGGTCCGGCATGCCGGTGACCGCCGCCCACGATCCTTCCTGGGTAGCCTCCGCGAGCAATGCGAGGACCAACGCGGTGGAACCTCCGACCGACATCGTGCTGCCGCGCCGCAGGCCGCCCGGCACCAGCCCGGCGAAGGCCGGCGTCACCGGTAGCGACCCGGCGGAAGCAGACGGATCCGAGCTCGGCTCGCCGAGCTGAGCGGCCGTGCGACGTCAGCAATCGCCGCCAGCCCGGCAACTGCTTCCGGTACCGCCACCACGCACCTCCAGCACCACGAACACGCGCCGGAGACGCCCGCGTGGGGAAGCCGCGAGCGGACCCGAACTCATCGAACACCTGCTCGGCTCCTGCGAGACGGTGCGGGACCTGTCAAGCCGAACGGATCCACGTCACCCTGCGGTGACCACGGCTGCAGCACTGAGCGCTCAAGCTCGTACTCCTGTCACCGATCAGCAGGAGGACTGTTCCAGGATCGGTGCTTCCGGCCCGACGGTCAGCGGGGCCGGGCTCTTGAAGAACGACAGGCGGCGGGTGCCGAAGTGGTACAGGAGCGCACCGAACCGCTCCGGCCGGATGGCCACCCGACGTCAGTAGACATCGCACATCCCGTCGATCGAGGCCTGCTCCACCAGCAGCTCCTCGACCAACGCCGGAGTCCTCCCGAGACGAGACGGCGACATCGGTCCGGGCCGGTGACTCAGCGGTCTTCTCAGTCATCGTGGCTCCCATGGCACGTAGTCGGTCTTGACACGCTGCGATGAATACGGACCGGCACTCAGATGTCCGAACGCAGGCTCAATGGCGTTTCAGCAGTCGCTTGGCGATCACGTTGCGCTGCACCTCACTGGTGCCCTCGCCGATCTCCAGGATCTTCGCGTCGGCGTAGAACCGGGAAATCGCCGATTCCCGCATGTAGCCGTAGCCGCCGTGGATCTGGACGCTCGCGCTCGCCGCGCGGTTGGCGACCTCCGAGGCGTACAGCTTCGCCATCGCGGCTTCCTGGCTGAACGGACGCCCCTGGTCACCGAGCCATGCCGCCCGGTAGACCAGGGCGCGCGCGGCCTCGATCTCCGTCGCCATGTCGGCCAGCTTGTGCGCCACCGCTTGGAAGCCACTCAGTGGACGGCCGAACTGCTGCCGATCGGTCGCGTGCCGCAGCGCCAGGTCGAGGGACGCCTGGGCCAGCGAGAGCCCGAGCGCGGCCACGCTGATCCGGCCCGCGTCGAGGACCTCGAGGAACTGGCGCAGGCCGTTGCCTTCCTCGCCGATGAGGTGGTCGCCGGGCAGCCGGACGTCGGTGAAGACCAGCTCGCGGGTGTCCATCGCGTGCCAGCCGAGCTTGCGCAGCGGCTGCCCCTTCTCGTAGCCGGGCGTGCCGTCCGGGATGAAGAACGTGCCGAAGCGCCTCTTATCGCCGTCGCCGGTCACGGCCAGCACCGTGACACCGAGACTCATCTCGGTACCGGCGTTGCTGATGAACATCTTCGTGCCGTTGAGCACCCAGCCGTCGCCGTCGCGGCGGGCCCGGGTGCGGATGCTCGCGGCGTCGGAGCCCGCGGTCGGTTCGGTCAGGCCGAACGCGCCGATGTTCTGCCCCGTCGCCAGCGGTACCAGCCAGCGCTGCTTCTGCTCCTCGGTGCCGAACGTGGCGAGCGGCAGCGACGCGATCGTCGAGTGCGCGTTCCACGCCGAGGCCACGGACTGGTCGGCCGCCCCGAGGGCCTCCATCGCCGCGACGTAGGAGACGAATCCGGCGTTCGCGCCGCCGTAGGCCTCGTCGACCAGCATGCCCATCAGGCCGAGCTCACCCAAGGTGCGGAAGACCTTCGCCGGGAAGTGGGCCCGCTCTGACCAGTCCGCCGCGTACGGCTCGATCTCCTTGGCCGCGAAGTCGCGGACCAGCCGCTGGACGGCGACGGCGTCCTCGGGCAGGTCGAAATCCATCAAAGCTCCTTCGGGGTCAGCAGGATCTTCAGGTGCGCGCCGCGGTCCGCGTCGAGTTCGGCGAAAGCGGCCAAACCCTCGGAAAGCGGATAGGTGCCGGTGTGCAGCGCACCTGGGTCGAACCGCTTCTCGGCGATCAGGTCCAGCACCCGGGGGATGTCGTAGTTGTAGCCGAGTGAGCCGATCACGGTCCGCTCGAACGGCACGATCTGCGTGATCGGCAGTGACGCGGCTCCTCCGCTGATCCCGGCGAGCACCACGCGTCCGCCACGACGAACCGTGGTGACCGCCAGCTCGACCAGCGACGGCAGCCCGGTCGCCTCGATCACGACGTCCGGGCCGACTCGGCCGGTGCGCAGGAACACCTCGCGCCGCACGTCGGCCGAGGTGGGGTCGAAGACTTCGGACGCGCCCAGCCGGGCGGCACGCTCGGCTCGCGCGTGCACCGGTTCGCTGACGTGGACGCCCGCCGCGCCGGCCAGCTTGGCCGCGAACAGCGCGGCGATGCCGATCGGTCCCGCGCCCAGGATGAGGACGTTGTCCCCCGGCTGGACCGTGCCGCGGCGCACCGCGTGCAGCCCGACGGCCAGCGGCTCGGCCAGTGCGGCCAGGTCGTCCGGAACGGCGTCGGGGATCCGGACGAGCCCCTCGACCGGCACGGTGACGTAAGGCGCAAAAGCCCCGTCCGCGGCCAATCCGACGGAACCGCCCTTCGCGCAGATGTGGTACTCGCCGTGCCGGCACCACCGGCAGACCCCGCAGCGCAGGCAGGGGTCGACGACCACGCGCGTGCCGACGTCGATCCCGGGCACGGGACTGCCCAGGGCGGTCACCCGGCCGCTGAACTCGTGTCCCAGGGTCACCGGCGGCTCGTGCCCGGTCAGCGGGTGCGGGCCGGTCCGGATGAGGTTGGGGCCGTGCCGGAACTCGTGCAGGTCCGTGCCGCAGATGCCGCTGTAGGCGACTTCGACGACGGCCTGACCCGGTCCGGGCGGGCCGGGTTCCTCGACTTCGTCGAGCCGCAGATCCCCTCTTCCGTGCCACCGCAGGGCCCGCATGCCCATCGCTTCCCCTCGACGCTTGTAATTTAGTCCGAACGGTACAAGAATCGTGGTTCCTCGCCGAATGTCAAGGGGCGAGGGCGGTACCACGAGCAGACAAGGCAAGGACGCGATGACTGCCACTGTTGCCACCGAGCTTTCCGCGGATCCGACGGCGCTCTTCGAGCTGTACCGGCGAATGCGCTTGATCCGGCAGTTCGAAGACCGGGCGTCGCGGCTGTACCGCACCAACGAGATCCCCGGTTTCCTGCACTTGTCCATCGGCCAGGAGGCATCCGCGGTAGGTGCTTGCTGGCCCCTCGACGACCGCGATGTCGTGACCTCGACCCACCGCGGGCACGGGCACTGCATCGCCAAAGGCCTCGACGTCACCGGCATGTTCGCCGAGCTGATGGGCCGGCGCACCGGAACCTGCCAGGGCCGCGGCGGCTCGATGCACATCGCCGACCCCCGCAAGGGGATCTTCGGGGCGAACGGGATCGTCGCGGCAGGCCTGCCCATCGCGACCGGAGCCGCCACCGCCGCGCAGCTGCGGGGACGCGGCGGAGTCGTGCTTGCGTTCTTCGGCGACGGCGCGGTCGCGCAGGGCATGTTCCACGAGGCCGTCAACCTGGCCGCGGTGTGGCAGCTGCCGGTGATCTTCTGCTGTGAGAACAACCACTACGCCGAGTTCTCGGCCGCCGCGGACCAGCACCGCGCGACGCTGGCCGACCGCGCCCGTGGTTACGGCGTCGAATACGCCCACGTGGACGGCAATGACGTCGTGGCGGTCGCCGACACAGTGACCGCACTCGTCGCCGACCTGCGTGCGGGTGCCGGACCGGTACTGCTGGAGGCCGAGACCTACCGCTGGCACGGACACTACGAGGGCGACCCCGAGCGCTACCGCGAGCCCGAGGAACTGGCCGCGTGGAAGGAACGCGACCCGCTGCCGCGGCTGGCCGCGCGGCTCGACCCCGGCCGGATCGCGGAGATCGACCACGAGATCGACATCCTGATCGAGAAGGCCGTCGCCGAGGCCAAGGCGGCCGAAGAACCCGCGCCGGAGACGCTGCACCACTACGTCGGTGTGCCTCGCGAGCCGGTGGCCGAGCCGCCGGAGCCGACCGGCGAGATCTTCCGCACGATGGACGCCGTCCACGAGGCGCTGGACTACGAACTCGGCTCCGACGAGGGCGTCTTCGTCGCCGGGATCGACGTCGGTGCCGGAGGCAACGTCTTCGGCCTGACCCGCGGGCTCGCGGAGAAGTACCCGGGACGCGTGCGCGACACTCCCATCTCCGAAAGCGCGGTCGTCGGTGTCGGCGTGGGCGCCGCGATGGCCGGGATGCGGCCGGTGGTCGAGCTGATGTACATGGACTTCATCGGCGTCTGCCTGGACCAGCTGATGAACCAAGCCGCGAAGCTGCGCTTCATGACCGGCGGCGCGGTGACCCTCCCGCTGGTGGTGCGCACGCAGTTCGGCGCGGGCAAGTCATCGGGCAGCCAGCACTCGCAGAGCCTGGAGGCGCTGCTGGCGCACATCCCCGGGCTCACCGTCGTAATGCCCTCGACACCGGCCGACACCTACGGGCTGCTGCGGGCCGCGATCCGCGACCCCAATCCCGTCGTGTTCGTCGAGAACCGGCTGCTTTACGGCCGGAAAGGACCGCGACCGGAGCCGGGGCACCTGATCCCCCTGGGGAAGGCCGCGATCCGCCGGGAGGGCACCGACGTCACGCTGGTCTCGTACTCGAAGCTGGTGCACGACTGCGTGACGGTCGCGGAGCAGCTGGCCGGCGAGGGCATCAGCGTGGAGGTCATCGACCTGCGGACCATCGCACCGCTGGACGCCGAGACCGTCCTGCGCTCGCTGGCCAAGACTGGCCGGCTCGTCATCGCGCACCAGGCCGTCGAACAGTTCGGGGTCGGGGCGGAACTGGCCGCGCTCGCCGCGGACGAGGGCTTCTGGACGCTCGATGCCCCGGTGATCCGCGTCGGCGCGGCTGCGACGCCGGCGCCGTATGCGCCCTCGCTGGAACGCGAGTGGCTGCCGAGTCCGGACCGCATCGCCGCCGCGGTGCGCCGGTCGGCGGCCGCCTGATCGGACCTTGTCAGCCTGGCGCCCGGCACATAGGGTCGGCGCGCGATCGTTTCCTAGACCGAACGGTACAACCCGTTGGTGCACAGCACGTTTCTCCAGAAGGAGGGCTGATGTACAACTTCGCCGGCGTCGTCGAGCACAACGCGGCCCACCACCCCGACCAGGTCGTGCTCTCCCAGGGAGAGCGAAGGCTCACCGGCCACGAGCTCGACGAGCGCGTCAACGCGCTGGCGGCCGGTCTGCGCGACCTCGGCGTCGGCCCGGGCGACATCGTCGCACTGCTGCTCTACAACCACCTCGAATTCCTCGAGGCGGTCTTCGCGCTCAACCGGCTCGGCGCGGCGTTCCTGCCCCTGAACTACCGCCTCTCCCCAGTCGAGTGGGAGTTCATCCTCGGCCACGCGTCGGTGGTCGCGATCCTCACCGAGCCCGAATTCGCCGACGCGCTGCCCACTCAAGGCCTGAAGCACCGCATCCTGCTCGGCGAGCGCAAACCCGGCTGGCAGTCCTACGACGACCTCGTCACCGCCCACCACGGTGATCGGGTCCCGCTCGCCGACGTCGGCGCCCACGATCTGCAGCGGCTCATGTACACCTCCGGCACGACGTCGCGGCCGAAGGGTGTGCCGATCACGCACCACAACCTGCTGTTCAAGAACCTCGCGCACATCGTCGAGTTCGGCCTCGGCCGGGACGACCGCACGCTCGTCTGCGGTCCGCTCTACCACGTCGGCGGCCTCGACCTGCCCGGCCTCGGAACCCTGCACGCGGGCGGCAGCCTCCACCTGGTGCGCAAGTTCGACGCGGCCGAGGTCGTGGATCTGATCGAGCGCGAACGGCCGACCAACATCTGGCTCGCGCCGTCGATGATGAACGCCATCCTGCAGCTGCCCGGCCTGCGCGAACGGGACACCTCCTCGCTGCGGTTCATCATCGGCGGCGGCGAGAAGATGCCGGTGCCCCTGGTCCAGCGGATCCAGGAGGCGTTCCCGACCGCGTGGTTCGCCGATGCGTACGGGCTCACGGAGACCGTCGCGGGCGACACGTTCAACGACGCCGACCACGTGCTGCGCAAGGTGGGCTCGGTCGGGCGGCCGGTGCAGCACCTGCGGGTCCGCATCGTCGACGAGCACGACGCCGAGGTCCCGACCGGACAGCTCGGCGAGATCACCCTCGCCGGCCCGAAGGTCTTCTCCGGCTATTGGCGCGACGAAGAAGCCACCACCAAGGCCATCCGGGACGGGTGGTTCCACACCGGAGACGTCGGCCGGCTCGATGAGGACGGCTACCTCTACGTCGAGGACCGCAAGAAGGACATGATCGTCTCGGGCGGCGAGAACATCGCCACTCCCGAGGTCGAGCGCGTGCTGTACGAGCACCCGGACGTCGTCGAGGCCGCAGTGGTCGGGCTGCCGCACGAGCGCTGGGGTGAGGTGCCGCAAGCGTTCGTCGTGGCTCGGCCCGGCTCCGGCCTGGACGCCGTGACGCTGGTCGCGCACTGCCGTGAGCGGCTGGCGAAATTCAAGGTGCCGGCCGAGATCCGCTTCGTCGACGAGCTGCCGCGGACGCCGTCGGGCAAGGTGCTGAAGCGGGACCTGCGGACGGCGAACGCATGAAGGAATTCGATCTCACCGGCCGGACGGCGTGGGTCACCGGCGCGGGCAAGGGACTCGGCCGCGCCATGGCCACGGCGCTGGCCGCGGCCGGCGCACAGGTCGCCGTCACCTCCCGTACCGAGGCGGATCTGACCGCGCTGGCCGCGGAACTGGGTGACGACACCGTGGTTCTCCCCGGCTCGGTGGACGAGCCGGGGTTCGCCGAGGAGTGCGTCGAGCGGATCGGAAAGCTGGACGTCCTCGTCAACTGCGCCGGCATCAGCCCGACCTTCCGCCGCAGCGAGAAGGTCTCGGAAGACGACTGGCACCGGGTGCTCCGGGTCAACCTGGACGGTACGTTCTTCTGTGCCCGCGCGGCGGGCAACCGGATGCTGGCCCAGGGCTCGGGCAGCATCGTCAACGTGTCCTCGGTCCACGCCACGACCGGCTTCGACCGGATCGCCGCGTACGCCGCCAGCAAGGGCGGAGTCGAGGCACTGACCCGGGTCCTCGCGGTCGAATGGGCGGACCGCGGCGTGCGCGTCAATTCCCTGGCTCCCGGCTACTTCGCGACCGACCTGTCGCACGGGCTCATCAGCAGTTCCTGGGGCGAGGTCGTGCGGCGCGCCATCCCGCAGGGCCGGATCGGAGACGCGAGCGAGCTGGCGGGCGCGGTCGTCTTCCTGGCCAGCGACGCGTCTTCGTACGTCACCGGGAGCACCCTGTTCGTCGACGGCGGTTGGACGGCGCAATGAACGTCACCCTCACCCCTCATCCCGACGAGGAACGCCTCGCCGTCCTGCGCATCGACCGGCCGCCGGTGAACGCCTTGAGCCAGTCCATGTGGGACGCCCTGCTGAAGGTCGGTGCACAGCTGCACGACGCCGCCAGCCCGTACCGGGCGGTGGTGATCGCCGGCGGCCGGCACTTCGCAGTGGGTGCGGACGTCAAGGAGATGCTTCCGCTGACGCCGGCCGAGTTCAGCACCCGCAACCGGGTCCTGCAACGCGCCTTCCACCTGGTGGCGACCGCGCCCCAGGTGACCGTCGCGGCCATCACTGGCTACGCCCTCGGCGGCGGCTGCGAGCTGGCGCTGGCCGCGGACTTCCGGGTGGCCGGCCGCGGTGCCGTGCTGGGCTTGCCCGAGATCACCCTCGGCATCATGCCCGGCTCGGGCGGCACACAACGGCTCGGCCGGATCGTCGGCCACGCGCGAGCCAAGGACCTCATCCTCTCCGGCCGGCAGATCCGGGCGGCCGAGGCACTGGAGATCGGCTTGGTCCACCACGTCACCGAGGACGAGACCGTGTACGCCGCAGCTGTCGAACGAGCGCTGGCGTACGCCCGGGGCCCGATCGCGCTGCGGTACGCCAAGCAAGCTCTCGACGCCGACCTGCCCATCGATGCGGGGCTCGCACTCGAGGCCCACCTCATCACCGCCTGTTTCGCGAGCGAGGACGGGCAGCACGGGCTCCGCAGCTTCGTCGAGAACGGGCCCGGCAAAGCGACTTGGTGACGGGAGCCGCCGCCCCGCTCGCCGGGCCGGCGGCTCCCGTGGCTCAGACGGTCGCGACGGGCGTGAGTGGGCTGCCCTGCGTGCCCGGCAGGTTCAGCGGCGGCGCGGTCAGCAGGAAGCGGCTGCGGTTGTGCTCACGCAGCCACGCGGCCAGGTCGTCGAGGTACCACAGCTCGCCCAGCGGCACGCCCAGCTTGAACAGGCACAGATTGTGGATCGGCAGCAGGGTGTGCGGCGTGGACTCGTCCGCTCCCGGGACGCCGATTCCCTCGACTGCGTAGTTGTCCGCGATCAGCGCGGAGATCTGTGAGTCGGCGATCCACTGCAGCAGGTCATCGTCGTGGGCGTCGAGGTACGGCGCCGTGGCGTGGATGGCCACCGGGTCGGGGTTCTTGCCCCACGCCAGGATCTGGGTCGCGAACGCGGTGCGCAGCAAGAGCATGTCGCCCGGCTCGACGGTGATGTCGTCGGCCGCCATGATCTCCTGCAGCTTCCTGAAACCCACCGGCTGCCAATCGGTGCCGACGTGGTGCGCGAGGTCGATCAGCACCCCCCGGCCCTGCACGCCGTGTTCGGCCATCTTCTCGAGGCCCAGATGCTTGGCGAACCCGATACTGCCGCTGCCGTCACCCTTGGCGTCCTCGGCGGGTCCGACGATGTCGGAGCCGGCCCGGAAGCCGTTGTAGAAGACCGGCTCGGCGACGCCGTCGGCGTCCGCGTCGAACTCTTCGCCTTGGTGGGCCAGCGCGTCCCACTGGGTCGAATACTGCAGCCACAGCGTGACGACATCGTCGGACCACACGTCGGTCAGGTTGGGGGCGATCTGCTCGCGGGCGACGACGTTGTAGAAGACGTCCTGCTTGTGCTCGAGGTCCTCAGTGGGCCGGAGGATCGGCGGGTAACGCCGCTGGTTCAGCGCCGTTCCCCCGGGGTAGTCCAGCGGGAGGCTCAGGCTGAAGGTGATTCCGTGCTCGACCTCGCGGACACCTTCGAGCACCTTCTCGCGGGTGAGCAGGTTGATCCGGCCCAGCTCGTCGTCTTCGCCGTAGTCGCCCCACGTCGATCCCGGCGGACGCTGCTTCCAACGTTGTGTCACGATCTTGCTCCTTGCACTCGAGGTGGTCTGCCGAACTCGAAGGTCTGGAAGTCGCCGGCCTTGAAGTAGCTGTTTTCGTCGGGCGAAAACGGCGCGGGGTCCGTCGCGGCCGGATCCGCCTCGACGATCTCGTAGCCCATCCTGCGCGCGTGCCCGAGCAGCTCGAGGACGAGCTCCACCCGGCCGCCGGCACGCGGCCCCCCATAGAAAAAGAGATTCGGGAAGCCCGCCACAGCGACATCGAAGCGGCTGCGTGCACGATGTTTCTCCAGCGGAACACCGCCGCATCCCCGGACGTCGAGCCGGTTTCCGGGGCCTGCGAAGAGGAAGCGTGCCCGCATGACGGCCCCGCCTCGGACACGGACGGTCCACGTGCCGGTGGACTCGTCGTAGTCGGCCCGGGCACCGTCGTGACTCGTCTCCTGCGAGCACACGGTGAACCCGGCTTCGCCGGCCAGGTGCGCCCGCCGGATCTCAGCCGGGTCCACACCCACGACCAGGACCTCGACCAGCCCGGACGGCGTCGTCGGGTGCACGGGACCTCCGCGTTGTTTCGACCGATCGTTCGAATATTGAGAGCACGAGACTAGACCAAGAGCCGGCTGGTGTACAAGAAGCTTGCCGCAGACCGGGAGAACCCGTCGCAGTAACTCCAAGTCGCGGATCTCGTCCGCGGCGCGCAGGATGTCGGCGAAGTTCTCGATGATGAAGTCGACGTGGCGGAAGCGGGCGTTCTGCTCGTCGGGGCTCACGCCGATCGCCACCTCGTGGACCTGCGGGGTCACCGAAAGTCAGGACGGTTTCCGGGGTTTGCGGGATCATGGCGCACTCGCGGCGTTTGAAGCCGAGTCCCTCGCGCAGCCACCCCTCGCCTGGTTCACGATGCGCAGGCTGGTCATGATGTTGAAGTGGTCGAGCCGGCGGACGCCGAATCCGCAGCGGCGCGAACTGTTGCTCGGCAGCTTCGAGCGCAGCGACTCTTCGGCGACCGGCTTGTCGATGTCGTATTACGGCTCGAAGGGGTGCTCACCACCGGGGGACGAGGAACCGGACCGCGGTCCCCCGGCCCTGCTCGTGGCCCGAGGCCAGCTCGACGCTTTCGATCTCCTGCCGGGTGAGCTGCTGCAGGAACAGCTCGACGTCCTGCGGCCGCCGCACCCGGAAGCTGCAGGAGTTCACCTGCGCATCGTCCTGCTGAGTGAGCACGATCGAGCGGTGCGTGAGCTTCAGGTACCCACCCAGGTCCTGCCGCCGGGAGACGTCCTCCGCCGCGCCCGCCGGCTGGCCGACAGCCTCGCCGCCCAACCGGAAGTGCTGCGGCCAACCCCGCTCGTCCGCCGGCAGCGGATCGCCCGCCGCCTGGAGGAGAGGGCCACCCACGGCCTGGCGCTGGAAGGACTCACCATGGCCGATCGGCCCCTCAGGACTGATCGGTGCCCGGCGAGGCTTTGACCAAGTCGCCTCCAAACGTTGTACCGATCGGTCAACAGACCGTACGCCAATGCCTCGGATCAGACCAGTTCCGCTTTTGCTCCGGCGAAACAGTTGACTGTTCGAGGAACCGAGTCCTACCGTTTCGCCTTGTCCCAGCGGGACATCCACCGGAGCGTCGATCGCCGGCCGTCCGACCGAAAGAGACAATGATGTCGTCTTCCGCAGAGCTCAGCGACAGCATCCGCCCAACGAGACCGGTTCCGATCATCATCGCGATCCTGCTGCTCGCGGTCGTCGTCAGTACGTTCGAGTCCACGATGATGTTCAACGCGCTACCGCGGCTCATCTCGGCGTTCCACACCTCGCCCGCCAACGTCAGCTGGGTCCTGACCGCCTACACCCTCGTCGCGGCGGCATCGGCCGCGGTGTGCGGGCGCCTCGGTGACGTCTACGGCCGACGGCGGGTGCTGCTTGTCCTGCTCCTGGTCTCCGCCGTGGGGTCGATCATCAGCATCAGCACCGGTGATCTCGCGGGCGTGGTCACCGGACGCGCGATCCAAGGCATCTCCGGCGGGATCCTCCCGCTGTGCTTCGGCATCGTTCGGGAACACCTGCCCCGCCATCGCATCCCGGTGGCCGTGGCGGTCATCGCCGGCGCCGCCATGCTGGCCGGCGCCGCGGGCAACATCATCTCGGGCGCCATCATCGACGCCCTCGACTGGCACTACATCTTCGTCGTCGCCGCGGCGGTGGCCCTGATCGCGGCAGGCGCCTGCACCGTGCTGCCACGATCCAGGCTGACCGCGACCGTGACCCGCATCGACTGGATCGGCGCGATCCTGTTCGCTCCCGCCATCGGACTGGTCCTGTTCGGCATCACCGAGTCCGGCTCGTGGGGCTGGGCCGACGGCCGCACGCTCGGGTTCATCGTCGGCGGGCTGGCGCTGCTCGCCGTCTGGATCTGGTGGGAGCTTCGCCGCCACCAGCCGATGATCAACCTCCGGCTGTTCGGCGAACGCAAACAGGCACTCACGCTCACGGCGACGGCGTTCGCGTCGATCGGCCCCATCGGCGCCACCGGTTTCCTGCTGCAACTCATCATGCAGACGCCGACCAGCGCACCGATCGGCCTCGGCCTCACCGCCACCGCCGCCGGCGCGTTGTCCTTCTGCACCGCGATCATCGGCTTCCTGCTCTCCCCGCTCAGCGGCCGCATCTCACGCCTCGCCGGGTCCCGCCGTTCGCTCGCCATCGGTGGCGGCTTCGGGATCCTCAGCACGATCCTGCTCGCGGTGATCGGCAACAGTCTGGTGGGAATGCTGATCACGGCCCTGTGCCTCACCGTCACGACGTCGTTCATGCTGACCTCACTGCCCAACCTCATCGTCGAGGGCGTCCCGGCGGAGAACACCAGCGAAGCCACCGGGGTCAACACCGTCGTCCAGCAGGCGTTCAACGGCGTCGGCAACTCGGTCGCCACGCTACTGCTGAGCCTGTCCCTCGTTCCCGGCACCGAGTTCAGCACGAAAGGGGCGTACCTCCAGGTATTCGGGCTGATCGGTGTCTGCTGTGTGGCGGCACTGGTGCTCTCGCTCTTCATCCGCAAGGGGTCACCGGCGGTCAGCGGTGCGCCGGCCGCCCCGGTCGTCGCGGAAGCCTGACCGGCAAGGTCACCGACAGCTGCGGGCGCGTAGGCCGTAACCGGGTTTGCGTGCCCGCACTGTTCGTCCTCCCGGCTCCGGGATCGTGTTCACCCGGATCATGTCGCTCGCGTACTCGTTCGCCAGCACCTGCATCAGCCCGACCAGAGCGCGCTTCGCCGCGATGTAAGCATGCGCGCCGGCTTTGCTGCTCGCCACGTCCTTGATCCACGCCGACGAGGTGGTGATGACGATCGAACCCCGCGGTCACCGGGCCGGATCGCGGGCAGCGCCACTTCGACCGTGCGCCACACGCCCGTGAGGTTGACCTCGATGCCGTCGGTCCACACTTCGTCCCAGTCGCCACCGGGACTCAACCGGATGATGCCGGCAGTCGCCACGAGCACCTCCACCCGGCCGAAGCGTGCCAGTCCCTCGTCAGTGCGCGCTGCAGATCTGCGCGGTTTGGATAGTCCATCGACGGGATGTCCGCGCAGATGTCGAGCCCGATGATGCACAGGCCCTGCGCCGCGAGTTTCACGTCGTGGGCCCGGCTTTGTCCCCGTGCGACACCCGTGATGAACGCGACTTTCCGCTCCGACGCGATCAGCGTCTCCGATCTTTCCGTTCTGCGGTAAGAGATAGCGAGCCGTTACGAGGCGACTCGGCCGAACGTGCTGCCGTGGAGGACCAATGTCGAGGCCTGCGGATCGGCCCGCAGCCCGCGGATCCGCAACACGACGATGTAGTGGTCACCCGCGAGCAGTTCCGTCTCCACCGTGCAGCTGACGCCTTCGAAGCGGTTGCCGATCTTGCGGGCAAGCTGACGGCACAAGCTGCCCTGATCCGCGGCGAGGACGCTGATCCCCAACCGGGCGGCGGGCCGGAGCACCGGCCAGGTGGTCGAAGATCGCTGCACGCAGAAGGAAACCAGCGGCGGGACGAGCGACACGGACGTGAACGAACTCGCCGCCAGCCCGGCCGGGGTGCCGTCAGCGAGCGCGCAGAGGGCCACCACCCCGGACGGAAAGCAGGCGAACGCCGCGCGCAGGGTCTCGTCGCCGGGACGACGTCGAGCTCCCGGACCGTCACGACTGCCCCGACGCGGCGGCGTGCTGGGCCAGGACCCGCTCGGCCAGCTTGACGTGGGCCGCGTCGACCAGCTGACCGTCGACACTGGTCGCGCCGAGGCCGTCCGCCTCCGCGGCTCGGTAGGCCGCCAGATTGCGCTGCGCGCGTTCGACTTCGACGTCGGTCGGCCGGAAGACCCGGTTGGCGATCGCGATCTGCGACGGGTGGATCGACCACTTCCCGTTGAAGCCCAGGGAAGCCGCGTTGCTCGCGTCCCGCTCGTACCCCTCCGGGTCGCGGAAATCGGGGTAGGGCGCGTCGATGGCGAGAATCCCGGCGACGCGGGCCGCGGTGAGCACCTGCATCCGCGCGTAGTACCAGAAGTCGCCCGGATAGTGGTCACGCGGCTGGAAGTTGGTGTCCACCCGGGCGCCCTGCGACACCGAGAGGTCGCCGGCACCGAAGATCACCGCGTCCAGCCGGGAGCTGGCCGTCGCGATCTCCTCGGCGTGGGCGATCCCGGCGACGTCCTCGATGAGCACCTCCAGCCGGATGCGCTCGCGCAGCCCCAGGTAGTCCTCCAACTGCGTCAGCAGCACGTCCACCCACCAGACGTCCCGCGCCGCGGTGGCTTTGGGCACGATGACGGTGTCGAGGTTGTCCCGGGCCCCGGTGACCACCTCGATGATGTCCCCGTGGGCCCACTTGGTGTGAATGCCGTTGATGCGCACCGCGCGAGCCGTGGTGCCCCAGTCGTATTCGGTCAACGCCCGCACGGCCAAGCCCCGGGCCTTCTCGCGCATCGCCGGCGCGACGGCGTCCTCCAGATCGAGGAACACCAGATCGGCGTCGGACGCGGCGGCCTTGGCGAACATCCGCTCGCTGGTCGCGGGGGTGGCCAGTTCGGAGCGGCGCAGGGCCTGGATCTCAGGCACTCGTCGCCTCCTCGTTCTTCGCGAACTGGTTCGCCGGCTGGGCCAGCGACAGGTTGTCCCGCAGCGTCGCGCCGGTGTACTCGGTCCGGAACAGGCCCCGGCTGCGCAGCTCCGGCACGACCAAGCGGACGAAGTCCTCGAAAGCGCCCGGGAAGTGGGTCGCCGCGACGACGAACCCGTCCGACGCCCCCGACTCGAACCATTGCTGCATCTGGTCGGCGACCTGCGGCCCGGTGCCCACGAACCGCGGCCCCTGCAGGAGGGTCGCGCGGTGGTTGGCCAGCGTACGCAGGGTCAGCTTGCCTTCGCCGACGTGCCGGCGGACACCCTGGACGAGCCCGCGGATCCCGGAGACCGAGTCGATGAGCTCGTCGGTGACGACGTCGTCGAGCGAGTGCCCGGCGAAGTCGTAGTTGGTCACCTCCGAGAGCAGCGTCAGCGACGCCATCGGGTGCACCAGTTCGTCGAGGAAGATCTTCTCCTTCTCCCGCGCGATGGTCTCGGTCTCGCCGACGATCGTGTAAGCCATCGGCAGCAGCTTCACGGTGTCGGCCTCCCGTCCGGCCTCGGTGATCAGCTTTTTCTGCTGCCGGTAGTGCTCCTGCGCGATCTCCTGGCTGGGGTCCGCCGTGAAGATGAGGTCGGCCCACTTCGCCGCGAACTGCATGCCGCGCCCGGACTGGCCCGCTTGAATGATCACCGGCCGGCCCTGCGGGGTCCGCGGAACTGTCAACGGGCCGCGCACCGTGAAGTACTCGCCCTGGTGATCCACCTCGTGGACGCGCTCGGGATCGGCGAAGACACCGTTCGCGCGGTCGTCGAGGATCGCGCCCTCTTCCCACGAGTCCCAGAGCTTCGCGACGACCTCGATGAACTCCTCAGCGCGGTCGTACCGCTTGTCGTGGGCGAAGTGCTGCTCCACGCCGAAGTTCTGCGCCTCGGCGTCGTTGACCGAGGTGACGACGTTCCAGGCGGCCCGGCCGCCACTGAGGTGGTCGAGCGTGGCGAAGGTCCGCGCGACGTGGAACGGCTGGTAGTAGGTGGTGGAGTAGGTCGCGCCGAGTCCGATGTGCTCGGTCGCGGCGGCGACCGCGCCGAGGACCGTGCTCAGGTCGAGCTTGATCGGCCGCGCGCCGTAGCGCACGGCCTCGGCGGGCGAGTCGCCGTAGATCGTGGGCATCGCCAGCCGGTCGTCGAAGAACATCAGGTCGAAGGTGCCCTCTTCGAGCACCCGGGCAATCCGCTGGTAGTACCGCAGGTCGAGGTAGTCCGCCGCCGCGCTGGGGTAGCGCCACGAGCCGGAGTACACCGACACGTTGGACGCCTGCAGGAACGCGACGAGGGTCATCTGGTCTTTGCGTCGTGTAGTCATCGGGGCCTCTCGAGGGCTTCGACGGACCGGCAACTGATACATCAGTTTCGTACTGATATATTCTTCGCGCCGACGAGGTGTGTCAAGGAGAGGAGACTGGGGATGAGCGTCGCAGAGCCCATGCCGGACGACGTCGGACCTTGGCCGGTGGACCTGGCTTCCGACGAGACCACGACGTACCGCACCGGGCGAGAGCGCATTGTCGACGTGCTCCGCGACCGCGTCCTGTCCGGCGTGCTCCCTCCGGGCACCAAGCTCAACCTCGACGCGCTCGCCGACGAGTTCGGCACCAGCCGCACACCCGTGCGCGAAGCCTGCCTGGCGTTGAGCCAGGACGGACTCGTGCGCGTCGCGCAACGCAGCGGCATCGTGGTGATCGGCTTGTCCTCCGAGGCGATCCTGGAGAACTTCGCCCTGATGGCAGCCCTGTCCGGTCTGGCCGCGCAGTGGGCCGCACGCGGAATCACCGAACGGGAACTGCGGCGGGTGCGCGAACTGCACCGCGAGATCAAGGTCGCCGCCGCGGTCGGCGACGACATCGCCACCCTCAACTGGGAGTTCCACCGCGAGATCAACCGCGCCTGCCACTCGCCGCGCCTGCAGCGGATGCTCGCCGAAGCGGGACGGCTGATCCCGCGCCGGTTCTTCGAGCTGTTTCCCGAGCACGTGCCGTGCAGCCTCGATGAGCACGACGCGCTGGTGGCCGCGCTCGGAAGCCGGGACGAGACCGCGGCGAGGCAGGTCGCCGAACAGCACTTCGACAGCGCCGCCGCGCTGCTGCGCCGGCAGTTCGCCGGCCGGAGCGGGACCTGATCACAGCTGGACGACGACCGTCTTCGTGGCGGTGTAGGCGTCCAACGCTTCGACGCCCTTCTCTCGCCCGTAACCCGATTTGCGGAACCCGCCGAACGGCAGTTCCACCCCGCCGCCGGCGCCGTAAGTGTTGACGTACACCTGGCCTGCTTCGATCTCGGCCGCCAGCCGGTGCGCGCGGCTCAAGTCCCGGGTCCACACCGCGCCCAGCAGCGCATAGTCCGTCCCGTTCGCCAGCGCGACCGCTTCCTCTTCGGTGGCGAAACGCATCGTGGTGAGGATCGGTCCGAAGATCTCCTCCTGCGCGATCGGAGCGGCCGGGTCGACCCCGTCGATCAGGGTCGGCGCGAAGTAGGCGCCGCCGGTGATCCCGTCGGGCTCGGCGATCGCCCCGCCGGCCAAGAGTTCCCCCGTGCCCACCGCGTCGACGTAGCCGCGCACGCGGTCCTGCTGCTTGCGGGACACGAGCGGGCCCAGGTCGGGGTCGTCGAGACCGCGGCCGATCGACACCTTCGCGAAGTGGCCGGCGATGCGCTCGACGACCTCGGCGTGCACGCTCTCGTGGACGAGCACCCGCGAACCGGCGGAACAGGTCTGCCCGGCGTTCTGCAGGATCGCGCTCGCGGCCACCCGGGCCGCTTTCTCGACGTCGGCATCGGCGAACACCAGGTGCGCCGACTTGCCGCCGAGTTCGAGCATCACCGGCGACACCCGCTCGGCGGCGCTCGCCGCGACGAGAGCGCCGATCCGCGTCGATCCGACGAAGCCGAGGTGGTCGGTCCCCGGGTGCGCCGACAGCGCCGCACCCGCCTCGGGACCGAGCCCGGTCACCACGTTGATCACACCGGGCGGGAACCCGGCTTCCCGCGCGAGCGCGGCCACCGCCACGGCGGTGCGCGGCGTCTCGTCGGCGGGCTTCACCACGCTGCAGTTCCCGGTGGCCACGGCCGGAGCGACGCCGCGGGCGAACAACTGCAGCGGATAGTTCCAGGCCACGATGTGCCCGGTGACGCCGTGCGGCTCGCGCCGGGTGTAGGCGTGCAGGTCCGGCCGCAACTGCAGGGAAAGCCCGTAGTACGAGTCGATCGCGTGGCCGTAGAAGCGGAAGTAGCGCCCGCAGACGCGGGCGTCGTTGCGAGCCTGGGACAACGGCTTCCCGGTGTCCTCGCTTTCGAGGCGGGCGAGGGGTTCGACGTCCCGCTCGATCAGGTCGGCCAGCCGGCACAGCAACGCGGACCGCTGCTCGGGCGTCGTCGCGCGCCACGTCCGGTTGGCTCGACGTGCGGCCGCGACCGCCCTGTCAATGTCCTCCGCACCACCGCGTGCGACCTCGCCGAGGACTTGCCCGTTGGAGGGATCGACGTTCTCGTACGTCTCTTTCGCGCCCACGGACTCGCCGTCGACGAAGGACTCAGTGACCGTGGCCATCCGTCAAATCACCCCTTGCTCCCGCAGCTCGCGCAAGGTGCCGGCGTCCAGGCCGAGCAGGCCGCCGTACACCTCGTTGTTGTGTTCCCCGAGTGCCGGGCCCAGGTGGTCGATGCGTCCCGGGGTCGCGGAGAAGCGCGGGACCGGAGCCTGCACGCGCATCGAGCCGAGGTCGGCGTCCGGAATGGACGGGTAGACCTCGCGCGCCTGCAGCTGCGGATCGGCGAGGAGCTGCTCGGCGTCGTACACCGGCGCGGCCGCGACGTTCGCCTCCTCGAAGACGGTCATCGCGTCGTCAAGGGTGCGTTCGGCAATCCAGGCCGCCATGATGCCGTCGATCTCGGCGGCGTTGCGTAGCCGCTGCTGCGCCTCGGCGAACCGGGGATCCTTGGTCAGTTCGGGCCGCCCGACCGCTTCTAGGGCCCGTCTCGCGATCGTCGGTGCGCTGCCGGACATCGCCAGCCAGTGCCCGTCCTTGGTCCGGTAGACGTTGCGCGGCGCGCTGATGTCCCACCGGTTCCCGGTCCGGACCGGGATCGTGCCGAACTGGTCGTAGGTGAGCACCGGCTGCTCCAGCAGCCGCGCCAGCGGTTCGATCAGGTTGACGTCGATGAGCTGCCCGGCGGCGCCGTGCACGTCGCGGTGGTAGAGCGCCATCATCACCGCGTAGGTGGCGGTGAGCGCGGCGACGCCGTCGGCGAGCATGAACGACGGCAGCGTCGGCGGCCCGTCGGGACTGCCCGTGAGGTGCGCGAAGCCGCTCATCGCCTCACCGAGCGTGCCGAACCCCGGCCGGTCGGACTTCGGGCCACCCGCGCCGTAACCCGTCACGTGCACCATGACCAGGCCGGGATTCGCCTCGGCGAGGGTTTCGTAGTCCAAGCCCCACTTGTGCAGCGTGGACGGACGCAGGTTGAGCACGACGACGTCGGCCTGCGCGGCCAGCCGGCGCAGCAGCTCCCGGCCGCGTTCCTCCCTCAGGTTGAGGGTGACGCTCTTCTTGTTGCGGCCCACGCTCTTCCACAGGAGGCCGACGCCGTCCTTCTGCGCACCCCATTGCCGCAGCGCGTCGCCGCCCCCGGGCTGCTCCACCTTGATAACGTCGCCGCCGTGCTCGCCGAGCCACGTCGCGATCAGCGGGCCGGCGGCGAGGGTCGCGGCGTCGAGTACCCGGAGACCAGCCAGGGGTCCGTCGCTCATGATGGGGTCCTTGTCGGTCGTAGGACGGATCCGTCCGATTGCGCCGCCCCACGGCAGGGCCAGCTCCGGCGCCGGATGCGGCAGCTGGTGGTAGAGGTCGCCGACGAACACCCGGTGAACGATCGCCCAGCGTCCGTCACGGCAGTACCACCGGTCGACGTAGCGGCCGCGGTGGAAGAGCTCGGTCGCGACGCCGTCGGCCGGGAGCGTCCGGCACCACACCGCGACGTAGCTCCCGCTGCTCGCGGTACCGGCTCGCACGTCGACGTCGACGAGGACGTTCGACACCAGGTGGGAGTCGGCGTCGAGCCCGGCGTGGTACGCCCACACGAAGTCGAGGAAGCCGGCTCCGGAGCTGCGGTAGCTCGGCCCGTAGTCGGCGATGCCGTCCGGATGCCCGACGGAGTCGGCCAGCGGCAGGTCGATCCGGTCGAGGCCGCGGCAGTACCGGTACACGACTTCGGTGATCGCCTGTTGGCCACGAGTCCGGCGAGCGGTTCGGAGTCGGCTTCCACGGTTGTTCTTCCACGCTTTCCGATCAGGGGTGGTAGCCGACGTACTCGTCCGCCCGGCGGCGCAGCAGCCATCGTCCGCCGGACTCGCCGAACTCGTCGTGGTAGCGCGCGACGATCGCGGGCGCCCACGCGGCACCGTCGAACTTGACCATGACGACGTCGCTGGTCACCTTTGCCTCGCGGTCGCTCCAGTCCGTCACGACCGAGTTGGCCACGACGTGCCGCTGCGGGTTGGCCGGATCCGGCTGCCACGCGGGCCGCGAGAACGCCTCGCGGATCGCCTCCACACCCTTCAATGTCGCGATCCCCGGGATCTCGACCACCGCGTCGGACCAGTACAACGCGACCATGTCACCGACGCGGCCCTCGTCCTGCGCGTGCGCGTGCTCGGCGATCGTCGCTTCGACGGCTGCGTACACCTCGGCGAAACTCGTCATCACTTCAGCACGATCGGGGTGATCGGCGACCCGGTCGAACCGGTGACTTTCAGGCCGGGCGCACAGAAGAGGAACTCCCACACTCCGTCGGCCTCGCAGTCCTCGGCCAGCTCCTCCAGATTGAACATCTCCCCCAGGGTCAGTCCCATGTCGCGAATGGTGACCTGATGGAAGGGGATCATGGCGCCTTCGACCGGGCTCGGCCACACCTCGCCGGAGAAGTTGTCCATCGCCAGTGCCGCCACCTCGCGCCCGTGCAGCCACCGGCAGATGTCCAAGCCCGGCCCCGGCGCGTTGCCCAGGAAGTGCTCACGGTCGCCTTCGAGGAACCACTTGTAGGAACCGGTGCGCAGCAGCACGATGTCGCCGGACTCGACCCGCACGCCCTGCCGTTCCTCGGCCGCCAGCACGTCGGCTTCGGTGACCTCGTAGGAGTCTTCGAGCCGGTCCACGCCCTTGAGCCGCGCGATGTCGAGCAGCACCCCGCGAGAGATCAAGCGAGTCACGGCGTGGTGGAACGAGTTGCGCGAAGCACCGGTGAAGTTGTTCACCGCCGCCGCCGGAACGTTGTTGTAGAACCGGCCGCCGTACCCGGCGTGCGCGAGGCCGTCCCACTGCGTCGCCGACTGCAAACCGGTGATGATCATGTCGTCGGCCGAGATCAGCCCGTCCGGGGTCGGGGTGTCCGAGGGCAGGAGCGTCATCAGGTGGATCGGGTTGGTCCGGAAACCGCCCGCCTTGAACGGGCCTTCCTTGTCGAACGGCATCCCGAGGTCGAACGCCTTGCCGGTCCGCACCAGCTGGGCGGCCGCGATCCGCTTCTCCGGTGTCACGAAGTTCAGCGTGCCGATCTGGTCGTCCTCACCCCACCGGCCCCAGTTGTTCAGCTCCTTGCCGAGCGCGTGCTGCGGCCACACCTTCTCGTCGGTCACGGTTCCTCCTCATCGGTGGGACATGTAGTGGCCCACGCAGTCCATGAGGCTGGTGGGAACGTAGAAGCCGGCCGGGTCCTTGATCCGGCCGAGGTGCTCCGCGACGTCGTCGACCGTCGTCTTCTGGGCATCCGCAGGCAAGTAGCCCTCGGTGACCCCGACGAACAGATGCGCGAACCGACCGCCGCCCGCGAGGTAGGCCTGGCCGCTGACGTCACAGTTCTCATGCGCGAGGTAGGCGACCATGGGCGCCACGAGCGACGGGGCCATGTCGGAGCCCGCCTCGGGCCTGCCGTCGCGCAGCTGGTCCATCCCTTCCGAGGGGCCCCCGCCCATGCGCGTCATGGCGTTCGGGAGGATCACGTTGACCTTGATGTCGGTCTCGCCCGCCGACACGGTCAGGCTGTTGGCCATTCCGAGGAGCGCGGCCTTCGCCGTGGCGTACCCCAGGTTGTCCGGCAGCCCGAACATGCCGATCGACCCGGTGAGCACGATCCGGCCGTAGTTTTGCGCGAGCAGGTGCGGCCACGCCGCCCGGCTGGTGTTGAAGGCGCCGCGGACGTGGACGCCGAGGTGGCTGTCGAGGTTGTCCACCTCGATGTCAGGTAGCCCGCCGAAGCGGACGTTGCCCGCGTTGTTCACGACCACGTCGACACGGCCGAACTCCGCGACGGCGAGGTCGATCGGCGTGGCGCCGCCCTTCACCGTCGACACGTCGCTGGTGTCGGCGATCGCCGTGCCGCCCGCGTCGGTGATCTCCCGGGCCACGGTGTGCGCCGGGCCGGTGTCCGCGCCGGCGCCGTCCATGCTGCCGCCGAGGTCGTTCACCACGACCTTCGCGCCCAGCTCGCCGAGCAGGTGGGCGTAGGCCCGGCCGATTCCGCGGCCGGCGCCCGTCACGACCGCGACGCGGCCGTCGAATCTGTGCTCCGTCATTGTCTTACCCTTTTCGGTCGGTCCGACGTCACGCCAGAAAGCCCGCATAGCGGCCTTCGGTGACCTCGGCGAGGAACTTGCGCAGGATCGGCCGGCCGCCCGGGTTCAGCAGGAAGCTGCGCGGCTTGCCTTCGACGTTCGAGCCGTAGAAGTAGCTGTGCTCACCGAAGGACGAGTGCACGGCCAGGTCGGCGACCATTTGGTTCCAGGTCTTTTCTGCCTCCGCCGGGACCTCGGCCACGGTGTGGCCATGCTCGCGCATGTACTCGAGCATGTCGGCGACGAAGTTCACCTGGTCCTCGCCATAGCGGGGGTTGTTGCCCGCCGCGCCGTGCGGTCCGGCGGGGAAGAAGAAGTTCGGGAACCCGTGACACATGACGCCCATGAACGTGCTCGGGCCGTCCGCCCAGTACTCCTCGAGCGCCAGGCCGTCGCGGCCGCGGATGCCTATCCGCGTCAGCGCGCCGGTGCCGAAGTCGAACCCGGAGGCCCACACGATTACGTCGAACTCTTGAAGGCCGCCAACGGTCTCGATCCCGGTCTCGGTGACGCGGGTGATCGGCGTCTCGCGCAGATCCACCAGCGAAACCTTGGGATCGTTGAAGGATTCGAAATAGCCGGTCACGAACGGCGGGCGCTTGCCCGCCCACCCGTGATCACGCGGGATGAGCTTCTCGGCGGTCGCCGGGTCTCGGACGAGCTCGCGGATCTTTCCCGCCATGAAGGCGCACCACGCGTCGTTCGCCTGCTTGTCCGTCAGGGTGTCAGCGTAGTTGCTGATCACCTTGGAGAAACCCGGGCTGGTCCACATCTTTTCGTAGAATGCCCGCCGCTCGTCCTCGCCATCCTCGAACGCCTTCCGCTCGCGCGGTTGGTGCAGGAACCCGCTCTGCGAGGCGTCCAGGCGTTCGCGGATCCCTTCGAAGCCGGCCTTGAGCAGGGCGTGGTGCTCGTCGGTCAGTGGTGTGTTGGACAACGGAGTACACCAGTTCGCCGACCTCTGGTACACCGTCAGCGACGCGACGTCGTCGAGAATCGCGGGCACGACCTGGACGCCGCTGGACCCGGTGCCCACGACGGCGACCCGCTTGCCGCGGAAATCGACCGGCTCGTCCGGCCACTGGCCGGTGTGGTGTGCCACACCCTTGAACGTCTCCCGGCCGGGCACCTTCGGGAAGACCGGGATCGACAGCACGCCGGTCGCCGCGATCAGGAACCGTGTCCGCACCTCGATACCATCACCGGCCCGCACGACCCACGTCGAGGAGCCCTCGTCGAACACAGCCGACGTCACCCGCGCGCCGAACGTGATGTGCCGCCGCAGATCCAGCTTGTCCACGGCGTAATTGAAGTAGCCCTCGTTCTCGGGTTGACCGGCGAACCGCTCCTGCCATTCCCAGCCCTCGAAGAGCTCCCGCGAGAAGAGGTAGCCGTAGGTGTAGCTCTCGGAGTCCAGCCGGGCGCCTGGGTAGCGATTCCAGTACCAGACTCCCCCGACGCCGTCGCCGGCTTCGAGCAGCCGTACGGAGAACCCCGCCTCGCGGGCCCGGTAGAGCTGGTGGATGCCGGTCACTCCGGCGCCGATCACCAGCACGTCGACGTCGTTATCCACGGTGGATTCGGTCATCACGCCCGCCTCGGGTCGCCGGGGGTCAGCCCGGTGGTGAAGCCCCACGGAATGCCGAGGCTCGTCTCGGGGTCGGTGACGACCGTGTCGTTCGTCCGGGTGCGGATGCCCACGCCTTGAGCTTCCAGGTGCTTGACCGCGCGGTCGAGGTCGGCCACCTGCCAGGTGATGGCGTGGTAGGTGTCGTCCGGAGCCTTGAGGCTCCAGTCGTCGTGCGCCGCGGTGCCCTGGTCGGGCACGGCATACTCGTAGACGGCGTCGGCGAGGTGGACATACGTGCTCGTCGCGCCGAGGACTTCGTTGCGCCCCTCGTGGACGACTTCGCCGCCCAGCGCGTCGACCAGCACTCGCAGGCCGCGCGCCGGCTGGTCGGTCAGCACGGTGTGGTGCGAGCACTGCCGGATGGCCAGCGGGTCGTCGTCCGACACCGCCGGTACCTCCCAGCCCTCGGCCAGCCGGTGGTCGAGCGGGAACGGGATCTGCGGCAGGAACTCGTACCGCAGGCCGGCGCTCGCCGGCACGGTGAAGAAAATGGGCATCGGGGAGCCAGGGGCGGTGGGCGGGTCGTCCCCGTCCGCGGGCTGGCCCTGCTGACCGACCATCTCGACGCCGACCTTGCGCAGCGACTGGTAGGCCCCGACGATCCCGTCGATGTACCAGCCGAACCCCTTCAGGTGCGGTTTGTCGACCGACGCGTACTGCTGCACCCCGTCGAGCACGTACTTCTCGGGGTCGATCATGTCGAACAGCACGTCGCTGATCGGGGTGAACGTCGAATAGTCGGTCGGGTAGTCCTCGCTCGCGGGCTGGTTCTTCGTCATCTCGGCCATGGGGTGACTCGCGCGGCCGAACACCCGCTCGAACCAGGCCTCCGACCCGCGCAGGTCGGTCACGTGGTGGCTCGGGTGGTACAGCCGCGTTACCCGGAAATCGGTAGCGGACACGGACACTCCCTTGTGTCGAGTGGTCAGGGGACGGCGGTCACCAGGCGATCGGAAGCTCGTAGATTCCGTAGGCCTGTGAGTCCTCCTTGAACTTCAAGTCGTCGAGCTCGGCGTCCAGGCGCAACGTCGGGATGCGGCGGAACAGCGTGCCGAACACGACCTGCAGCTCGACGCGGGCCAGCTGCTGGCCCACGCACTGGTGCGGACCCCACCCGAACGCGAGGTGGTGCGCCGCGGCGCGCGCGAGGTCGAGGGTGGCGGGCTCCGGAAATGCCACCGGGTCCCAGTTCGCCGCGGGCAGACTGGCGATGACGCCCTCGCCCGCCCGGATCGTCTCCCCGCCGAGCTCGATGTCCTCGACGACTGCCCGCCGCGCGAGCAGGTGCGGCAGCGTGAGGTACCGCAACAGCTCCTCGACGGCGTTCGCGACGTACTTCTCGTCGTGAGCGTGCTCGCGCAGCCCGGCGAGCTGCTCGGGATTCTGCAGCAGCAGCGCCGTGCCGAGAGTGATCATGTTGGCGCTGGTGTCGTGCCCGGCGACGAGCAGGATGTGCCCCAGCGGGGCCGCCTCCTCCATCGCGAGGTCTCCCGCCTTGACTCGCTCCGCGAGGTCCGTCAGCACGTCTTCGCCGGGGTCGTCCATCTTCTTCTCGATGAGCCCGGAAATGTAGCTCCGCAACGTGGCCGCAGTGGCCGCCGACGCCTCCGGGGACTTGAACACGGCGTTGGTGACGCCGGCGTGCTCCTGGAAGAACTCGTGGTCGTCGTAAGGCACCCCGAGCAGCTCACAGATCATCAGCGACGGCAAGGGCAGCGACAACGCTTCGTTGAGCTCGGTCGGGTTCGGGCCGGCCAGCATCTTGTCGATGAGGTCGTCGGTGATCTGCTGGATCGCCGGCCGCAGCTTCTGCATGCGGGGCCGGGTGAACGAACTCGTCAGCATCCGCCGCCAGCGCGTGTGCTCTGCCCCGTCGGTGTTGTTGATCGACGGTTGCATTTCGCTCGCGTGGACCTTCATGGCTTCGGTCGTGTGCGGGTAGCCGTCGCGCGCGATCGTTGCGCTCAGCCGGGGGTCGCTGAGGATCTGTCGCTGCGCCACGTGGGTGGTGACGAGCCACGGCGTGGTGCCGTCCCAGATGCGGACCCGGCGAACGGGCTTGTCCGCGTCTTGCAGCTCCAGCAGCCCCGGCGGCGGCGCGAACGGGCACTTGCCCAACCGGGGCGCGGGGAACTCCGGAAGCTCTTCGGTCGTCGCGGTCTCGGTCATGATCGTCCTCTCTCCGGCCGGTTCTCCTGTGGGGGAACGGCGCTATTCCTCGATCCGGATCGCGAGGGCGGGGCACACGGCGGCCGCCTGGCGCACGTCCGGGGCCAGTTCCGCCGGCGGGCGCTCGTCGAGGAGCACGGCGATGCCGTCTTCTTCGCGCTGGTCGAACACCTTCGCCGCGGCGGAGACGCACTGCCCGGCCGCGACGCACCGTTCTTCGTCGATGACGATCTTCATGGGATTTCCTCGTGCTCGTCAGTGAGTAGGCGCCGGCATGGCGATGTCGGCCCGTCTCAGGCGCACCTGTTTGGGCATCTTCCAGCCGAGGACGCCAGTGACCGCTCCGTCCTTGCGGTACCGAGCGACGAACCGGCCGGCCGCGACATCGCCGTCGGTGATCTCCACTTCGGCGTCGGCCGCCAGGAAGCCGTGCACCTGGATCTTGACGTCGAACTGGTCGGTCCAGAAGTACGGCAGCGGCGTGTAGGGCCGGTCCTCACCGAGGATCGCGCCCGCCACGGCGGTGGCCTGTTCTGTCGCGTTGGTGCGGTTTTCCAGCCGGAGCAGGCGGCCGAGGTGCTCGTGGCGCCAACGGGCGACGTCGCCGGCGGCGTAGATCCCGGCGGCGGCCCGGCATCGCGAGTCGCAAACGACCCCGTCGTCCAGTCGCAGGCCGCTACCGGTGAGCCAGCCGGTCTCGGGGATGGCCCCGATCGCGACCACGGCCACGTCGGCGGGCAGGATCTCGCCCGTGCCCAGGCGGACTCCGGTCACCCGGCCGTCGTCCTGCGTGAACCCGGCGACGCCGGTGCCGAGCCGGAGGCGGACACCGTGTGCGGTGTGCAGCCCGGCGAGTAGTTCCGACACCATCGGGCCGACCTGCAGGGCCAGCGGCGCCGCCAGCGGGCCGGTCATCGTGACGTCGGCGCCCATGCTCCGTGCCGTGGCGGCGATCTCGGCGCCCAGCACTCCTTCTCCCACGACGACCAGCCGCGTCCCTGGGCCCAATTCGGCGCCGAGCGCCGCGGTGTCGTCGAGCGTGCGGAGCACGTGCACCCCGGACAGGCCCTCCTGGCCGGGCAGCGTGCGCGGGCTCGCGCCAGTGGTGATGACGACGGCGTCGCCCCGCAGCGCCAATCCGGACGCTGCGTGAACGGTCCGGTCACTTACATCGAGCGCCGACGCGGGGTCGCCGAGAACGAACTTGGCGCCGAGCCTTGCCAACGTGTCGGCGGGCCGCAATGTGGCGCGGACCGGGTCCCAGGCTCCCGACAGCACCTGCTTCGACAGCGGCGGCCGGTCGTAGGGCTGGTGCGGCTCGGCCCCGAGGACGGTAATCCCGCCCGTGTACCCGTTGCGGCGCAGCGCTTCCACCGTCGACAGGCCGGCCGCCGAGGCGCCGACCACGACCACCTCGCCGACGTCCCGATGCGCACCGGCGTTCATGAACCACTCCCGGGGTGATGTGCTGTTCTCAGACGAGATAACGGCCGCCGTTGACGCTCAGGGTCTGCCCGGTGACGTACCCGGCCTCCGCGGAAACCAGGTAGGCCACCGCGTACGCGATGTCATCCGGCTTCCCGGGCCGCTTCATCGGCATCGACTTGGCGACCTCGTCCGGGTCGAAGCCCTCGCGCAGCAACGGGGTGTCGACGAACCCGGGCGGCACGTTGTTGACCGTGATCCCCTTCGCCGCGTACTCCATGGCCAGTGCCTTGGTGAACCCGATGACACCGCCCTTGGACGCCGCGTAGTGCGCCATCGTCGGCGCCCCGGTCTGCGCCGACGACGAGGAGATGTTGACGATGCGCCCGTACCCGGCCTCGAGCATGTCCGGCACGAACTGCTTCGTCACCAGGTACGGGCCCTTGAGGTTGATCCGGATCATCCGGTCCCACTCGTCTTCGGCGAGCTCGGTGAACGGCACGTACTTCGTCACGCCCGCGTTGTTGACCAGGATCGTCACCGGGCCGAGTTCGGCGCGCACCCGTTCCGCGGCGGCCGCGACCGCCGCCGGCTCGGCCGCGTCGCCGGCGATGGCCACGGCCTTGCCGCCCGCCTCGCGGATCTGCGCGACCGTCTGTTCCGCGCCTTCGGCGTTGAGGTCCCAGACCGCCACGGACGCACCCTGTGCGGCGAGCACCGCCGAGATGGCTCGTCCCAACCCGCGGCCGCCGCCGGTGACGACCGCGTTCCGCCCGTCCAGCCCCATCATGACTCCTCCGCGCTGAGTGGTCCGTCGCTCATCGCCGCGCGTGCTGCCTTGCGAGCCGCCATCGCCCGCGGGAAACCCGCGTAGCCGGCCGCGTGGTAGAGCACCTCGGCGATCTCGTTCTCGGTCAAGCCGTTGTTGAGCCCGATCCGGACGTGGCTCTTCACCTCGTCTTCGGCACCCAAAGCGATCAGGATCCCCAGCGTGACGAGGCTGCGGTCGCGCCGCGCCAGGCCTTCCCGCGCCCAGAGCGCGGCCCACACCCCGATGAGACCGATTTCGACGAGATCTTCACCGAGCTGTCCGTCGCGCAGATCGGCGTCGGGCGGCAGGTTCGCCGCTACGACGGAAGACATCGTGTCCAGGCCCAGCTTCCGCAGATCGTCGGAACCGGTACCGCTGGCATCGCCGCCGCTCATCGCTCGCGACCTTCGTTCGACTGCACTGTCCGAATCCTTCCCGCCGGCGTAGATTAGACCGACCGGTCGAATCAACGATTGCCGTCACCCTACGCGCACTCCGCGCCTCCGGGCAACGTCCACATCGACGGTCGCTAGATGTGTTGCATATCCCCAAAAGATCGATGACGCCGAAAGCATTGCCAGTAACGACCAGTTGTTCTAACGTTGCGGCACCACCTCGACGAAGGAGTGTCGCATGCCGACCGCCACCCCCGGATCCACTGCTCAGGGCGGAGCGGAGGTCGTCGCGGAGGTCCGCCACGCCATCGCCGCCTACTGCCAAGCCCTCGACGACGGCCGGGTCGATGACCTGGTCTCGTTGTTCACGCCGGACGGGGTGTCCGCGCTACCGGGCATGGATCCGGTCGAAGGGCACGACGCTCTGCGCGAGCTGTACCGGGGCGTGACCGCGCAGGGCGGGACCACCCGCCACGTCGTCGTCAACACCGCCGTGTCCACCGGGGACGGCAACCAGGTCAGCGCGGTCAGCGACCTGGTGTTCCTGAGCCACGGCGAGAACGGCTGGCAGATCGCGCTGGCCGGGCGCTACGACGACGTGCTGCGCCGGCACGACGGACACTGGCTCTTCGCCGGCCGGTCGCTGACCTTCACCGCCCCGGCGCCCGCCTGAGACACACCGGGGCGCCCGTGTGGTTCGACGGGTTCCGTGACGGGCCTATAAGCTGCTGAATCATGCCAAGACCACCAGGGCACGGGCCAGGCTACGAGATCAAGCGCCAAGAGATCATCGACCGAGCCGCCGCACTCTTCGCCAAGCAGGGCTACGCCGCCACCGGCATCGCGGAGCTCCTCGAGGAGACTGGCGTCGCCCGGGGCGCGTTGTACTACTACATCGGCTCCAAGGAGAACCTGCTCGTCGAGATCCAGGACCGGGTGATGCGCCCGCTGCTGGTCTCGGCCCGGCGCATCGCCACCCTGGACGACGACCCGGTGCTGCGGCTGCGCATGCTGTCCCAGGCCCTGCTGGAGAACATCCTCGCCCGCCTGGACCACGTGTGGGTCTACGAGCACGACTACCGGAACCTCAAGGGCACGAACCGTGCCCGGCTTATGCGCCAGCGGCGCGAGTTCGAGAAGATCGTCGAGGGCCTCCTGGTCGCCGCGATGGACATCGGTTCGTTCCGCAAGCTCGACCCGCGCCTGGCCACGTTGCAGTTCCTCAACCTGCACAACCACACCTACCAGTGGGTCAAGCCCGGCGGCGACTGGGACGCGGAGTACCTCTCCCGCGAGTACTGCGCGACGCTGATCTCCGGCTTCCGCAGCCCGGACTACCAGTGCGACGACCTGGAGGAGCGGATGGTCGGCATCATCGCGCAGCGCGAGAGCGAAGATCCCCAAGCGCCGAAGGTCACCCGCAAGCGCTGACGCGGACGCGGTCGCTTCCGATCAGGTGGCGGCGACTGCCGGCTCGCCAAGGCCGGGCTGGACCGCACCCACCAGATTCCGGCCGAGCTGTGGCACATCAACGACTATCCAAGGATCACGGCACAGAAGAGCGCGGCGCTGACGGCGGGCTACGCGGAAGGAGTCCGCGCCAACGGCAAGACCAGTCTGTACCGTCAGTCGCTCGTGGACGCGGTCGGGCACTGCGCGTAGGCCGTGCCCGAGATCGTCGCCTCCGTGGCGACCATGGTGCACCGCCTTGACACAGGAACCTGGAGCGACAGCACCAGCCCCCGAAACCTGAACGGCACCGACCGCCTGTCCCTGTCGGTGTGCCGCGCGGGAGGCTCACTCGGACTTCTCGTTGCCGGCGCAGTCCAGGCCGAGCATGGCGTGGGCGAGGGCGTCGGGGTCCGGGGGTGGCGGCAGGGTGGCGGACTGGGGCGCGGTGAATGCTTGAATCAGGTAGGCGACCAGGCGGGCCGAGCTGTCGGGGGCGGTCGCGCCAGCGGCGGTGATGACGCCGGCGTTGGCCATGAGCAGGACGACCATGTCCTGGTCGGCGAAGTCGGGACGCAGTTTCCCCGCGGCCTTGGCGGCATCGATGAGCCGCAGGAAGCCCTCGTAGGCCCGGGCACGGTGTTCTTCCAGGTGGGCGGCGGCGGGGAAGGTCATGGTGAGCACGTCGGCGAAGCCGCGGTTGGCCACTTGCATGGAGCACACGGCACGGATGTAGCCGGTGAAGCCGTTCCAGGGGTCGGGGTCGGCTTCGGCGATCTCGGCGGCTTCGACGTAGCCGCGCATGGTGTCGGCGAACACGGCGTCGAGGAGGTCCTCGCGGGTGGGGAAGCGCCGGAACAAGGTGGCCACCCCGACTCCCGCGGCGCGGGCGACCGCTGACATCGACACCTCGATCCCCTCGGCGGCGAAGACCCGGCGGGCGGCGTCGAGGATCCGCTCCCGGTTGCGTTCGGCGTCCACCCGCAGCGGCGCCGAGTCCTGCCCGTCGTCGTGCTCTGCGATCTGGCCTGGGGTTTCGTGGTCGGCGCGGCCCATGGCACCCATCATAGGCGACAACTGGAATAGCCTTTCCACATGTGGTGTTACAGTCTGCGATGGAAACGGAAAGGCCGTTTCACTTGACCGAGGAGATCACCATGCGTGCTGTCGCAGTCGACACCGTCCCCGCCAACCCACAGCTCAGCGACGTGGAAGCGCCGCGCCCGGAGGCCGGGGAGGTCCTGGTGGAGGTGACGTCGGCGTCGGTGAACGGCTTCGACCTGTCGGTCGCGGCCGGGCATGTGCAGGGGATGCTGGAGCACCGCTTCCCGCTCGTGCGGGGCAAGGACTTCGCCGGGACGGTCACCGAGCTGGGTGAGGGAGTCGAGGGGTTCGCGGTCGGCGACCAGGTGTTCGGCGTGGTGATGAAGCCGGTCCTGCAGGCCGGGACGCTGGCGCAGTTCGTGACCGTGCCCGCCGCCCACGGCCTGGCCCGTATTCCCGCAGGCCTTTCGACGCTGGACGCGGGCGCGCTCGGCCTGGCCGGAACCGCCGCGCTCGACAGCCTCGACGCCGCCCAGGTCGCTGGCGGTGACACCGTGCTGATCTCCGGCGCGACCGGCGGCGTCGGCGCGCTCGCCGTCCAACTCGCCGCCGCGCGCGGCGCGACGGTGATCGCCACCGCCCGTCCCGGCGCCGAAGCCGATTTCGTCACGGGCCTCACCAGCGCCGACGTCGACGTCGACGTCGTCGACTACACCGGCGACCTCGGCGGGCAGGTCCGCGCGATCGCCCCGGACGGTGTGGACGTGGTCCTGCACCTGGCGGGCGACGGTGCCGAGCTGGCCGGCCTGCTGGCCAAGGGCGGCCGGATCGCCTCGACCCGCGGCCTCACCTCGGACGCCGTCGAGATCGAGGACGTCACCGTGTACCCGATCATGGCCGACCCCACCAGCCAGATCCTGACCGTCCTGGCCGAGCAGGCCGCTTCCGGGGCACTGCGGGTCCCGGTCACCGCGATTTACCCGCTGGAGCAGGCCCACGAGGCGTTGGCCGCGTTCGGCGAAGGCAGCCTCGGCAAGATCGCCGTCACCTGCTCCTGACCGGTTCCTTCCTCACCTCCCTGCTTCGAAAGAGACCCGCAATGAACGTGACCTTGTGGATCCTGCAAGCCGTGCTCGCCGCGATGTTCGGCATGGCCGGCGTGATGAAGTCGACCCAGCCCAAGGACAAACTCGCCGAGAAACTGCCGTGGGTGAAGGACTTCTCCCCCGGCGTCGTGAAGGTCATCGGTGTCGCCGAGCTCGCCGCGGCCCTCGGCCTGATCCTGCCCGCCGCGCTCGACATCGCCCCCGTCCTCACTCCGCTCGCGGCGACCGGACTAGTCGTCATCATGCTCGGCGCGATCATCACCCATGCCCGCCGCAAAGAACCCCAGGCGATCGCCTTCAACGTCGTCCTGCTGATCGTCGCGGCCGTCGTCGCCTGGGGCCGGTTCGGCCCCTACGCCTTCTGAAACCCCGCGTCCTGAGGAACCTGCCATGACCTTCGAACTCGGCGTCTACTCCTTCGGCAACACCCCGCGGCTGCCCGACGGCAGCCGCGGCCTGACCGCACAAGCCATCCGCGACGTGCTCGAGGCCATCAAGCTCGCCGACGAGGTCGGGCTGGACTTCTTCGGCGTCGGCGAGCACCACATGCGGACCATGCCGCTGTCCTCGCCCACCTCGGTGCTCAACGCCGCGGCCGCGTCGACCCGCCGGATCAGGCTCAGCACCGCCGTCACCGTCCTGTCGACCGACGACCCGATCCGCGTGTTCCAGCAACTCGCGACCGCCGCCGCGGTCGCACCGGGCCGGATCGAGGCGGTCGCCGGGCGCGGATCGTCCACCATCACGTTCCCGCTGTTCGACTACGACGAGAACGACTACGACAGGCTCTACGCCTCCAAGCTCGAGCTGCTGATGGCCCTCAACGCCGGAGAGAACCTCACCTGGACCGGACCGCACCGCACCCGCCCGCTGCACAACGCCACCGCGTTCCCCAGACCGGAACAGCCGTTGAAGATCTGGCTGGGCACCGGCGGCAGCCCCGAGTCGGTGTACCGGGCCGCCGAACTCGGGTTGCCGATGTTCCTGGGCATCCTCGGCGGCACCCCCGAGCACTGGGCCCGCTACGGGCACGCTTACCGCGACGCCTGGACCCAGGCCGGACATCCCGTCGACCACGCCGACATCGCCGTCGCGGTCCACGGGTTCGTCGCCGACACCACCGCGCAAGCCCACGCCACCTACCTCGAGCACGAGCACCGCATGATGGCCGACGGACTCGCCGAACTAGGCCGCCTCGCCCCGGCCCGCTCCGACCGCGCCGCCGCCTTCGGCCGCGGCGGCATGGTCTTCGCCGGCAGCCCCGACGAGATCGCCGATCGCATCCTGCACCTGCACGGCCTGCTCGGCCACACCCGCCAGATCCTGCAGATGGACGTCGGCGGGATGCCGCAGCGGGAATTCCTGCACGCCATCGAACTGCTCGGCACCAAAGTGCTTCCGCAGATCCACGCCGAACTCGACAAGGACACGCCCGCATGAACGTCACCGTCTTCGGCGCCACCGGCGCCATCGGCTCGCTCACTGTCGCCGAACTCCTGCAGCGCGGCCACCAGGTCACCGCCTACGCCCGCAACCCCGCGAAAGTCCCCGCGTCCTGGGGAGATCAGGTGAAGGTCGTGATCGGTGAGATGTCGGACGCCGCCGCGATCGACTCGGCCGTGGCCGGGGCGGACGCGGTCGTCAGCGCGCTCGGGCCGAGCATGGACCGCAAGGCCACCGGCTTGCCGCTGGTCGCGGGGACCGCCCACATTTTGGACGCCATGAGGCGCCACGGTGTGCGCCGCTACATCGGCCACGCCACCCCGGCCATCCTCGACCCGCACGAAAAGCCCACCCCGGTCACGCGGCTCATTCGCTTCCTGCCCCGCACCTTCATGCGCCGCGCCTACGACGAAATCACCGGCATGAGCGACCTCGTCACCCGCTCCGATCTGGACTGGACCATCGTCCGGTTCATCGCCCCCAAGGACACCCCCAAGCAGCCACGCGTGCGGGCCGGGTTCTTCGGCACCGACAAGCTGGGCTTCGCCGTCAGCCGCGCCGACGTCGCCGCGTTCACCGCCGCGCAAGTCGAGGACACCACCTACATCGGCCGCGCCCCCGCCATCAGCAACTGACCCGATCCCTCCTCGACGAAAGAGATCCCCGTGACCATCGCGATCATCGGCGCCACCGGCAAGCTCGGCGGCCTCATCCTCGACGCCCTGCTCCACCGCGGCGTCCCCGCAGGCGACATCCTCGCCCTGGGCCGCAACGCCGAAAGCCTAGCTGCGCTCGCCCAGCGCGGCCTGCGCACCAGCGTCATCGACCTGGACGACGTCGCCGGCACCGCCGCCGCGCTCACCGGCGTCGAGAAGCTGCTGCTGGTGTCCTTCGGCGACCTGGGCGGCCGGGTCGCCCAGCACGGCAACGCCATCGACGCCGCCCGACAGGCAAACGTGCCGCACCTGGTCTACACCTCCGGCCTGCACGCACCGACGACCGTCCTGCGGCTCGCGGCCGACCACAAGGCCACCGAAGAACTCATCACCGCCTCCGGTATCCCCGCCACCTTTCTGCGCAACGGCTGGTACACCGAAACCACCAGCAGGACTTCACCGCCGCCCGCGAACACGGCGTCATCGCCAACAGCCTCGGCGATGGACGCCTCGCCACCGCCCCGCGCAAGGACTACGCCGAAGCCTCCGCCGCCGTCCTCTCCACTCCTGGGCACGAAGGCAAGGCCTACGAACTGTCCGGCGACATCGCCTGGAACTTCACCGAATTCGCCGCCACCGCACAAGAACTGCGCGGCAGGCCCGTGGTCTACCAGCCGCTCACCGCCGAACAGGAACGGGAACAGCTGTTGTCCCACGGCCTGGACGAAGGCACCGCGGGCTTCCTGGTCGCGCTCAACACCGACCTGGGCCACGGCGCCATGACTCCCACCCCCGGCGACCTGGCCCGTCTCATCAACCGATCCACCGAACCATTGGCCGCAACCCTGAACACCTGGAGCTGACCCGCGGGGACTCGGCCGGCGATTGCCACGGCGCAACAAGGCATCACTCTGCGAGTTGCGCTGCGGATCGTAGCCGCGCAGGCGATCGAGCTCGGCAGGGTCCGGAGGCGGTTCGGCCAGGCAGTCCGGGGCGCACGCCGATCGCGAACCCCGTGCGCGCGATGTTCCGGCGCAGCACTGCGCGGCCGTCTTCGCGCGGTCCGGTGAACGCGGTCCGCAGTCGCCGACCGGCTCCCGGAAGCAGGGCCGGAGCGGGCCTGCTACGAGAATCCGCTTGCCGGTTCGCCGCGCCGCGCCGCTGCCCGGCGATCAGGGCGCGGACGTCGACTCTCCGAGATAGGCACGTTCGAGCAGCCCGGGATCGGCCGCGAACCGCGCCGCGGGACCATCGAGGACCGTTTGTCCGTGCACGAGGATCACCGCTCGGTCCGTCACCTCCAAAGCCAGCCGGACGTGCTGCTCGACCAGCACCACCGCCGCACCGGTGTCATCGGCCACGCGGCGCACCGAGGGCAGCAGGTCCTCGACGATCGCCGGTGCCAGACCCATGCTGAGTTCGTCGATGAGCAGAACTCTCGGGTGCTGGATCAGAGCCCGGCCGAGGGCCAGCATCTGCTGTTCCCCACCGGAAAGCATTCCGGCCGCGACCTTCAGTCGCTTTCCCAGTGCGGGGAAGAAGTCGAGCACCTCGTCCACCGCGCCGGCCCGGCGACGACGGGCGAGCGTCAGGTTGTCGCGCACCGTCAGCTGGGTGAACAGCGCTCGGTCGTCGGGGACCAGAACCACGCCGTTCCGTGCGGCGGCTCGGGCGCGACCCGGCGGCACCCGCTGTCCGCACAAGACCACCGTGCCGTCAAGCGCCGGCAGCAAGCCCGCGAGCGTGAGCAGCACGGTCGTTTTCCCGGCGCCGTTCGGCCCGAGCAGCGCGACGACTTCTCCCGCTGCTACCTCCAGATCGAACGCCCGCACCACCGGATACCCCTTGGTGTAGCCCGCGGCCAAGCCCGCGCAGGCCAATTGCGCGGTCATCGCGCGACCTCGGCCCGGGCCGGGGCCGCACCGAAGTAGGCGGCGGAGACTTGGGGGTCTGCCTTGATCTCGGCCGGGGTTCCCAGGGCGATCACCTTTCCGACGTCCAGCACCACGATCCGGTCGCACACGTCGAGCACCAGTCCCATGTCGTGGTCGACGAGGAGCACCGTCACACCGGCGTCCCGGACGGCTCGCAACCGTTCACCCAGCCATCGGCTCTCGCCACTGTCCAAACCGGCGGCGGGCTCGTCCAGCAGCAGCATCCGGGGACGCCCGGCCAGAGCCCGCGCGATCGACACCAGCTGCCGTCTGCCCTGCGAGAGTTCGCGTGCCGGCCGGGCGCGGAACCGGTCCAGGTGGAGTGTCTCGAGCAGCGTGTCCCGCAGGTCCGGCCGCTCCCGGTCGCCGTGCCGGGCCGCAGTTTCCCCGACCAGCACGTTCTCCTCCACGCTGAGGTCCTCGTAGAGTTCGATGCCCTGGAACGTGCGGCCCAGCCCGGCCCGGCTCCGCTGGTGCGGCTTGAGCCGTGAAATCCGGCGCCCGTGGAACTCGATCGTGCCGGTACTGGCCTGGTACCCGCTGATCGCGTCGAGGAGTGTGGTCTTCCCGGCTCCGTTCGGGCCGATGACGCCTACGATCTCCCTCGAGCGCACGGCGAACGACACCGCGTCGACCGCCACCACACCGCCGTGTCGAACTCTGACGTCGCTTAACGAAAGCACCACCTCGCCCGGCTCCGGGGCAGGGCACCGATCAGGTGCCGCCGTCTCCTTCAGCGCGTCACTGTCCTGTTCGTCGGCGACGGGCGGGCGGCGCCTTAGTTTCGCCATCAGGTCGTGCGCCGGCCCTACCAGCCCCTCCGGGTTCGTGATCACGGTGAGCACCAACCCGATCCCCATGATCACGCTGTACCACTCCCCCAGTGACAGCGCCCGGTCCAGGAGCACCACCAGCAGGCCCCCGGCACCCATCACTCCGGCCACGACGCCGCCGGACAGGGCGGTGATGCCGGCGAGGTAGGCGGTGGCGAACAACCCTAGCCCGCCGATCGCCGTGAACATCTCGGCGTCGGCGACAGTCTGCTGGTAGCCGAGCAAAGCACCGCCGAGCCCGGCGATGAACGCCCCGATCGCGAAGGCGACGATCTTCGTGCGGGCGACGTCGACACCGGCCGCGGCGGCCGACCGCTCGTTGGCCCGCACCGCCAGCATCGCCGCGCCCAGCCGGCTGCGTCGTAGCCAGGCCACCCCCAGGCCGGCCAGCACCAGCACCCCCAGGCACAGCAGTGCGAACGGCAGCCGCGGATAGCCTTGCCCGGCACCGATGCCCAGGTCCAGCCCGAACAGGCGGGGTGGCGGGATCTTCGAGCCGTCCAGGCCGCCGTTGAGCTCGGTGTTGCGGAACCAGAACGCCTCGAGGGCCACCGCCAGCGCGACCGTGACGACCGCCGCCGGGAGTCCGCGGATGCGCAGGGCCGGCAGTCCGATCACGACACCGATCACCATCGCGACCACCGCCGCCAGCACCGGCGCGAACGGAAACGGGATACCCCAAGCCGTGCTGAGCTTGCTGAGGCTGAACGCGCCGACGCCCGCCAAGGTGAGCTGAGCCAGCGAGATCTGGCCGGCAAAGCCGGTGACGACCACCAGCGACAACGAGATCACCCCCAAGGTCAGCGATGTGATGACCGCGGCGCGGATGCTGCCGTGGGTGGCGGTGAGCACGACGACGCCCACACCGGTGCTCACGATCGCGGGGACCAGTACGCGGTCGGGTCGTGGGGCGTGCCCCAGAGTCTGCCGGATCATCGCGCCGCGCCCGGGTAGCGGCCGTCCGCGGACAACGAGGTAGACCACGATCACAGCGAGCGGTACCAGCTGCGTCATCCCGGTCTGCGGCAGCCACGTCCACTTGCCTTGCAGGAACTGCAGTTCGGACTGCAGCATGCCGATGACCAGGCCGGCCCCGACGGCCGGGACGAGGGCGGTGAAGTTGCCCACGAGCGCCGCGGCGAGCGCGGGCACGATGAACAGGGTGTAGGAGATCGGGACCAGGGGGACGATCGGGGCGATCAGGATGCCGGCCAGCCCGGCCACGGCCGAGCTCAGCGCCCAGTTCGCCACCGCGATCCGCTCCGGCGACAGCCCGCTGACCAGCGCGCCCTTTTCCGTTTCGGCCGCGGCCCTGGCCGCCAGCCCGAACTTGGTCAACCGGAACACCAGCGCCAGAACCACGGTCAGCACGACGACAACGGCGGCGAACCACAGCCGGTCGCCTGGGATGCGCGTCCCGGCCCAGTCCACGGCATCGTTCGGCAGAACAGGCCTGACCGACACCGGTGCCGTGCCGACGCGCGCCGCGAGCACGGCCTGGATCGCCAGCATCACTCCGATTGAGGCGACCGCCTTCGCCACCGGCGGCGCGGACCGCAGGGGCCGGAAGACCAGTCCGTACAGCACCACCCCGAACCCGGCGCCGAGCCCCACCGAGATCGCCGCCGCCGGGACGAGTCCGAGCGGTGGGCCGAGGACGATCGTCTTGGGCAGGCCCGGAATCGGGACGAGCATTTCACCTTTGCGTAGGAACGCGTACGTGTACGCGCTGTAAAGGGCGATCGCACCGGTGGCGAAGTTGACCACCCCGGAACTGCGGTAGGTCAGGACCAGCGCCATCGCGAGCGCGCCGAACACCGCACCGTTTCCCAGGCCCAGGAGGAGGAACAACACGTACTGGCTCATCGTCGGGCTACTTGCCCAGCAGAGACGCGGGATCGACGCTCCGGACGTTCTCCAGCTTGCCGCCGGTCACGGTGCCGGTGACCTGCTTGGCCGAACACGCCGCTTTCAGCCCCGGTATCGCAGAGGAGTCACAGGTGAACGTGTTGCCGTGGCCCGCGGGCAGCACGACGTCCTTGGCTGCGCCAAGTGCCACGGTGATCGACGCCGGCGTGACCTCGCCCGTCAGGTTTTTCAGCGCGCGCACCAGACCGAGCGCCCCTTGGTAACCGACTGCCGCATACCCACCGGCCGGGGTATCGGGGCTGTACTGCTTCATCACCTGCCGGTACAGCTGGGCCTCGAGGTCGTCACTGCTCGTGTCGAAACTGCTGAACACCTGCGCCCCGTCCAGGGCTGGTCCCAGCGCATCGAGGACTTCGGGGGCCACACACGGCTGGAGGATCATCCGGCCGGTGGTGCCACCGAGGGTGCTCATCGCTTGGAGCACGGAAGTGCACACGGTCGATTCCCCCACGATGCTGATGGCGTCGGGTTTGTCCTGAAGCGCGGCACTCACCTGCGGTGAGGCGTCCGGCGTGCCGGCGGCGATCTTCACGATCCGCAGATCGACGCCGGCCTTGGCGAAGGCCGGCTTGCCGACGGCTTCGGTGCCTGCCACGGCCGAGGGCACGTCGATCACGAAAGCGACGACCTTCTTGTACGCCTTCTCCTTCGCGTACTCGGCCATCGACGCCAGGTTCGCCGCGAAGCCCCCGGTCCAAGAGAAGGCGTTGGTGCTGGTGCTTTCGGCGTTGCTAGTCGCCACCGCGGTCGTCCAGGGGATACCGGCCTGGGTCACGATCGGGACCATCGAACCGCCGAGTCCGCTGCTGGTCAGGATGACGGCGGCCACCTTCTGCTCGACCATCCGGTTGGCGCAGTCCCGGGCGGTCGCCGGCTCCTCTTTGGTCTTGCAGACCACGAAGTCGATTGGCCGGCCCGCGATCCCGCCGAGGTTGTCGTTGGCGTACTTCCTGGCGGCGTCGGCGGCCTCCCGGGTCTCGGGCTGGCTGATGCCGGCTCCGCCCTCGTTGGTGATCAGGCCGATCTTCACCGGTTCTCCAGTGGCCTTCTTGCCCGGGAAGGCGCTCGCCAGCGCGGCCGGTCGTTCCGTTCCGCCGGTGCTGCCCGCGTCGCCGCCACCCCCGCACGCCGCCAGGAGGAGACCGGTGATCAACACCAGCGAGATCGATACTCGTGACCGGCGTGCGCACGCAACCGACTTGGACATGGCTGTCTTCCCGGAGTTTCGGCGAGTGCCCGGCACCCGCTGCGGTCGGCGAAAGAGCAGCGCGAAGGGCCGGAGCCGCAGCCACACTGCTGCCTCTTGAGGGATGGGACGGCGGTTCGTGCCGAAGTCCGCCGGATCTCTATAGAGTGCACTTTAATAGCACCGTCCACCTTCGACAAGGCTCAATCCCCGACTCCGAAGATATTTCAGTGCACGTATCCGAACCCTGTGGCGAGACTGCGGAGGGCAGCGTCGAGGTAGCCGGACAGGTCGCCGTCGGCTCGCCGGGCCCAGTACTCGTAGGCCGCGCAGCAGACGGCGAGCACGACGCGTCCGACAGTGATCGGGTAAAGGGAGTCCGCGGGCTGACCGGAACGACGGCCGACGTAGGCGCTGACCGCACGCTCCCACGCGCCGTAGTGCAGCGCATCGTCGTTGGCGAGGCCGGGAACCGGTCCGGCAAGCAGGCTCACCCGCATGCGCAGCTCGGCAAGGTCGCCGACGCGGTACTGGTTGGCGCCCAGCACGGCACGGCGCACGGCCTCCAGGACGGGCAGCTCGCCGGGCAGGCCGGCCAGCAGCTCGCGCATCGTCTCGACCTCCTGGTCGAACGCCTTCCACTGCAAGCCGGACACCGAGTCGTGGTTCACAGTCGGTCGTCGTCCCACCGCCGCGACCGCGTCACAGTCCGCGGACCGTCGCGCCCGGCGGTTCGCGAGGCAACCCGAGCCCGCGCTCCGCGACCTGAGTGCGCAGGACTTCGTTGGCGCCACCGGCGATCGTGTAGGCGCGCGAGTACAGGTGTGCGTCCTGCCACCAGCCTCCGGCCACCGCGGCCGGGTCGCCCTCGGCGAGCAACCCGTCCGCGCCCTGCAGCCGCACGCCGAACGCGACCAAGTCGTGGTTGAGCTCGCTGAAGAAGATCTTGCCGAGCGCGGCATCGGCGGACTGCTCGGTGCCGTGCAGCAGCCGCGACCGCGCAAGACCGACCATCGCGGCGTTGACGTGCGCCCGGGTGGCGAATTCGCCGATCGTTTGCCGCGTGGCGGAATCCTCAAGGGCCGGATGCCCCCCGAAGGAGATGTCGCCGGCGAGCCGCAGCAGGTCGTCGAGCGCGGCGAACAACTCGACCCCGCGCGCAGCCACCCCCGAGCGCTCGTGACCGAGGCTGCTCATCGCCACCCGCCAGCCGTCGTTCACCCGGCCGAGCACGTTCGCGGCCGGGATCCGGACGCCGTCAAGGAAGACCTCGTTGAAGTCGGTGGTGCCGGTGATCTCCCGCAGCGGCCGGACGTCGACGCCGTGGCTGCGCATGTCGAGCGCGAACGCCGTGATGCCCTTGTGCTTGGGAGTGGTGCGGTCGGTGCGAGCGAGGAGGTAGCCCAGGTCGGCGTGCTGACCGTTGGTGGTCCACACCTTCTGCCCGTCGACGACGAAATCCTCGCCATCGCGGCGCGCGCGGGTCTGCAATGCCGCCAGGTCGCTGCCCGCGCCCGGCTCGCTGAACAGCTGGCACCACACGTCTTCGCAGGAGCGGATCCGCGGCAGGAACCGGGCCCGTTGCTCGTCGGTGCCGAAGTCGATCACCGCGGCCGAGGCCAGCGCCGCCGCCCCGACGGGTGGCCACGTGCGGGCCCGGGCGATCTCCTCGGCCACGACGAACGGTTCGAGGGCGTGTGCGTCGGGCCGGCCGCCGTACTCAGCGGGCCAGGTGATCCCGAGGAAACCCGCTTCGTAGAGTTTCGCGGTCCACGCCCGGATCGCCGGCATGAGCCCGGGGTCGGGCGCCCGGACTCCCGCGTGCCGCTTGGTACCAGGCGCGTGCTCGGCGACGAACGCCCGGACCTTCTCCCGGAAGGCTTCGAGCTCCGGTGTGGGCTCCAGCCGCATGGTCCCCTTCTCCCATCGTCGAGACCGCTTATGAGGTCACTCTAAACTGAGAAGCCGCTCGCTGACGAGAGCGAGATTCGGCTAACACCTCGACTGGTTCCCTAAAAGAGGATACTTTCCTCTAGTGGACTTCGAGCTCAGTGACGAGCAGGCGATGCTGCGTGCGGCGTCCCGCGACCTGCTGTCCGACCGTGCCTCGATCGACGTCGTCCGAGCGCAGCTGGATCAGGACGACGACGTCGACCCTGCGCTCTGGCGCCTCGCGGCGCAGCTCGGGTGGCTCGGGCTTGCCATCCCGGAAGAGCACGACGGCGCCGGCCAGGGCCTGGCCGAACTCACCCTCGTCGCCGAGGAGATCGGCCGGGCCGTGGCACGGGGGCCGTTCCTGCCCTCCGCGCTCGTCGGGCGCGCGCTGGCGCGCGACGCGGCACCGCCGCTGCGAGCGGCAGTGCTGCCCGCGCTGGCCACCGGCGCCGCCTGGGCGACGTGGGCGTTCGCCGAACCGCGCTCGCCGTGGACCCTCGACGGCATCCACGCCACCGCACGCACCGACGGCGTCTCGGTCGTGCTCGACGGTGTCAAGACCGCCGTGCAGGACGCGGGTGGTGCGCGCTGGCTGCTGGTGACCGCGCGGCACGAAGGGGCACCGGCGTCGTTCCTCGTCGACCGCGACGCGCCCGGCGTCGTCGTCCGGCGCCAGCGGGTCCTCGACCTGACCCGCTCGTTCTACGAAGTCCGGCTCGACGGCGTCCGGGTCCCCCGGGACCACCGCGTCCACAGCGGACCCGCCGAGGTGCAGCAGGGGCTCGACGACGCTTCGGTGCTGACGTCGGGTGAAACCCTCGGCGTGCTGCACCGGCTGCTGGAGCTGACCGTCGAGTACCTCAAGGTGCGGGTCCAGTTCGACCGGCCCCTGGGCAGCTTCCAAGCCGTCAAGCACAAGTGCGCCACGATGGCGATGCTGGTCCACGGCACCCGCGCCGCCACCTACTACGCCGCGATGGCCGCCGACGCCGCTGCGCCCGACGCAGCCCGGGCCGCGTCCGTCGCCGCGTCGTACTCGAGTGCCGCGACCGGTGACATGTCCGGCGAAGCGCTGCAACTGCACGGCGGGATCGGCTTCACCTGGGACCACGACCTGCACCTCTACCTGCGCCGAGCCGAGACCGACGGCGTGCTCTACGGCGACGCCGCGATCCACCGGGACCGGCTGTGCGACCTGGTCCGGCCGGTGCCGGCGGCGCACTGAAGCACGAAGGGAAGCCAGTGGAAATCAAGGGCAAGAAGGCCGCGGTGTTCGGCGGCGCGTCCGGCATGGGCCGGGCGTCCGCGGAGCTGCTCGCCGCCCGCGGTGCCGACGTGGCCGTGCTGGACCGCCCCGGCTCGGCAGGCGTCGAAGTCGCCGCCGCGGTCGGCGGCAGCTTCCACCCGGTCGACGTCACCGACTTCGAAGGCACCGAGCAGGCGCTCGCCGCGGCGGTGGCGGACCTCGGCAGCCTGCACGTCACCGTCACCACGGCGGGTGGCGGCGTGGCCGGACGCACCCTCGGCAAGGACGGTCCGCACGACCTGGCCACCTTTCGCCGGGTCCTCGACCTCAACGCGGTCGCGACGTTCAACATCAGCCGGCTCGCCGCGGCGCACATGAGCCGCAACGAACCCGAGGACCCCGAGGTCACCGGCGAACGCGGCGTCATCGTCACCACGTCGTCCATCGCCGCGTTCGAGGGACAGATCGGCCAGGTGGCCTACAGCGCCGCCAAAGCCGCCATCGCCGGCATGTGCCTCACGATGGCGCGCGACCTGGGCTCGCTGGGCATCCGCGTGCTGGCGATCGCGCCGAGCCTGTTCGAGACCGGCGCGGTGGCGAAGATCCCGGACGACGTGAAGATCTCGCTGGTGAAGGACGCGGCGTTCCCGAAGCGCCTGGGCCGCCCGGAGGAGTACGCCAAGCTGGTGCTCGCCATCGTCGACAACCCGATGCTCAACGGGCAGTGCCTGCGCCTCGACGCCGGCCAGCGCTTCGCGCCCCGGTGAACAGTATCCCCAACCCCGACCCGACGGTGCGTCGCGACGGCCGTCGAGCAGCATCCGACTAGACTGAGGGTACGCAACGTCCTGAGGAGTCAGCAGTATGACGACTGGCGTCGACCTCGAGTCCGCCGACGATGAGCGGGAATCCGACCTCGCCGGCGCGAAGGTCGGCACGCTCGCCGCCCGGATCGCGCACCGCATCGAAGCGGACGTGGTACGCCGGGGCTGGCCCGTCGGTGAGTCGCTGGGGTCCGAACTGGACCTGCGCGAGCACTTCGGTGTCAGCCGTTCGGTGTTGCGCGAAGCGGTACGGCTGGTCGAGCACCACCAGGTCGCCCGGATGCGCCGGGGTCCAAACGGCGGGCTGCTCGTGTGCGCGCCCGACGCGGGCCCGGCGACCCGGTCCATGGTGATCTACCTCGAGTACATCGGCACCAGCGTCACGGACCTGCTCCAGGCACGCCTGCTGCTGGAGCCGATTGCCGCCGGGCTGGCCGCGGACCAGGTCACCGAGGAAGGCATCGAGACCCTTCGTGCCACGCTCGAGGACGAACTGGCCCACGGCGGCGAGCTGGGCATCGGGACACAGGACCCGCTGCACCCGCTGCTCGGCAAGCTGTCGGGCAACCCGGTCCTGCACTTGTTCATCGACGTGCTCACCCGGCTCACCGCGCGCTACGCGCACACGTCCCGGCGCGTCCCCAAGGCGGAAGTGGCGAGTTCGAAGGAGCTCTCCCACGAGGCGCACCGGGCCATCGCCGACGCCGTGATCGCTGGTGACGGCGCCCGGGCCCAGACGACGCTGACCGCGCACGTGGAGTGGGTGGCCGGCTGGATCGAAAAGCACCGCGTGCAGCGCACGAAGATCACCGGCACCGTGATCGAGCCCGAGATGGTCGAGGGGCCACGGGCCAAGCTCGCCGAGGTGGTCGCCGCCCGGATCCACGACGACATCGCCGCCCGCGGCTGGCAGGTTGGCTCGGCGCTCGGCTCGGAGGCCGATCTCCTCGCCCGCTACGGGATCAGTCGGGCCGTGCTGCGCGAAGCCGTCCGCCTCCTCGAGTACCACTCAGTGGCGCGTATGCGCCGCGGCCCCGGTGGCGGGCTCATCGTCGCGGCCCCCGAGCCGCAGGCGAGCATCGACACGATGGCGCTGTTCCTCGAGTACCAGTGCGTCACGGCCGACGACCTGCGGATCGTCCGCGACGCCATCGAGCTCGGTACCGTCGCCCGGGTGACCGCCCGGCACGCCGACGGCGACGCCGAGGTGGCCGAACGCCTCGCCGCGGCCGTCCGGTGGCCGACGGAAGGCCCGGCCGACGCTCCCCGCAAAGCCGACCTGTTCCACGCCGAACTGGCCGAACTGGCCGGCAACCCCGTGCTGTCGCTTTTCCTGAGCATCATCACCGAGCTGTTCCGCCGGCACGCGGCCGGCCAGGACCGACCGCTACCCGGCGACTCGGCGGCCGACGAGGTGCAGCACGTGCACCAGCGCATCCTCGACGCGATCCTCGTGGGTGATGCCGGCGTGGCCCGGCACCGGATGCGCCGCCACCTCGACGCCCTCATCCCCTGGTGGCACTGAGTGCGCAGTGACGTGGCGTCGCGAATGACTCATTTGAGACTTCAGTGGTCCCGAATGAGTCATTCGCGACGTTGTATAACCGACCCAGTCAGCCGGGGACGTTAAACCGGGCCAGTTCGCGCGCCACCATGCCGTCGAGGTCCGGTGCGGGCTGCGCGGGCAGCTCCACGGCGCGGTCCCGCGTCGGCAGCACCACGACCGCGGTGCCCGGGGTCGTGACCTCGCCACGCTGGTTTTCGCAGCGCACCGCGAGCTGCACCTCGCCACGCCCGTCGACCAGCTGCTTGCCGACGACTTCGCCGCGCACCCACGTGGTGTCGCCCAGGTAGTTGAACTTGCGGTGCTCGCACCGCAGTTTCCACAGCCAGCCGTCGTCGCCGATCCAGTCGGTGAGCAGGTGGCACAGCCAGGTTTCGCGCATGCCGCCGTAGTCGTAGGAGTTCGGCAGTCCCAGCTCGGTCGCCCGCGCGGATTCCCAGTGCAGCCGCTGCACCGTGTCCGGGATGTTCAGCCCGTTCGGCGGGTAGAGCCCCGGGGCCTTGCGCCGGATGCCCGCGGCGATCTTGAACACCCCCGGCGGAGTCAGCTGCATCCCCCAGCCGAGGTGCCAGACGATCACGTCCGTGGTGGTCAACGGCCCCTTCACCTTGGGCTGCAGCGGATCGCCGACCTCGACGTCCTCCCAGTATCGCGGCTCGGCGCCGCGGCGCGTCTCAGCCGCGTACGCGGCGTCGATCTCGGCGAGCTGGCCGGACGTGTACGGCTGTTGTTCCAGCTTCTCCTTGGCCCGCTTCTGCGACGTGTGCCGCTCGGCGTTGATCCACGTACCGCGGCGGACGGCGTGCATCTCTCCCTCGCCGTTGGTGTAGAGGTAGTCGTGGGTGACGTGTGCGGTGCGTCCGCCGAAGCTGCTTCGCTTGGGCTGCACGCCGACCTGGGTCTGCAGCACGCGGCACCGGTCGCCCAGGCGCAGCGGTCGCCACCACTCGAACTCCATGACGGCCTGGTAGGAGCCGAGCCCGGCGAACGGGTCGCCCTTCAACAGCGCCTTGGTCTCGGGGTCCGGCTTCGGGGCGGCGTCCTCGCCCATCGTGTAGAGGAACGTCGGTGGCGCGACCAGCGAACCCCAGCGGCTGCCGGCGGCATACGAAGGGTCGCAGTAGAGCGGATTGTCGTCGCCGTAACCGAACGCGAAGTGCCGCACGCCGTCCCAGGTCACTTCGTAGTTGTGCGGTGGGTTGCGCTGGGGGTTCGGGACGCCGAGCCGTCGGCGGGATCGCTCGATCGCCTCGTCGGTCAGTGACCCGAACTCGGTACTCGTCATCCCAGGTCCTCCTAGTTCACAAGCGTGTCCGGCGGTCAGGCGCCGAGCATCTGCAGCCCGCCGTCGACGGCGATCAGCTGTCCGGTCATGAACCGGGCGCCCGGACCGGCCAGGAACACCAGGACCGGCCCGAGATCCGTCTCCGGATCGCCGAGCTCGCCCCGCAGCGGCATGCTCGTCCGCAAGCGCTCCTTGAACGCCGCGGTCCGGTCATCGCCCAGGTGCGCCCAGAGGCGCTCGGCGCCCGGTGTCCCGACCGCGGGCGCCAGGGCGTTGACCGTGACCCCGAACCGTCCCCACGCCGCGGCTGCTGACCGGGTCCACGCGTGGACACCGGCCTTCGCCATCGCGTAGTGCGGGGCCAGCGGATTCCCGCGGACGCCCTCGCTGGAACCGAGATTCACGATCTGCCCGCCACCGGCGCGCATGCGTTCGAAGGCCGCTTGGTTGGCGAGCACCGTCGATCGGAGGTTCGTGTCGAGGACGAGGTCGAACTCGTCGTCGGACAACGACTCCGGGGTGCTCGGCCGCCAGCTGCCCACCGCGTGCACCAGCACGTCGAGACCGCCCAAGGCCGACGTGGCCCGCTCGAACGCGGTTCCCACCGAACGGCGGTCCCGCGCGTCGCAGGGAATCCACTGGCAGCGCCCTGCAAGGTCGTCCGGCGGCGGCGTGGCGTGGAACAGCCCGGCGACCTGGGCTTCGGCCTCGAGGAACACGGTTACGGCCGCCGCGCCGATCCCGCCGGCCGCTCCCGTCACGATCACGCGTCGCCCGCTGAGCGCTGCCCTCATCGGGCCGCCATCTCGAGGACGATCTTTCCGGTCGTGCGGCGCTCGGCGACGGCCGTCAGCGCGCCCGCGACGTCGGACAGCGGGTGCACGCGGGAAACCAGCGGGCGCATCCCGTCCCGGACCATCCCGGCGAGGGCGCGTTCGGCCGCGAGCGTGGCTTCCGGATCCTCATGGCGGATCATCCGGGCTTCGAAGCCCCGCACGACCAAGTTCTTGAGCAGCACCAGGTTCAGCGGGATGCGCGGGATCGCGCCGTCGGCGAACCCGACCGTGACGAACCGGCCGGCCCGGCGCAACGCCCGCAGCGCGGCTTCCGCGTGGTCGCCGCCGACCGGGTCGATGACGAGGTGCGCGCCCCCGGTCAGCTCCCGGATCCGGGTCTTGAGGTCCTCACGGAGGTAGTCGATCCCGGCCTCGGCACCGAGCTTCCGTGCGACCGCGAGCCGCTGCTCGCTCGACGCCGCCGCGACGACGTGCAGACCCAGCCGCGTCGCGACGTCGACCACGGCCGAGCCGACCCCGCCCGACGCACCGAGCACCGCCACCCACTCCCCCGCCGTGGCCCCGCCGATCGTCACGAGCGCGTGGTATGCGGTGGTGTAGGTGACGTGGAACGCGGCCGCGTGCACCATGTCGAGTCCATCGGGGATCGGGCGCAACGCTTCGACGGGCGCCACGACCTGCTCGGCGAACGCTCCGCTCAACACGGCCCCGGCCACGGGAGACCCCACCGCCGGTCCGGTCACCCCAGCCCCGAGCGCGGTGACAACACCGGCGAACTCGCTGCCGGGGGTGAAGGGCAGCGGCGCGGACACCTGGTAGTGGTTCGCGGCGATGAGCACGTCGGGGTAGTTGACGGCCGCGGCGTGCACCCGGACCAGGACCTCGCCCGTCCCGGGCTCGGGCTCGTCGAGCTCCGCCACCGAAATGCCGCTCGGCGGACCGTACTCCACGCACCAGGCGGCCTTCACCGCGAACTCGGCGGCATGGCCGGGTCGCGGGGCAGGCCCAGCAGCTGCTCCGCGATCGTGTTGCGCTGGATCTCCGCCGTCCCCGCCCCGATCGTCGACGCGCGGGTGCGCAGGAAACCCCACACCCAGCGGCCGCGTTGCACGGCATGCGGGTCGTCCCGGCCGAGCATCCCGTACGGCCCGAGGAGGTCGACGGCGAACTCGTGGAGGTCCTGTTCGAAGGTGACGACGAAGAGCCGGGACGTCGACGACGCCGGCCCCGGTTCGCCGCGAGCCAGGATGTCGGCGATCGTCCGCATCCCGGTGTAGCGCATGATCCGCACCCGCATCTCGAAGTCCGCGAGCCGCGCGCGCACCAGCGGGTCGGCGGTCGCGCCGCGCTCGTGGGCCAGTTCGATCAGCTCGTCGAGCACCCGCCGGTACCGCGCGGCCTGGTTCATCGCCCCGGCCGCGCGCTCGTGGCCGAGGCTCGTGCGCACCAGTGGCCACCCGCCGTTCTCCTCGCCAACGCGGTCGGCCACGGGGACCCGGACGTCGGTGAAGAAGATCTCGCAGAAGTGCGCGTCGCCGGTGAGGTCGCGCAGGGGCCGCACGGTGACCCCGGGGGCGTGCGCGTCGACGAGCAGGTAGCTGATCCCGTGCTGGCGCGATGCCGGCGTGCCGGTGCGGACGAGGGTGAAGAGGACGTCGGCGATGTCGCCGGAGCTGGTCCACACTTTCTGCCCGTTGACGATGTACTCGTCGCCCTCCCGCCGGGCCGTCGTCCGCAGCGCCGGGAGATCCGAACCGGCGTCGGGCTCGGAGTAGCCCTGCGCCCACACCGCGTCCCCGCGCAGCATGGGGCGCAAGTACCGCTCTTTCTGTTCCGCAGTACCGTATTTGACGAGCGTGGGAGCGGCGATGCCCAGGCCCGTGCCCAGCGGCCCGGGTACGCGCGCTTTCGCGTACTCCTCCTGGTAGATCACCTGCCGGGCGAAGCTGAGGTCCATCCCGCCGTACTCGCGCGGCCAGCTCGGACCCGCGTACCCCGCGTCGAAGAGTTTCGCCAGCCAAGCCTTCTGCCAGGCCAGCCGTTCGGTGCGGTCCTTCGGGCGGCGGCCGGGGTGGTGCTCCACGAGGAAGGCCCGCAGCCGCGCCCGGAAGTCGTCGTCGTGCACCTCAGATACCCACCAGGTCGGCCAGCCGGGCGCGGTGTGCCGCGGGGGCGCCGAACAGCTGCTCGGACGACTTGGCGCGCTTCAGGTAGCGGTGCGCGTCGTGCTCCCACGTGTAGCCGACGCCGCCGTGGATCTGGATGTTCTCCTTGGCCGCGTGGGTGAAGGCCACCGAGCAGTACGCCCCGGCCACGCTCGCGGCCACGGGCAGCTCGTCCCCGGCCGACGCCGCGTGGTAGACGGCCGACCGCGCGGCCTCGATCGCCAGCAGCATGTCCGCGCACTTGTGCTTGATCGCCTGGAACGTCCCGATCGGACGGTCGAACTGGACCCGGACCTTCGCGTGGCCGACCGCCATGTCGAGGCACGCCTGCGCGCCACCGACCTGCTCCGCGGCGAGCGCGACGACGGCCAGGTCGAGTGCCTTGCGCGGCGGCGACTCCCCGATCGGCACCGCGGGCGCGCCGTCGAAGTCGATCCGCGCCAGCCGGCGGGTCCGGTCGAGCGTTTCGAGCCGGGTCCTCGTCACCCCGGGCGCGGTGCCTTCGACGGCGAACAGTCCGGTGCGCGCGACCACGAGCAGGAGGTCGGCTGTGTGCCCGTCGACGACGAACATCTTGGTGCCGGAGAGGGTCCCGCCGGTGGCGGTGGTCGTGAGGTCGGTCGCCCGCCCGCTTTCCTCCGCGACGGCGAGGGTCGCGGTCAGCGAACCGTCGGCGATGCCGGGCAGCCACCGGGACTTCGCCGCATCATCACCGGAAGCGGTGAGTGCCTGACCGACCAGTGCCACCGTCGCGAAGAACGGCGACGGCAGCAGCACCCGTCCCATCTCCTCCAGCACGATCCCCAGCTCGACCGGGCCGCCGCCCGACCCGCCGTACTCCTCTGGCACAGCGATGCCGGGGAGCCCGAGCTGGTCGGCCAGCTGCCGCCACACGGCCAGATCGTGGCCTTCCCCGGAGTCCAGCCGGGCGCGCACGTCCGCCCGGTCGGCCAGGAACCGACGCACCACCGCGCGCAGGTCCTCCTGCTCCTCCGTGAACGCGATCACCGCGGGGTCCTCGCGCGCAGGTAGGTGGGGAAGTCCGGGATCAGACCACGGTCGACGACCTCGATCCGCACCCCCGAAGGATCCAGGTGGTAGGCGAACAGGGAGGGCGTGCCCTCGAGCACCGCACCGGCTTCGAACGCGAAACCCGACTCCTCCAGCAGCTTCGACGTCGCCGGGACGTCGTCGCAGAAGTACCCGAGGTGGTGCGTCGCGACGCGCGGGGCAGCCGTCCATGGCGTCCCCGGGATCTCCTGCACAAGTTCGAGGTGCGGCCCGTCGAGCGAGTACGCGTACCGCAGTGTCAATATCCGCTCGCCGTCCGCGAGGCGGATGGTCAACTCGGCGGACTGGATCGTCGTCCACCGATAACCGGCGACCTCGGCCAGCCGTGCCATCGACGCTTCGAGGTCTGGGACCACGATTCCCGTGTGGTAGAGGTCCGCGGCATTGAGCGGCGGTGTCACGGGCTTCACCACTCGAGCCTCAGTGACTTCAGGCCGTACATGTTGCCGGTCTCCTCCAGGTCCTGGCCGTCCGCGATCCGGTAGTCCGGGATCCGCTGATGCCACTCCTCGATCGCCACGTTCAGCTCGAGACGGGCCAGGTGCGAGCCCAGGCAGCGGTGCGGCCCGGAACCGAACGCGATGTGGTTGCTGGTCTTGCGGTTCAGGTCCACTTCGAAGGGGTTCTCGTACCGCGCGGGGTCACGGTTGCTGACCGCCAGCGGGAGCATCACCATCTCGCCGGACTTGACCGGGCAGCCACCGATCTCGACGTCCTTCGTCGCCTTGCGGGCCGGAATGACGAACGAGTAGACGCGGAGGATCTCCTCCACGCTCGTCGGGATGAGCGACGGGTCGGCCACGATCGCCGCGCGCTGCTCGGGATGACCGGCGAAGTGATACAGGGCCCAGCCGACCGAGATCGGGACCGTGTCCAGCCCGGCCTGGAACATCAGCACGCAGAAGGCGTGCATGTCCCGATCGCTGATCGGCTCGCCGTCGATCTCCCACGTCATCGCGCGGGAGAGCAGGTCGTCCCGCGGGGCTTGCCGCCGCAGCGCGATCTGCTCCTCGAAGTACGCCGACGCCTCGGTGATCGCCGCCAGCTGCCGGCTCCGGTCCGGGTCCTGCTCGTAGGACAAGTGCAGCATGTTGTGCACCCAGCCGAGGAACTTGTCCAGGTCCTCTTCGGGCAAGCCCATCAGCCGTAGGAAGATCAGCGTGGGGAACCGGCGGGCGAACTCGTCGAGGACGTCGGCGCCACCGGCGCCGGTCAGCCGGTCGATCATCTCGGCCGCGACCCGCCGGATCTCCGGTTCCCGGGCGGCGACCGCGTTCGGTGAGAACTCCCGCCCCAGCAGCCGCCGCCATTGCGTGTGCACGGGCGGGTCCAGCATTTCCGGGATCCACAGGAACTTCGGGTCCGGGTCGAGCGCCGTCACGGACTTGCTCGAGAACGTCCGCCAGTCCTGCAGCGCTTCCTGCACCGCCGCGCCGTCGGTGACCACCCAGTACCCGCGCGCGATGCTGCTGCGGAACCCGGAGTGCGTCGCGGCGATCTCGTCCCACCGCTGGTGGTGGCTCAGGACCGGACCGCTCGCGGTGTTGTCGTAGTGGTAGGCGGGCACCCCTTCGTAGGTTCCCTCCGGCTCGAGCATGGTGCTCATGACGGTCCTTTCGTCGAACGCTGCTGCAGTGGGCGATCGCGGGGGTTGCCCAGGCGGTCAGCGCCCCCGCCAGACCGGCGCGCGCTTCTCGGCGAACGCGGTCGCCCCTTCCTTGGCGTCGTCCGAGTCGAACACCGGCCGGACGATCTCGGCCTGCTCGGCCCAGCCCTCTTCAAGCGTCCAGTCGGCACTCGACCGGGCAATCTGCTTGGTCGCGGCGACGGCGAGCGGGCCGTTGGCGGCGATGGTCCCGGCCAGCCGCAGTGCCCCTTCGAGCGCGCCGCCGTCGTCGGTGAGCCGGTTCACCAGGCCGGCCGCGGCCGCGCGTTCCGCGTCGAACGGCTCGCCCGTCAGCAGGAGCTCCAGCGCGAGCGCGAACGGCACCCGCCGCGGCAGGAGCAACGCCGCACCGCCGCCTGCCACCAGTGACCGCTTCACCTCGGGGACCCCGAACCGCGCCGTCCGCGCCGCGACGACGAGGTCGCAAGCGAGCAGCAGCTCGAACCCGCCGGCCAGCGCCCAGCCCTCCACCGCGCCGATGAGTGGTTTGCGCGGCGGCGTCATCGTGATCCCGCACAGCCCGCGCCCCTCGATCGCCGGGCTTTCGCCGCGCAGGAACGCTTTCAGGTCCATCCCGGCGGAGAACGTCCCGCCCGCGCCGGTGAGCACGCCGACCCGCAGCTCGGCCGACTCGTCGAGCTCGTCGGCGGCCGCCGCCACCCCGGCCGCCACGGCGGCGTCGAGGGCGTTCTTCACCCGGGGGCGATTGATAGTGATCACCTGGACGGCGCCGTGGCGCTCGACGACAACCTCGTCCGGCACTTTTCCTCCTCCACGCGACGGTGCGACAGAAGAGTACCCTTAACCGGCCCCAAGGCGATAGTCTCGCGGTCCATCCGCTCATTTGCGTATACTCATCTCGACGAACGGAGGCGCATGGTCGACGGATCACCAGCAGCGCGGACGAAGGTCGGCATCGCCGATCGCGCCGACGTCGTCCGGCGGGCGACGAACGCCGCCGGACAGCCACTGCACCAACTCGAGCCCCTGCCCGGCGGTACTTCCAGCCTCACCTACTCCGCCGTGACGGACTCCGGCGTCCGCGTCGTCGTGAAGGTCGCCCCGCCCGGGCTCGAGCCGGTCCGCAACCGGGACGTCCTGCGCCAGGCGCGGGTGCTGACGGCGCTGTCCGAGGTGCCTGAGGTGGCCGTCCCGGAGGTGCTGGGGTCCGACCCCGGTGCCCCGCCGGACGTCCCCCCGCTGTTCGTCATGTCCTATGCGGACGGTGAGAGCTACGAACCCCGGCACATCGCGCGCGCACGTCGGCCGCCGGCGGCCGACGTGCGCGGCCGGGCCACGGCGGCGGCCCGCATGCTGGCGGCCCTGCACACCGCCGACCCGGCGAAGCTGGGGATCACCGAGGAAGCCGTGACGCTGGAAACCGAGGTCGAGCGGTGGCGGAAAGCGCTGGCAACGTGCGCGCTCGAGCCGGCCGCCGCCCGCGCCGAACTCGAGTGCCGCGAACAGCTCACCGCGGCGATCCCCGCTCCCCTGCGGCCCGCGGTGCTGCACGGCGATTGGCGGCTGGGCAACATGCAGTGCGACGGCGCCGGCATCCGGGCGGTGATCGACTGGGAGATCTGGTCGATCGGCGACCCGCGGCTGGACCTCGCGTGGCTGCGGCTGATGTCCGATCCCGCGCACCCGACCGCCGTCGCGCCGGAGGCACCCACGCTGGAACCCGGCGAACTGCTGGCCGCGTACGGCTCCCCGGTGGCGGACCTGGCGTGGTTCGACGCGCTCGTGCGGTACAAGCAGGCCGCCGCGTCCGCGCTGCTGGTGAAGAACGCCGAGCGCCGCGACCAGGTCACCGACCGAGTGGAGCGGATGCGCCGCGGGATCCCGCTGCTGCTCACCGCCGCGCTCACCCACCTCACCCGCCGCTAGGAGGACCCATGCTGGACTTCTCGATCGAGCCGGAGTTCCAGGCCAAGCTCGACTGGGCCGCCGCCTTCGTCCGGGCGGAGGTCGAGCCGCTCGACCTGCTCTTCCCCCACGGCGGCGACCCGTACGACACGCGCAACGAGAAGGCGCGCGCGATCGTCAAGCCGTTGCAGAAGCAGGTCCGGGCTCAGGGCCTGTGGGCCTGCCACCTCGGCCCCGAGCTGGGCGGGCCCGGCTACGGGCAGGTCAAGCTCGCCTACCTCAACGAGATCCTCGGCCGCTCCTACTGGGCGCCGACGGTCTTCGGCACCGCCGCCCCCGACACCGGCAACGCCGAGATCCTGGCGATGTTCGGCACCGAGGAGCAGAAGGCGCGTTACCTGCAGCCGCTCCTGGACGGCGACATCGTCTCCACCTTCTCGATGACCGAGCCCCAAGGCGGCGCGGACCCGAAGGAGTTCGTCTGCCGTGCTTGGCGTGAAGCTGACGAGTGGGTGATCGACGGCGAGAAGTGGTTCTCCTCCAACGCGCGGTACGCGGAGTTCCTCATCGTCATGGCCGTCACGGACCCGGACGCACCGCCGCACCGGCGGATGTCGATGTTCGTCGTGCCGGCCGAGACGCCCGGGATCGAGATCAAGCGCAACGTCGGCACCATGGACGAACGCGAGTCGCTCGACGAAGGCATCCACGCCTACCTGCGCTACCACCAGGTGCGCGTCCCCCTCGACGCCATGCTCGGCGGTCCCGGTGACGGCTTCAAGGTGGCTCAGGCCCGCCTCGGCGGCGGCCGGGTGCACCACGCGATGCGCTCGGTCGGCAAATGTGCCCGCGCCTTCGACATGATGTGCGAGCGCGCCCTTTCCCGCCGTACGCAGGGAACCCCGCTCGCCGAGAAGCAGGCAGTCCAGCAGTTCATCGCGGACTCGTGGATCGAGCTGCAACAGTTCCGCCTGCTCGTGCTGAACACGGCGTGGATCATCGATACCCAGCCACACGGCGCCGCACGCACGCAGATCGCGATGTGCAAGGTCGCGATGGCCAAGGTGCTGCACGACGTCATCCAGCGGGCCCTGCACCTGCACGGCTCGCTGGGCACCACCGGTGAGCTGCCGCTCGCGCACTGGTGGATGGCCGTGCCGAACCTGGCCCTCGCCGACGGCCCGACCGAGGTGCACCGCACCACGATCGCCAAGCAGGTGCTCAAGAACCACCGGCCGGCCGAGGGGCTCTTCCCCAGTGAGCACATCCCGCCGCGGCTCGAGGCCGCCCGCAAGCGGTACGCGCACATCATCAACGACTCCGCGCTGTCCGGCCGGGTGAACGCATGACGTTCGACCTCTCCGGCAAGGTCGCGCTGGTCACCGGCGGCAGCCGGGGCCTGGGACTGGAGATGGTGCGCGCTTTCGCCGCCGCGGGGGCGGACGTGGTGATCACCAGCCGCAAGCTCGACGCGTGCGAAGCAGCCGCCGAGTCGGTTCGGGCGCTCGGCCGACGCGCCCTGCCGGTCGCGGCGCACGTCGGGCACTGGGACGATCTCGGCCGGCTCACCGACGCCGCGTACGACGAGTTCGGGAAGGTCGACATCCTGGTCAACAACGCGGGTATGTCACCGCTGGCGCCGTCGTCGGCGGAGACCAGCGAGGAACTGTTCGACAAGGTGATCGGGGTCAACTTCAAGGGCCCGTTCCGCTTGGCTTCGCTGATCGGGCAGCGCATGGCCGACGGTGACGGGGGTTCGATCATCAACGTCTCTTCTTCGGGAGCGCTGATGCCGCAGCCGCGGTTCGGCCCGTACGCGGGGGCGAAGGCTGCTCTCAACGCCTTGACGAACGTCTTCGCGTTGGAATACGGGCCGAAGGTGCGGGTGAACACCATCTCGGCCGGGCCGTTCCTCACCGACGTCTCGAAGGCTTGGGCGCCGGAGAAGCGCGAATCCGCCCGAAGTGCGCTTGGCCGGCCCGGGCGTCCTGAGGAGATCGTCGGCACGGCGCTGTATCTCGCCGACGACGCATCGAGTTACACGACGGGAGCGCTGATCCGAGTGGACGGCGGGCTGTACTGAGGACCCGTCTGCGCAGTGCCCGCAGTCGCCGGCAGTAGCCTGAGCCAATGAGCAGGGCCGAGCGGGACCAGCCACCTCGAAGTTCGAACCACATCGGGCTCAGGTCAAACCTCGTTACAGTCGCGATGATACTGACCGGCGTCACGCTTCTATGCGCGGCAACCATTTGGCTGCCGACAGTGATCGTCACGACCACACAGTCGCGCACAGCAGCAGGAGGTCAGCTCTCCGCCGCTGAAGTGCTCAACGCCGAGAACAGTGTTCGTACATCCCTGATTCAAGCATTTGGTGGAATAATCCTGCTGATTGGGATAGTCCTGACAACACGACAACTTCGCATCAACCGGGACCAGGTGGCAGCAAACTGGGCGCAGCTGGAACTCAGCAGACGAACCAGCCTCGAAAGCTTCGAGGCCACCAGGCAGGTTCAACAGAGAGAGACATTCTCACGGGCCGTGGACCAGCTTGGCAGCGAGAGCACCACCACCCGACTCGGCGGAGCAGCCTCCCTGGAGCAGCTTGCCCGAGAAGATGATCAGCTTCGAGATATCGCCGTCGAAATCTTGTGTGCCTTCATTCGCAATGGATCCCCACTTGCTCACACGAACAACGGAGATGCAGACCAAGAGCAACAGGCCCGGTGGGGTCGACCGTCACAGCGGCCACCGGTGGACATCCAGCTGGCTCTCACGGCACTCGGGAGAGCCTGGAACGAAGCGCCTACCCTGGAAGAACTTCTCCGCCGGACCGACCGAAACCTGGTCGACCTTTCTTCGACGTCCCTCCGCGGCGCAAACCTAACATTGGCACATTTCGAAGGGGCACTGTTTCGTGGATCAAACTTGCAAGAGGTGAACCTCTCGGGAAGCTTCTGCGAGGGCGCAAACTTCGCTGCCGCGAATTGCGCTCGCGCGAATTTTGCCGGAAATCAGATGTCCGGCTCATACTTTTCGGAAGCATCCGCCATCCAGGCAGACTTCCACGGCACCGACCTGTTCATGGCGGATCTCAGCGACGCAGACCTCAGAGGAGCCCAGTTCGCCCAGGCCAATCTGACAGGATCAGACCTGACCAATGCGCTACTGGCCGACGAAGACGGGACCAACGCCGCGAACTTTCGAGGAGCGGTAGCAGACGCCACCACCAAGTGGCCGACGGATTTCGATCCCGCTCAGGCCGGAGTCGAGGATGTGACCGACTCCGCTTCCGAGATGGCGAACTCGACGGATGAGTAACTCTTGCTCATGTCACGTTGCCGCGCCGTCGATCTTCAGCTGGATCAGTTCCTCTTCGGACAAACCCAGTTCACGCAGGACCTCGTCGGTGTGCTCGGCGAACAGGGGCGCCCGGGTGAGCGTCGCCGCGGTCTCCTCGAACTGGACCGGGTTCGCCACCAGCTCCCGCTCTTTCCCTTCCGCGTCCACGACCCGGGCGATCAGCCCGTTCGCGCGCAACGACGGGTCCTGCGCCACCTCCCACGCGTTCTGCACCGCCGCCCACTGGCCCTCGCCGTGCGACAGGATCTCGGTCCACTCTGCGAACGTCCGCGCCCCGATGATCTCCGCGACGATCTCCGCGGCCGCGGAAGCATTGGCCATGATCTGCGAGACGTCGGCGAAGCGCGGATCGGCCGCGAGGTCCTCTCGGCCGGCCAGCCGGCAGAACTCCGGCCAGTACCGGCCCGGCTGCAGCATCGCGAACTCGAGCCACCGGCCGTCAGCTGTGCGGTACGCGCCGATCAGCGGGTTGGTGGCCGAGCCATACTTCGGCTGCTCTCGCGGGGGCAGCGGGCCGCCCGTCATCAGGGCCTGGTTCACCGAGTACTGGGTCGCCCACGCGCCCACGCCGAGCAGGGAAACGTCCACAACGGACGGTTCGCCGGTGACCTGGCGCGAGTACAGGGCGGCGGCGATTCCACCCGCGATCGTCATCCCGCCCATCGAATCGCCGTAGGCACCGGCCGGCATCCTCGGCATCCGCTCGACTTCGGGCAGGGTCAGCCCGGCCGCGCTGCCGCCACGCGCCCAGAACGCGGTGCTGTCGTAACCGCCCTTGGTGCTCTCCGGCCCCCGGGCACCGAAGCCGCTCCCTCGCACGTAGATGATGTCCGGGTTGATTTCCCGGACGTCCTCGACGTCGATCTTCAGCTTCGCCCGCGCGCCGGGCAAGAAGTTTGTCAAGAAGACGTCACTGGAGCGGACCAGCTCCTCGAACACCGCCCGCGCGGACGGTTTCTCCAGGGCCAGCCCGACACTGCGCTTGCCGCGGTTCGGGCCCTCCATGATCGGGAAGAACGACGAGCCCTCGCTCGCCGTCGCCACACCGAGCACCCGCGACAACCCGCGTTGGCCGTCACCCCGCTCGGCGTGCTCGATCTTGATGACGTCGGCGCCCCAGTCCGCGAGCACGGCACCCGCCGCAGGGACGAACGTGAACTGCGCGACCTCCAGGACGCGCACACCTTCCATCGGCCGATGCACTCCGTGCCTCCTCACTGAGCGGTGATCGCCCGTTCCGGGCACGCGAACGCACCTTCGCGCGCCTTCTCTTCGAGGGCGGCCGGGACTTCGCCGTCGAAGGGCAGTGCGTAGCCGTTGTCGTCGAGTTCGAACACCTCCGGTGCCGTAGCCGCGCACCGCGCGTGCCCGGAGCACAAACCCGTGTCGATGGTGATCTTCACCGAACCACTCCGTTCTCGAGGTTCTCCAGGTCCATCGGCCCGTCGCAGGCCGCGGCCAGCAGCTTCGCCAGGTCGGCGCCCAGCCCGGCCGCGGTCTCCCGGCAGGCCGCCAGGTCCTTGCGCAGGAACGGCGTGACCGCGGCGACGTAGCGTTCGGCCCCACCGCGAGCAGCGATGTAGCGCCCCGCGCTGCTCCCGCCGCTGCCGACGGCGAGGGCTTCGAGCAGGACGCTCTCGTCGATCCCCATCACCAGGCCCGCCTCCAGTCCCCGCAACGTCACTTGCGAGATCGCGGCGAAGAGCAGGTTGTTGAGCAGCTTCACCCGCAGCGCCGACCCCAGGGAGCCGGTCGTGATCACAGGATCGGCATACGCACCGACGATCTCGCGCGCCGTCGCGACGGGCCCGGGCTCCCCGCCGAGGTAGACCGTGAGCCGGCCGGCGCGGACCGCCTCCGCCGTCCCGCTGAACGCCGCGTCCACGATCGCTGCCTTTCCCATCGGCGCGAGCCTGCTCAGCGTCTCCGGGCGGCCGGTCGTGTGTGACACCAGCACCGTGCTCGCCGCCATCTCCCGGACGACCTCGGGCAGGACGTCGAGCACCTGGGCGTCGTCGTACAGGCAGCTCACGACGACATCGCACGCGGCGAGGTAACGCACCCGGTCGACGAGCTCCGCCCCGGCGGCGCGGAGCCGGTCCCGGACTTCGGTCCGCCGGGCGAACACGCGAACGGGGTGCCCGGCCGCCAGCAACCGCTCCACCATCGGCTCGCCGATGCTCCCGGCGCCGACGAACCCGATCGTTCCCACCGCACTCCTCCGCAACGGCTACGGCTTGTTCGTTCCGCCGGCGTCGACCGTGAACTGCAGACCCGTGACGTACCGCGCCTCGTCCGAGGCGAGGAACAGCACGGCGTTCGACACGTCACGAGGCTCGACGAAGGGGGCGAGCGGATTCATCGCCCCCAGGCCGAACAGTGGCTCGCGGGCCGACAGCTCCTCGATCGGCACACCGACGGTGATCCCGGTGTCGCTCACTCCGGTGGGGTGCACCGTGTTCACGCGGATCTCGTACCGAGCCAGCTCGTTGGACAGCGCCTTCATCAGGCCCACCACACCATGCTTGCTCGCCACGTAGTGGGCGTACGGCACGTGGCCCCGGATCCCGGCGGCCGAGCTGATCATGACGATCGATCCGCCTGCCCCGGCCTCGATCATCCCGGGGAGCGCCGCGCGCGCCGTGTTCCAGACTCCCTTGAGGTTGACGTCCATGACGACGTCCCATTCCTCTTCGGACAGTTCCCAGGCCCGCCCGGAGCTCATCACACCGGCGTTCGCCACGACGACGTCGAGCCGGCCGAACTCGGCTGTCGCCGCGTCCACGGCCGCGCGGACGTCGGTGATCGACCGGACGTCGGCCTGGACGGCGACACACCGGCGGCCCGTCGCCCGCACGAGCGCGACGGTCTCCTCGAGCTGTTCCTTCGAAGCCAGCGAGTAAGGCAGCACGTCGGTGATGTCGTGACAGACGTCGGTGACGACGACGTCCGCGCCCTCCTCGGCCAGGCGCACCGCGTGCGAGCGGCCCTGCCCGCGGGCCGCACCGGTGACGAGGGCGATCTTGCCCGCCACCCGCCCGGCGGTCACGAGGCAGCCAATTCGTCGACGGCCTCGCGCAGGGCGTGCAGCCGGGTCTGCAGGAGTTCCCGTTCGCCGGGGTCGGCGTCACCCAGGCGTGGCTCGATGTCCGCGATCTCCTCCTGGAGCCGGCCGGCCGCCTCCTCGCGGGTCAGCAGGTCCAGGTCGGTCCAATCGGACCGCTCGGACTCCGGTCGGCGGCTCATGCGGCGGGGAAGTTGTAGAGGCGGCGGGTGTTCAGTTCGACGATCTGGTGCACCTCGTCGTCCGGGACGTCGGCGAGCACCTCCGCCGCGTAGGCACGGCTCTTCGGCCAGTACGAGTCGGAGTGCGGGTAGTCGCATTCCCAGGTGATGTGGTCGACCCCGATGTCGTGCCGGTTGCGCACCCCGAACCGGTCGTCGATGAAACAGCCGTGCATGTGCTTGTGGAACAACTCCGACGGCCGCACGTCCTGGTTGACGTTCTGGTAGAACCGGTGCCGTTCCCAGGTGCCGTCGATCCGTTCCAGCAGGTACGGCACCCAGCCGATCCCGCCCTCGGACAGCCCCACCTTGAGCTTGGGGTGCCGGTGGAACACCGGGGAGAACAGCAGGTCGGCGGTCGCGTACATCGAATTGCAGCCGAACAGGGCGATCGTCACGGCGAACGGCGCTTCCGGGGCGGTCTTCGGCGCGCTGCCCGAGGTGCCGAAGTGCAGGCACAGCGGCATGTCCGTCTCCTCCGCCGCCGAGAACACGGGGTCCCAGTGGTCGGTGTGGAACGACGGCAGCCCCAGCGGGACCGGATTCTCCGGGAACGAGATCGCCTTCGCGCCCTTGGCCGCGGTCCGGTGGATCTCGGCCACACAGGCTTCGACGTCCCACAGCGGTAGGATGACCAGCGGGATCAGCCGGTCCGGCGCCGTCGCGCACCACTCGTCGAGCTGGAAGTCGTTCCACGCCCGCACGCAGAGCAGCGCGAGTTCCGGGTCCTGTCCTTCGAGGAACACCGTGCCGGCGAACCGGGGGAACGACGGGAAGGACAACGCGCCCCACACCCCGTCCAGGTCCATGTCCCGCAGCCGGACCTTGGGGTCGTAGCAGCCGGGGATCATCTCGTCGTACCGCGTCGGCTCCATGCCGAACTCCTCGGGCTTCTTGCCCGCCACGGCGTTCAACCCGATGTACGGGTAGATCCGGTCCTCGTAGGTCCACACCTCCGCGGGCGCGACGCCTTCGCCCCGCGACTGCTCCACGATTCGCGGACCGGCCTCGCGGTGCTTCGCCGGGAGCCGGTCCGACCACAACCGCGGGGGTTCGATCAGGTGGTCGTCGGTTGACAGCAGCTTCATCCATGACTGCAACGGCATCGTCGCGCTCCCTCGCCATCCGCCCGGGTCTTCCGAGACTACCTCCGGACGATCATTGTGTACACCTGATCCCGTGTTGCCTCAGGGCAACTCCGGCACTTTCCCTGCCCACGCGGGACCACCTTCCCACGACTATCGCGCCATGCCTAGTATTAAGTGCCCTGATTATCTCTCCGAATGGACTCCCCATGACGACGCGCCCCCTCCCACAGCCGACGCTCGCGAGCGCCGGGTTCTGGCGATCGGGCGCCGACGGTGTGCTCCGGATCGCCTGCTGCGACGACTGCGGGCGGTACTTCCACCCGCCGATGCCGGTGTGCCCCGGCTGCCGCGGGCGCGCGGTGGCGCTCGCGCCCACCTCCGGGAAGGCGGTGGTCGTCGGCTTCAGCGTCGACCACCAGACGTGGCTGCCCGCGTTCCCGCCGCCCTACGTCGTGGCTGTGGTCGCGCTCGCCGAGGACGACCGCGCGCGCCTGACGACGAACATCGTCGGCTGCGAGCCGGACGAGGTGTACGTCGGGATGCGCGTCCGGGTGCGCTTCGAGCAGCAGGAAGACGTGTACCTGCCGCTGTTCGAACCGGACCCCGAAGCCGACGGACCGGGTCCGCTGCCCGAGCCCCGTGACGTCCGCGCCGCGCTGCGTCCCATGGCTTCTCCCCGGAAGTACGAGGACCGGGTCGCGCTGACCGGCGTCGGCCAGTCGCGTGTGGGCCGCCGGCTCATGGTCGACCCGATCTCGCTGACCGTCGACGCGTGCCTGGCCGCGGTGGCGGACGCGGGCCTCGACCTCGACGAGATCGACGGCCTCTCCACCTACCCCGCGGTGAGCCCGACGGGCATGAGCGAAGGCGGGATCACCGCACTGTCCGAGGCGCTGCAGCTGCGGCCCACCTGGGTCAACGGCGGGAGCGAGGTGCCGGGGCAGATCGGCTCGATCACCGCCGCCATGCTCGCGGTCGCCGCCGGGCTGTGCCGGCACGTCCTGTGCTTCCGCACGGTCTGGGAGTCCTCCCACGCCGCCCTGGTCCGGTCCGGTGAGTGGCAGGCGAATGGCGGGCGCGCCACCGGGATGCTGGAGTGGCGGGCCCCGTTCGGCGCCGTGTCGGCCGCGCAGTGGATCGGCTGTCACGCCTCGCACTACATGCACCGTTACGGCGTCGGCCGCGAAGCACTCGGCGCCATCGCCGTCACCACGCGGGCCGGCGCCGCGCGGAACCCGGAAGCGCTCTACCGGGACCCGCTGGCGATCGACGACTACTTCGGTGCCCGCCTGATCACCACGCCGTTCGGGCTGTACGACTGCGACGTGCCCTGCGACGGGGCGGTGGCCGTCGTCGTCTCGGCGATCGAGACCGCCGCCGACCGTCCCAAGGCACCCGTTTTCGTCGAGGCCGCGGGGACGGCGATTCTCGAACGGCTCAGCTGGGACCAGGACACCCTCACCCACCTGCCCCAGTCCCAAGGCCCGTCCGCGCACGTGTGGACCCGGACGGACCTGACCCCGGCCGACGTCGACGTCGCCCTGCTCTACGACGGGTTCACGTTCAACGTCGTGTCCTGGCTGGAGGGTCTCGGCTTCTGCGGCCCCGGCGAGGCGACCGCCTTCCTCGCCGGCGGCAAGACGATTGCGCTCGACGGCGAACTCCCCCTCAACCCGCACGGCGGGCAGCTCTCGGCCGGCCGCCTCCACGGCTACGGCTTCGTCCGCGAAGCCATGCTGCAACTGCGCGGCGAAGCCCACGGACGTCAGGTCGAAGGCGCGCGGACGGCGGTCGTCACCTCGGGCGGCGGGGTGCCGTCCGGCGTGCTGCTGCTGCGCACGGCATAGCGGAGCCGGGATCCCGCGGTCGGCGGAAGCCCGGCTCCGAGGTCAGGCTGTCGCGGGGACGATCGGGGCGCCCAGGGTTTCCCGCTCCTCCTGCTTGACCGCCCGGAGCAGCACGTAGATCATCGCGATCTTCCAGATGATGAAGGCGATGGACGGGATGATGTTCGTGAACAGGCCGTTCCACGCGAACGGGCCGTCCGTGGCCACGTAAACGAACACGCCCGGGAGCAAGAGCAGCCCCAGGACGAAGTTCAGGTAGCCGAACCAGCGCGGGAAGACCGGTTCGGACCGGCGGTCGACGAGCGCCGCGACGCCGATCGACGCGAGGTTGAAGACGAAGATGACGGCGATGCCCACGTAGGTCAGCCAGAACTGGTCGCTCAGCAGCAGCACCAGCTGCGGGTCCCGGCCTGGCCGGTACGCCGCGGTGGCGAGCACCGCCAGCGGGTAGACCCAGCCGGTCGGCGCGACTACGGCGGTCGTCAGCTGCACCATCGACAGCAGGCCCCAGCCACCCTCGATCCGGCGTATCTGCAGGCTCGTGATGACGGCGAAGGCGTAGAAGAACGGCACGAACAGGCCCATGATCACGGTGGCCCAGAGGATGCCCGACCGGTTCTCGGCCAGGAACTTCGCGATCTCGTCCGCACCGGCCGTCGGGGACGGCGGCGGGGTCAGGTGCCCCACCACGGAGAAGGCGAGGGTGGCGGCGATCAGGACCAGCACACCGCACCAGACCGACATCCGGTAAAGCTTGAACTTCACTTTTTCGTCCACGGGATCTCCTTTGATCGGGTGTGGTGCGGGGGTCAGGTCGCGGAGCCGGCGATGTCGAGCACCGCCCGGTAGGCGAAGGCGAGACTCGAGCCGATCGGCGTCCCCGCGCCCGGGTACACGTGGCCGGACATCGCGGCCGCCGTGTTGCCCGCCGCGTAGAGGCCTTCGATCGCCTGGCCGTCCGGCCGCAGCACTCGCGCGTTCTCGTCGGTCTTCAGGCCGCCCTTGGTGCCGATGTCGGACAGAACGATGGTCGCGACGTAGAACGGCGGGGTGTCCAGCGGCAGCAGGATCGGGTTGGGCCACTCCGGCGAAGGCTTCGCCAGGTAGTTCAGCTCGGGCAGGAACGGGAACGGGATCACGTGGTGGAACATCCGGTCCCACGGTGTCTCGCCGCGGTGGAACTGCTTGTCGACGCCGGTCCGCGCGTAGCCGTTGAACTTCTCGACCGTCCGGTTCAGCGTCCCGAACGGGACGTCGATCAGCTCGGCCAGCTCCTCGAGGGTGTCGGCCTTCCGCAACGCCCCGGAGGAGAACCACTCCGGGCGGACCGGCTGGTCCGGCGGGCCGCCGAAGCTGTCCCGGTCGAGCTGCCGCTGGTCGAAGACCCAGTGGGCGGGGATGTGCGAGACGCCGGTCTCCGCGTGCAGGCGGGCGATCTCGTGGCCGGCCTGGTCGTACGGACGAGCCTCGTTCATGAACCGTTCCCCCGCGGCGTTCACCCAGATCCCGCCGCGCAGGCCGCTCTGGAAGACCGGGAGGCCGTCCGGCTGCACCAGGCCGGGGACGTACCAGGATTCGTCGAGCAGGTCGGTGTCCGCGCCGGCGGCGATGCCCGCCAAGAGCGCGTCGCCGGTGTTGCCCGGGGCGCCGTTGGACCACTCACCGGTCAGCGGAATCGGCTGGTACTTCGCGCGCAGCTCGGCGTTGCGCTCGAAACCGCCGGCCGCGAGGAGGATCCCGCGGGTGGCGCGGAACCGGACCGGCGCGCCGTCGCTCACCGCGTCCACCCCGACGACCCGGCCGTCCTCGACCACGAGGCTGTCCAGGGCGGTGTCGACGCGCAGCGTTCCCTTGCCGGTTTCCAGGAACGCCGCCAGCGCCCGGCCGATCAACGCGCGGCCGCCGTTGAGCACCGGGCCCTGGTCGACGCCCCAGCGCTCGGCGGAAAGGGGACCGCGGACGAGCCGGGCGTGGTCGCCGAGCCCGGCGGCGGGGATCTCCGGCGGGAAGATCGTCCGCCCGGCCACCGAAGCACCCGGTGCGGAGGCGAAGTAGTCCGGCACGGGGCCGTGCACGAACGATTGGAACCACGGGTTCCGCTCGAGTTCGTCGATCAGCCGGACACCCGCCTCGAGGTAGGCGTCCTGGAGCCGTTCCCGCGAGCTGTCGCCGACGACGTCCCGCAGATACGCCCGGGCGTTCTCCACATCGTCCTCGACACCGGCCCGCGCGATCGGGGCCGAGCCGGGGAACCACAGCCCGGCACCGGAATAGGCGGTCGTGCCGCCGGCCAGGCCGGTCTTTTCGATGACGAGGGTGCGCAGGCCGCGTGACGCGGCCACGTAGGCCCCGACCAGACCTCCTCCCCCGGAACCGACGACGACGATGTCGTAGGTCTCCTCGTTGGTGGTCATCCCTACCTCCAGATCCGTGCACCGGAGCACGCGACTCGCCATGGCGATCAGACCGTACTGAGTAACCTCATCTCGGTGTCGCGCCGCACGGAGCGGCGTCAACCCACGGCGTACCGGGATGGTGCGCTGCCATCGCGACAGTGTCAATCCTCAGTTAGGGATACTCTTCTTAGTGAACTCCGCTCATAATGGAGTCGGCGCACGAGGAGGTCGCACATGTCCGATGGTCCGTCGAGCATGGTCGACCGGGTGGTCCTGATCCTGGGGGTCTTCGAGCGGTCCGGCGGGCGGCTGACCCTGGGACAGATCAGCTCGCGCAGCGGCCTGCCCCGCACCTCCGTGCACCGGATCCTGCAGCAGTTGGTCAGCGCCCGCTGGCTCCAGCGCAGCGACAACGAGTACACCCTCGGGCTCCGCATGTTCGAGATCGGCAGCCTGGTCGTGCGCCGCACGCGGATCAGCGACGTCGCCCGGCCCTTCATGCAGGAGCTGTGCGCGACCACCGGTCAGGTCGTTCACCTCGCGCTGCTGGACGAGCGGGATGTCGTCTACCTGGAGAAGATCGGCGGGGCGTTCGCCAGCACCCTGCCGTCGCGGGTGGGCGGGCGCCTTCCCGCGCACTGCACCGGGGTGGGCAAGGTTCTCCTCGCCTACTCCCCCCGGGCCGTCGTCGACCGGTACCTCGAAGGGGGCCTGTGCCCGCGGACGCGCACGAGCATCGGCTCGGCCGACGCACTCGAGGCCGCGATGGTCCGGATCCGCAACTGCGGCTATTCGACCGAGAGCGGCGAGGCTTCACCCGGAGTAGCGTGCGTCGCCGCGCCGATCCTCGAGTTCGACTCCGCCGTCGCGGCGATCTCGGTGTGCGGTCCGCAGGAACGCATCCGCGTCGACGAGCTCAAGTACCGCGTCATGTGGACCGCCGCGGAGATCTCGCGGCGCCTCACCGCGACGGCCCACCCCCTGCCCGCGTGATCACCGTCCCGCTCAGCGGACGCGCCGCGTCCGGTCGCCCACCCGAACAGCGACGATGCCCGAAAGCCAGGAAAGGAAGCACCACATGACTCAGCCGGACTACGACCCGGGACCGCAGATCGCGTACGCCGGCAGCATCGGCCTCGGCACCCCGGATCTCGAGAAGTCGCTCTGGTTCTTCCGCGACCTGCTCGGCATGGAGGTCGTCGAACAGGTCGACGGTGTCGCCTACCTGCGCGGGTACCAGGAACACGTCCACCACTCCCTCGTCCTGACCCAGCAGGAGGAGGCCGTGGTGAACTCCTACGGCTTCCGCGTCAAGCGCAAGCAGGACGTCGAACTGTTCCACAAGCAGTTCGAAAACCAGGGACTGCGAACGGTCGACGCCACCGGTCGTGAGCGCGGCCGGGGTGAGGCGCTCCGCTTCCTCGTGCCGGGCAGTGAGCACCCCTTCGAGTTCTACTACGACATCGAGCGGCCGATCGCCGAGGAGTCCCTTCGCTCGAAGAACCTCAGCAACAGCTCGCGCCGCCGCGGGCTCGGCGTGCGCCGGCTCGACCATATCAACCTGCAGACCAGCGCCGCCACGGTCAACCAGGCCGAAGGGTGGTTGCGCGAGGAACTGGGGTTCAAGCGCCGCGAGTTCGCGCGGATCCCGCAGGCGCCGGACGTCATCATGGCGTCCTGGCTGTCGGTGACGTCGCAGGTGCACGACATCGCCATCGGCGTAGCTGCCGAGGACCGGCCCGGCCAGTTCCACCACGTGGCGTTCAACGTCGAGAACTTCCACGACATCCTCACCGCGGCGGACCAGATCCGCGACCTCGACATCGCCTACGGCGCCGGCCCGGGCAAGCACGGCATCGGCCAGGCGATGTACCTCTACATCCACGACCCCGGCTCCGGACACCGGATCGAGCTCTACTCCGGTGGCTACCACATCTACGACCCCGACTGGGACGCGCTCGAGTGGAAGCTGCCCGAGCTGCAGCTGGGGCAGACGTGGTACGGCGACGTCCTCGACGTCGGCCCGGGCGGCTCGTTCCTGTCCACGACGCCGTCGGCGGGTCTGGTGCCATGACCTCGACGCCGGTGACGAGGAACGTCGACGGGCTCACGTTCGCCTACCACGAGGCGGGCGAGGGCGAGCCGCTGCTCATGCTCCACGGTTCGGGGCCAGGTGTCAGCGCCTGGTCGAACTTCCGGGACAACCTGCCGGTGTTCGCCGAGCGGTTCCGGACGATCATGCCCGACCTGCCGGGTTTCGGCGGGACGGACCTGCCCGAGCTCGACGAGGTCTATCCCCGGGCCGCGGCCAAGTGGATCGCCCGGCTGATGGACGAGCTGGGCATCGAGTCGGCGGTGTTCGTCGGCAACTCCATGGGCGGCGCGGTCGCCGCGGAACTCGCCGTGCTGGCGCCGGACCGCGTGCGGCGGATGGCCCTGATGGGGTCCGGCGGGCTGTCCGTCGGGATCTTCCAGGCGGAGCCGAGCGAGGGCTTCAAGCGGCTCTTCGAGTTCCTCGAAGAGCCCACCCGGGAGCGGATGATCGGGTGGGTCAAGACGATGGTCTTCGATCCGCGGCGGATCACCGATGCCCTCGTCGACGAACGCATGAGCAACGCCACGGCAGAGGGCGTGCTCGAGAAGACGAAGGCGATCTTCGCGTCCATGTTCGACCCCCGCCGTCAGGCGCAGTACACGCCACTGTGGACCAAAGCGGCGAGCGTCACCACACCGACCCTGCTGCTCTGGGGCCGGGACGATCGGATGCTCCCCTATGACCAGGCCCATTTCGCGAACCGGTGGCTGCCCGACGTCGAGCTGCACACGTTCTCGCGCTGCGGGCACTGGATCCAGATCGAGCGCAAGTCCGACTTCGAGCGGGTCGTGATCGAGTTCCTCACTCGCAAGGCGTCCGATCTCACCGAGGAAACCGGAGGTACGCGTCATGGCTCATGAAGTGGTCGACCGCATCGAGGAAATCGGGCCCAAGCTGGCGGCGCTGGCCGACGAGAACGAGAGCTTGGGCAAGCTGAGCGACGAAACCGTCGCCCTGCTCCGCTCGGCCGGCGTGGTGCGGTTGCTGCAGCCCACGAAGTTCGGCGGCCACGCCGCGCATCCCCGCGACTTCGCCGAAGCGGTGATGGCCGTCGCCCGGCACGACGGCGCGGCGGGCTGGGTCTGCGGCGTCGTCGGCGTCCACCCGTGGGAGGCCGCGCAACTGGACCCGCGGATCGCGCAGGAGGTCTGGGGTGAGAACCCGGACACCTGGATCGCGTCGCCCTACATGCCGAACGGGATCGCCGAACCGGTCGACGGCGGGTACGTCCTCAATGGACGCTGGCCGTTCTCCTCGGGCGCCGACCACTGCGAGTGGGACTTCCTCGGCGCGCTGGTCGGCGACGGCAAGGGAAAGCCCGCGACACCGCCGGCCGTACTGCACGTGATCCTCCCGCGGTCCGACTACGAGATCATCGACGGCACCTGGGACGTGATCGGCCTTTCGGGCACCGGCAGCAAGGACGTCGTCGTCAAAGACGCGTTCGTCCCCGAGCACCGCACGATCAACCAGGGAGACGTCCAGGAAGGGCAGGCCGCGGCGCGCCACGGCGTCACCGACACGCTGTACAAGCTGCCTTTCGCTGCGATGTTCCCGCTCGGGATCACGGCGGCCGTCATCGGCATCTGCGAGGGCGCCTTGGCCGCCCACATCGGCCAGCAACGCGACCGGGTCGCTGTCACCGGCGTCCAGGTCCGCGACGATCCATACGTGCTCTATGCGACTGGGGAGGCGTCGGCCGAGATCGAGGCCGCCCGGATCCAGCTGATCGACGGCATCAGCCGGCTTTACGACAAGCTCGACGCCGGGCAGCCGGTGACCATCGAGGACCGGTCGAACGTCCGGCGCAACCAAGTCCGCTGCGCGTGGCGCGCCGTCTCGGCCCTGGACGAGATCTTCGCCCGGTCCGGCGGGAACGTGATCCGGCGCAACAACCCGCTGCAGCGGTACTGGCGGGACGCGCACGTCGGGCTCCAGCACATGATCCACGTGCCCGGCGTGGCCTACCACGCGAACGCCCTGGCCCAGATGGGGCTCGAGCTGCCGCCGCAGATGCGCATCCTGATCTGAAGGGGAACACCGGATGAGCCCTCTGGACGGACGGCACTTCCGCGACGTGCTGGGAAACCTGCCGACGGGCGTGGTCGCCGTGACCGCGGTGGGGCCGGACCGGCAGCCGGCGGGGATGGTCGTCGGCACGTTCACCTCGGTCTCGCTCGACCCGCCGCTGGTGTCGTTCCTGGCCGGTCGCGCTTCGAAGACCTTCGCGAAGATCCGGGCCGCCGGCCGCTACTGCGCCAACGTGCTGGCGGCCGACCAGGAACACCTCTGCCGTCGGCTGGCGGTGAGCGGGCCCGGCAAGTTCGACGGCGTGGTCTGGACATCGTCCCCGCTGGGCAATCCCGTGCTCGACGGGATCGTCGCGTGGGTCGACTGCGAGCTCGAGAAAGTGGTGGAGCTCGGCGACCACTTCCTCGCGGTGGGCCGGGTCCGCGACCTGCGCGTCGAGTCGCCGAAGACGCCGCTGCTGTTCTTCCGGGGCGGGTACGGCGACTACTTCTCCACCACATCGCTCGTGCTGGACCGGCTCGTCGGCTGGTAGGCACAGTCACCTGAGAGGAGACCCGGATGGGACGGGTACAGGACAAGGTCGTCTTCATCACCGGAGCCGCCCGGGGGCAGGGGCGCGCCCACGCGCTGCGGCTCGCCGAGGAAGGCGCGGACATCATCGCGGTCGACATCTGCGCGCAGATCGACAGCGTCCGCTACCCGATGGCGAGCCAGGACGACCTTGAGGAAACCGCGCGCCAGGTGGATAAGCTGGACCGGCGGATCGTAACGCTGACGGCGGACGTCCGCGATCCGGCCGCCCTCCAGGCCGCGGTCGCGGCCGGGGTGGCGGAGCTGGGCCGGCTCGACGCCGTGGTCGCCCAGGCCGGGATCGCGCCGATCGGCCGGCCCGAACCGCAGGCGTTCCTCGACGCGGTCACCGTCGACTTCAACGGGGTCGTGAACGCGGTCGAAGCGGCGCTGCCGTACCTGCCCGACGGGAGCTCGGTCGTCGCGACCGGCTCGACGGCCGCGCTGATGCCGTCCACCCACAACGGCACGCCGGACTCAGGGAAGCTCGGCTACTCGTTCGCCAAGCGCTCGGTGGCAGCGTTCGTGAACGACCTGGCGATCGTGCTCGCCCCGCGCCGGATCCGGGCGAACGCCGTGCATCCGACGAACACCAACACCCCCATGCTGAACAGCGACCCGATGTACCGGGAGTTCCGCCCGGACCTGGACAACCCGACCCGCGAGGACGCCCTGCCCGCGTTCCACGTCATGACCGCGATGGGCTTGCCGTACGTCGAACCGCGGGACATCGCCGATGCGGTGCTGTTCCTGGTGTCCGACGAATCCCGTTACATCACGGGGGTCCAGCTGCGCGTCGACGCCGGCGCGATCGTCAACCGGCGGATGCAGCAGCCGCAGTTCTGACCGGCACCACGACGAGGCCGGTGGTCTCGCTCGCGAGTCGGCAGGGAAACACCCGACGTGGCTTTGGGTGCGCCCAACGCACCCAAAGCCAACCTTGCGCTACAGGTGCAAGCGGAGGGAGGCCGGACGTTTCCGACCTACGCCTCCGGCTCGGGCAGGTTCACACCTTGACCTTGAACTCGACCGGAGTGTCTCGACGCGAGTTCGTTCACCAGCACTCACTTTCCACCACCAGCGCCGATCCCGGCCGAGCATCGTAGTAGCGCAACCAGTGCGGGACAACCCTGACGATCGAGAACTCATCAGCGAGTGCTCGTGCTCCCGGGAACTGCGAAAGGTAGATCTCCCCGTATCTGTCACGCTCGGCGCCCGACACGACGTCTGCAGCTCCCTCGACCTGTACGGACACTCCGCTGTCCCATCCGACCACCAGCGCAATGCGAGGGTGAGCGCGGATGTTGCGCACCTTTCGTGTTTCGGTCAACGAATCGAAGATCACCTCGGCCTCATCGGTGACAGCGAGGCCCACCAGCGCGGCCTCCGGGTTCCCCCTGACGTCGACCGTGGCGACGACGCCCTGCCCTGCCGCCCTTACGAACGCGACGAACTGAGCACGCGTCATCGGGTCTGTCACTTCTTGCCTCCAGACGTTGGACCGTCGGCGGAATTCGACCGGATCCGGCGACCTAGGTCCTGTTCGACGAGCACGACCACGACCCGCCGGCACACCATGATCATCCCAAGGAGACGACCTGACCATTTTGCCTTCAGCGCAGCAGTTCGACGATGGTGGCGTTCGCGGTGCCGCCGCCTTCGCACATGGTCTGCAGCCCGTACCGCAGGTCGCGGCGCCGCATCTGCGCGAGCAGGCGGGTCATCAGGATCGCGCCCGAGCCGCCCAGGGGGTGGCCGACCGCGATCGCCCCGCCCAGCGGGTTGAGCCGCTCGGAGTCGGCGCCCGTCTCGGCCAGCCAGGCCAACGGGACCGGCGCGAACGCTTCGTTGACCTCGAACACGCCGATGTCCTCAATGGACAGTCCGCTGCGGCGGAGTACCTTCTCCGTCGCCGGGATCGGGCCGGTGAGCATGGTGATCGGGTCCGCGCCGCTGACCGCTCCGGCGTGGTAGCGCGCGATCGGCGTCAGGCCCAGCTCGCGGGCGCGGTCCGTGGTCGTGATGAGGAGCGCGGCCGCGCCGTCGGAGATCTGGGAGGCGTTCCCGGCGTGGATCACGCCGTCCGGCTTGAACGAAGGCTTGAGACCGGCCAAAGTCTTCGCCGACGTTCCGCGCCGCAGCCCTTCGTCCACGGTGAGCTTCGTGCCGTCGACCTCGACCGGCACGACGTGGTCGTCGAACACGCCGTCGTCGATCGCCGCCGCGGCCTTGGCGTGCGAACCGGCGGCGAAGTCGTCGAGCTGCCGCCGGTCGAAGCCCCACCGTTCGGCGATCAGCTCGGCGCCGATGCCCTGGTTGAATTCGAACCCGTCGTACCGCGCCAGCACACCGGGCCCGTAGGGCATGCCGGTGGTCCGGTGCGAGCCGAGCGGGACCCGGCTCATCGTCTCCACCCCGCCGGCGACCACGAGGTCGTACTGCCCCGCCATGACCGCGTGCGCCGCGGAGTCCACCGCCTGCTGGCTCGACCCGCACGCCCGGTTGATCGTCACCCCGGGCACGTGCTCCGGCCACCCGGCCGCGAGCACGGCGAACCGGCCGATGTTGCTCGACTGGTCACCGATCTGGGTCACGCACCCCCAGACCACGTCGTCCACCGTGGCGGGATCGACCCCGGTGCGCTCCACCAGCGCGGTGAGCACCCGGGCCGACAGGTCGGCCGCGTGAATCCCGGCCAGCGAGCCGTTGCGCTTGCCGATCGGCGTGCGCACGGCGTCGACGATGACGGCGTCCCTCATGGAATGATCCTTTCGTCGATGCCCCAGTCGGTCAGCACGGCACGGGTGTCGGCACCCACCGCCGGCGCGGCGGCGCCGGGAGCCGACGGCGTCTGCGAAAACCGCGGCGCCGCAGCCGGCTGGAGCACGCCGTCCCGGACCACCACGCTCCCGCGGGCGGCCAGGTGCGGGTGACCGGCCGCCTCAGCGAGGCTCAGGACCGGCGCAACGCAGCCGTCCGTTCCCTCGAACAGCGTCGCCCATTCGTCCCGCGTACGCTCGGCGAACCGCTTCTCCAGCAGCCGCCGCAGTTCTGGCCACCGGGACCGGTCGTGCTGCCTGTCCGGGTCCACGTCGAGCTCCAGGAGCTCGACGAGCCGCCGGTAGAACTTCGGTTCCAGCGCGCCGACCGCCACATGCCGGCCGTCCTTGGTTTCGTAGACGGCGTAGAACGGCCAGCCACCGTCCAGCTGGTTCACCCCGCGCTCGTCGGTCCAGGCGCCGCGGGCGAGCTTGGCGAACGTGCTGGCGAGCAGGTGCGCGGTTCCGTCGACGATCGCCGCGTCGACGACTTGCCCGCGGCCGCTCAGTTCCGCGGCGCGCAACGCCGCGAGCACGCCGATGACGAGGTAGCAGCCGCCGCCCCCGAAGTCGCCGACGAGGTTGAGCGGGATCTGCGGCGGGCCGCCCGCGGCACCCACCGCGCCCAGCGCCCCGGTGAGCGCGATGTAGGTGAGGTCGTGCCCGGCCGTGGCGGCGAGGGGTCCGTCCTGGCCCCAGCCGGTCATCCGGCCGTAGACCAGCCGGGGATTGCGCGCCAGGCACTCGCCGGGCCCGATACCCAGGCGTTCTGCGACACCGGGCCGGAATCCTTCGAGCAGGACGTCGGCGCGGCCGGCCAGCCCGAGCAGCGCGGCGACACCGTCCGGCTGTTTCAGGTCGAGCACCACCGATCGCTTGCCCCGGTTGAGCACATCCGCCGGACCGCCCCGGCCCGCCTCTCCGGTCGCCGCGGGCCGATCCACGCGGACGACCTCGGCGCCGAGGTCGGCGAGGAGCATTCCGGCGAACGGGCCCGGGCCGATGCCGCCGAGCTCGACCACCCGGCACCCCGCCAGCGGTCCCGCAGCCATCATCGATCTCCTGAACTCAAGGGAACCTCGCAACTATAGAGTATCCTCTTTATTATCGGATCAACCGGCGCGGGCAATCCGCTTGGTCGCCACGACCGCGAGCGGGTCGTTCCCGGCGATCACCTCGGCGAGCTCGAGCGCGCCTTCCAGTGCCCCACCCTCTTCGGTGAGCCGGTTGACCAGACCGATCTCCGCGGCCCGCTCGGCACCGATCGGCTCGCCGGTCAGCAGCAGCTCCAGCGCGATCGCGGACGGAACACGCCGCGGCAGCAGCATGGCCGCCCCCGCCCTGGCCACCAGGGCCCGCTTGACCTCGGGCACCCCCATCCTGGCCGTCCGCGCCGCGACGACGAGATCGCAGGCGAGCAGGAGTTCGAACCCCCCGGCGAGCGCCCACCCCTCGACGGCGCCGATCAGCGGCTTCCGCGGCGGGGTCATGGTGATCCCGCACAGGCCGCGACCTTCGATGGAGGGGCTTTCGCCGCGCAGGAAGGCCTTCAGGTCCATCCCCGCGGAGAACGTCCCACCGCCACCCGTGAGGACGCCGGCGCGCAGGTCGTCCGACGCGTCGAGCTCGTCGACCGCGGCGGCCACCGCCTCGGCGACCCCGGCGTTCAGCGCGTTCCTTACCGAGGGACGGTTGATCGTGACGACCTGGACGGCGCCGTGGCGTTCGACGAGGACTTCGTCCGGCACATGCCCTCCCTCGCGGGGTTCCGATCGATTCAGCATACTGCCCACTGGAGCTAATGCGTATACTGAATTGATGCGTCGCACGCTGTTCACGCAAGATCACGAAGACTTCCGCCTCCTGGTCCGCGAATTCCTCGCCCGTGAGGTCGTCCCGGTGTACGAGGACTGGCGCCAGGCCGGTCTCGTCCCCCGCGAACTGTTCACCGCGCTGGGCAAGCTCGGCATCCTCGGCACGGCCGTCCCCGAGGAGTACGGCGGCGGTGGCCAGGACGACTACCGGTACAACGTGGTCATCCAGGAGGAGTGTGCCCGCGCGGTCGTGACGCTGGGCGGACTGCGCACCCACCTGGACGTCGTCGTCCCGTACTTCCTGGGGCTGGCGGACGCCGGGCAGCGCGAACGCTGGTTCCCCGGACTGGCTTCCGGAGAGCTGTACACCGCGATCGCGATGAGCGAACCGGGGACGGGCTCGGACCTCGCGGGCATCGCGACGACGGCGGTTCGCGACGGCGACCATTACGTGCTCAACGGCGCCAAGACGTTCATCACCGGCGGGTACCACGCCGACCTCGTGATCGTCGTCGCCCGCACCTCGACCGATCCGGGCGACCGGCGCCACGGCCTGACGCTGCTCGTGGTGGCGAAGGACCTGCCCGGGTTCACCGTGGGACGCAAGCTGGACAAGCTCGGGCTGACCGTCCAGGACACCGTCGAACTGTCCTTCGCCGACGTCCGTGTCCCGGTCGCCGACCGGCTCGGCGAGGAAGGCGCGGCGTTCTCCTACCTCGGCCGGAACCTCGCACAGGAGCGGCTGGCCATCACGGTCGGCGCGGTCGCCCAGTCCCGGGCCGCCATCGACCTGACCATCGCCTACGTCCGGAACCGGAAGGTCTTCGGGCAGCCGGTCGCGCACTTCCAGAACACGAAGTTCGAGCTCGCGGCGATGGCGGCTGAACTCGAGGCCGCGCAAGCGATGCTCGACGCCGCGGTCACGGCCCACGTCGCCGGCGAGCTGAGCGCCGTGGACGCGGCCAAGGCCAAGCTGTTCTGCACCGAGGTGCAGGGCCGGGTGGTCGACCGCTGCCTCCAGCTGCACGGCGGCTACGGCTACATCCTCGAATACCCGATCGCCCGGCTGTACGCCGACGCCCGGGTGAGCCGCATCTACGGCGGCACCAGCGAAGTCATGAAGACCATCATCAGCAAATCCTTGGGCCTGTAAGGGGTTGGCATGCACATCGAGGGTTCCTCGGCACTGGTCACCGGCGGCGCGTCCGGGCTCGGCCTGGCCACCGCGCGCCAGATCGTCGGCCGCGGCGGCCGGGTGGTCATCGCCGACCTCTCCGAAGAACTGGGGGCCAAGGCGGTCGCCGACCTCGGCGACGCCGCCCGGTTCGTGCGGGCGGACGTCACCGACGAGACGGCGGTAAAAGCCGCCCTCGACGCCGCGAGCCCGCTCCGGTTCGCCGTGCACTGCGCCGGCCGCGGCGGCGACCGCACCCGGATCCTCGGCAAGGACGGCCGCCCCGGCGACCTCACGACGTTCGCCGAGGTCGTGCGAATCAACTTGATCGGCACCTACAACATCCTGCGCCTGGCCGCCGCCCGCATCGCGGAGAACGACACCCTCGACGACGGCGACCGCGGAGCCATCGTGCTGACCGCGTCCGTCGCCGCGTTCGACGGCCAGATCGGGCAGACTTCTTACAGCGCCTCCAAAGCCGGTGTGCACGGTCTTACCCTCGTCGCGGCCCGGGACCTGGCGAGCCGGCAGATCCGGGTGAACACCATCGCCCCGGGGATCATGGACACGCCGATGCTGGGCCGCTTGCGCACCGACATCCGCGAAGGCCTGGCGGCCTCGGTACCCCACCCGAAGCGGCTCGGCGACCCGGACGACTTCGCCCGCCTCGCTGTCGAGATGCTCGAAAACCCTTATCTGAACGGCCAGACCGTCCGGCTCGACGGGGCCATCCGGATGGCCCCGCGCTGATGCCCGGCGAAACACGGCTCGCGCGGGCGACCCGGGAACGGCTTCTGAGCACGGCGGAACGGATGTTCGCCGAGCGCGGCGTGCACGCGGTGTCCAACCGGCAGATCTGCGAAGCCGCCGGGCAGGGCAACAATGCCGCGGTCGGATACCACTTCGGCACCAAGGCCGAGCTGGTCCGTGCGATCGCCAGCCGGCACTCCGCCGCGATCGACGAACTGCGCCGCCGCAGACTGGCGGGAATCGGCGGCGACGCAACTCTGCGAGACTGGATCAGCTGCCTCGTGACCCCGGTCGTCGAGCACCTCGCGGCGGCGGGCAGCTCGACGTGGTACGGCCGGTTCGGCGCGCAGATGATGACGGACCCGGCACTTCGCCCGATCATGGTCGAAGAGTCGCTGTCGTCCCCGGCGCTGGTGCGCATCGTGGCCGGGGTGCACCGGTGCTCGCCTCCCATGCCGGCCGGCGTGCGCGCCGAACGCGGCGACATGACCCGCCAGCTGCTGGTGCACGTGGTCGCCGACCACGAACGCGCTCTCGCCGAGGGTTCGCCCCCTCCCCGCCGGGACTGGCCGGACGTCGCGGCCGGGCTGATCGACGCCCTCACCGGCCTGTGGTCGGCACCGGTCACCGCCCCGGAGCCGGCCGACCAGGCCGGTTTCCGGCCGGAGCGGCCCGGAACAGCGCCTGCACGTCCGGCCGGCTGACCTTCATCGACGGGGTGCGGGGCAGCTCGTCGACGACCCGGACCTCGGTGGGCAGGTGGTAGCGGGCGAGCCGCTCGGCCAGCCACCGCAGGAGTTCGGCGACCGGAACGCGCGCCCCGTCCCGCATCGTCACCGCCGCGACCGGCACTTCGCCGAGCCGTTCGTCGGGGATGCCGACCGCGGACGCGTCGCGCACCGCCGGATGCGCCCGCAACGCCTCCTCGATCACGCTCGGGACGATCTTGAAGCCGCCCCGGTTGATCGCGTCGTCGGCGCGCCCGTGGACGAAGAGGAATCCGTCGTCGTCGAGGCTCGCGAGGTCGGTGGTGCGGACCCAGCCGTCGTCCGGCAGTTGCGCGCCCTTCGCCTCGAGCACGCCGGCGGTGCCGGCCGGCACCGGCTCGCCGGTCTCCCGGTCCACGATGCGCAGCGCGATGCCGCGGAACGCCCGTCCGACGCTGCCGCGCTTCGCCCCCCACCATTCCCGGTACAGCGCGAGGTCCCAGCCCGCGATCGCCCCCGCGAACTCCGTCGCGCCGTAGACCGACAGCACCGGGACGCCGAAGCGCGCGGTGAACCGGTCGGCGTCGTCGGGAGGCAGCGGAGCCGTGCCGGACGACACCTGCTCGACCCCGTCGAACGTGTCGGCAGGCAGGTCCGACTGCAACACCATGCGCAGTGCGGTCGGCGCCAGCCGGACGCGCCGCGGCCGGGTCCGGCGCACGAGGGCGGCCCATTTGCGGACGTCGAACCGCTCCAGCAGCGCCGTCGGCAATCCGGCCGCCACGTTGGCGATTGCGAAGTACAGCCCACCGATGTGCACGAGCGACGTCCAGAGGATCGACGGGTGCGTGCGCAGCCGCACCTCGGGCGAGGCGACCGGCGTGCCCGACGCCTCGAACGCGGCGGTGAGCTTGCGGTAGGTCAGCTCCACCCGCTTCGGCCGCCCGGTCGTCCCGCTGGTCTGCATGAGCACCGCGACGTCGCCGCGCTCGGCCGCGCCGGGCGCGACCGTCCAGTCCGCGGGGTGGGACCGCAGCGGCCGGTCCTCTTCGCCCGTGGCGAGGGGCATTGCCGACACCCCGGCCGCCGCGGCGGCCACCCCCGGCCGAGCCCAGTCTTCCGCGCCGGCCACCACCACCTGCGGCGCCAGCGTCGTGATGTCCTCGGCCAGCGCCACGTCACCGTGGAACGGGCTGAGCGTCACCACCTGGCGCCCGGTGGCGATCACCGCGACCAGAGCGGCCAGGTGCCCCGGGCGGTTCCGCAGGACGATCCCGATCCGGTGCGCGTCCGGGGCGCCGGCTTCGGCGAGCAGCCGGTCGAGGTCGTCGACGGCGTGCCGCAGGAATGCCCACGGGTAGCTGCGGTCCTCGAAGGTCAGCGCGGTCGCCCCGGGGTCGGCGGCGAGCACCCGGCGCAGGCGGGCCGGGAGCGGCCGGTCGCCGGGGGTCGGCGTGCCCTTCGGGCCGGCCAGTCCGGCCACGATGTCACGGCGCACGAGCTTGCCGGTCGCGGTCCGGGGCAGTTCGGGCCAGCAGACGATCCGGTCCGGCGTCTTCGACCCGCGCAGGGTGGCGCGGATCGTCGCACGCAGCGCTTCGAGGTCGACGTCCGCACCGGCACGCGGTACGACGACGGCCTCGATCCGCTGGCCCCACTCCTCGTCCGGGACCCCGACGACGACGGCGTCGAGGACATCGGGGTGCCGCAGCAGGACGTCCTCGATCTCCGCGGGGGCGATGTTCTCCGCGCCGCGGATGATGGTGTCGTCGAGCCGGCCCTCGACGTGGAGGTAGCCGTCGGCGTCGAGGCGGCCCTGGTCGCGGGTGGGGAAGAACCCCCGCTCGTCGAGCGGGGAACCGTGTCCGGCGTACTCGCCCGAGACCTGCTCGCCGCGCACCCAGATCTGGCCGGGCTCCCCCGGCGCGACGATCGCGCCAGTCTCGTTGCGGACTTCGAGGTCGATCGACGGCAGCGGCCGGCCGGCCGAACCCAGTCGCGCCCGCACCACCGGGTCGGCGCTCGCGACGGCCATCCGGTGGTCCTCCGGGCCGAGAACCGAGATGGTGGACGAGGTTTCGGTCAGTCCGTACGCGTTGACGAAGTCCACGTGCGGCCAAGCGCGCAGCGCGGTCTCGATCACCCGGACCGGCATTTTGGCGCCGCCGTAGGCCAGCGCCCGCAACGACGGCACCGACCGGTCCAGGCCTTCGGTGTCCATGAGGCGGGCCAGCATCGTGGGCACGACCATCGCGTTCGTGACGCGCTGCGCCCGCACCAGATCGAGCCAGCCACCGGGGGTGAACTGCTCGAGGGTGAGCACGCGCCGCCCCGCGTACAGGTTCGTCAGCACGTTCGACACGGCGGCGATGTGGTACGGCGGCACGCTCATCAACGCGGCCTCGTCGGACCCGGCGCCGGCGAATTCGACGGTGCCGAGCACGTACGAGACCAGGTTGTGGTGGTGCAGGATCACCCCTTTCGGGGCGGAGGTCGTCCCGCTCGTGTAGATCACCACCGCGGGGGCTTCCGGCTGCGGCTCGGGCTCATCCCCTTCGCCTGCTTCGCTTTCGGCCGCGGCGAGCCACTCGGCCGGGCTCCACACCGGCAGCCCGGCGCGGCCCAGCGCCCCGGCGTACGCCGGATCGGCGATGCCCAGCGCGCGGGGGTGCTCGGCCAGCACCGCGTCGAGCTGTTCGCGGCCCAGCCGGTAGTTCAGCGGGACCAGGGGTACCCCGGCGCGGGCCGCGGCGAAGAGCGCGACCGGGAAAGCCGGACCGTTGACCGCGAGGTGGACGAGCGCGCCCGCCCCGGCCAGCTTTCGCGCCGCGCCCGCGGACAGCTCGCGCAATCTCGCGGCCGTGACACCGTCTTCCGCGCGGCCGGCCACGATCCGCTCGCCGAACCCGTCGGCTGCCATGTCCAGCAGCGTCGCGATGTTCACCGGGGTCAGTCCGAAGCCGGCAGGGGCTTGGCGCCCTTGATCGGCAGTGGGACGCCGTTCACCGCGAGCGTGCCCGGCCCCGCCTTCGTGCAGAGCAGCTCCAGGCCGAATTCGTCAGCGGCATAACGCTTGCCGAGCAGCGCGCCACCTTGCTGGGCCGGGTCGGCCGTGCCGCTGGTCCCCGCCTCCGGCCCGCGCGGGTCGACCATGGCCGCGCCACCGCAGGTGATGTCCAGCTCGTCGTCCGGGCAGCGGACCACGATCACCGTCGTCGCGTCGACCGTGCTGGTGAGCGTCTGCCCCACACGCGGCTTCATACAGCGTCCTCCGCGGATCTCGTTGTACCGGCCGGGGACCGGAGAAGAGTATACGATTAAGCTCAATCACCGCATTATTGAGCCACATGTGCGGCTACGGCAAGAGGTTCAGTGTACTGAATTGGAGGAGCGATGCATCTGACCCGCATCGCGGACCGGACACCGGACAAGCCCGCGATCGTCCTGGCCGACGGCAGCCGGACGGTCACCTACGCCGAACTGGACCGGCGCAGCCGGCGGGTCGCCCAGCTGCTCCGGGCACGTGGGCTCGGCGTCCGCGACCACGTCGCGCTCTTGATGGGCAACCGGCCGGAATTCCTCGAAGCGGCATGGGGCGCCCAGCGCTGTGGGCTGTACTGGACACCGGTGAACTGGCACCTCACCGCCGAGGAAGCGTCCTACGTCGTCGCGGATTGCGGCGCCCGGGCGCTGTTCGCCGCCGCCGAAACGGCCGAGCTGGCCGCCACAGTCGTCCGACACTGCCCCGAAGTCGAGTCGGCGTTCACCGTCGGCGGTGCCCGCGACGGCCTGACCGACTACGCGCGGGCGCTCGACGGCATCCCGGTCGAACCGGTGCCGGAGGAGGTCGAAGGCAGCTACTTCTTCTACTCGGCCGGCACGACCGGCCGGCCGAAAGGCATCAAGCCCGGCCACGGGTTCCCGCCGTTCGGCACCGGCCGGCCGATCGACCACCGGATGGCCGCCGCGTTCGGATTCGGTCCGGACTCGGTGTACCTCTGCCCCGCCCCACTCCACCACGCGGCGCCGGCCGGCTGGTCGATGGGCACCCAGCGCAACGGCGGCACCGTGGTGCTGATGGAGCGGTTCGACCCGCTGGCGTGCCTGCGCGCCATCGAGCGCTTCCGCGTGACGCACGCGCAGTTCGTCCCGACCCACTTCGTGCGCCTGCTCAAGCTGCCGGAGGAGCAGCGGCACGCGTTCGACCTGTCCAGTCTCGAGGTCGTGGTCCACGCCGCCGCGCCGTGCCCGGTAGAGGTCAAGCGGCGGATGATCGACTGGCTCGGACCGAAGCTGATCGAGTTCTACTCCGGGTCCGAGGCGGTCGGCATGACGATCATCGACTCGGCGGACTGGCTGGCACACCCCGGTTCCGTCGGCCGGGCCGCGCGCGGCGTCGTGCACATCGTGGGCGAGGACGGCCGGGAACTGCCCACCGGCGAGATCGGCACCGTCTACTTCTCCGGCGGCGGCACCTTCGAGTACCACCGGGATCCGGAGCAGACGGCGAAGGCGATCGACGAACGGGGCTGGGCCACCCTGGGCGACCTGGGCCACCTCGACGGCGACGGCTACCTCCACCTCGCCGACCGCCGGACGGACCTGGTCGTCTCCGGCGGCGTCAACATCTACCCGGCGGAGATCGAGAGCGCCCTGGTCCTGCACCCGGCCGTCGCCGACGTCGCGGTGATCGGCGTGCCCGACGCGGAACTGGGCCAGGCGGTCCTCGCCGTCGTGCAGCCGGCACCGGGTGAGGTCGCGGACCCGGAGCTGGCCGAAGCGCTCATTGCGCACTGCCGCACGTCGCTCGCCCGCTTCAAGTGCCCTCGCGCGGTCGAGTTCGTGACCGAACTGCCGCGGTTGCCCACGGGCAAGCTGCTGCGCCGGCGGTTGCGTGCGCAGTACGCGGGCACGGGGCCCGGTCCGGAAGCACAGCAGGCCGGCTCCCGGGAAACGCCGCGCACGCGCTGATCCGCTCAGGCGCTGCCGGCCGGGCGCCGCCAGAAGACCGCGAGCTGGGCGGCGGCCGCAGCGAGTCCAAGCCCGGCCGCGAACGCGGCCCGCCTCGGACCGCTCGACCGGCCGTCCAGCCCGAGTGCCCGGTCGACGCTGAACCGGCCCGGTCCGAGCGCGGCCAGCGCCACGGACGCGGCACCGAGGTTGAGCACGAACTCGTAGCCCTCGTTGAGCACGAAGAACCCGTTGGGCAGGTGCACCGTGCGGGCGGCGACGCCCATCGTCCCGACGACCGCCGACGCCGCCAGCGGGGTCGCCGCGCCGGCGACCAACGCGGCACCCGCCCCGACTTCGACGACCGCGCTGGCCACTGCCTGGAGCCGGGGCTCACGGAATCCGATGGAGGAGAACCAGCCCGCCGTGCCGTCGAGCGTCCGGGCGTGCCGCACCCCGTGCGCGATCATCGTGCCGCCGACCACGGCGCGCAGCGCCCACCGCGCGACATCCGTGCCTTTCATCGGTCCTCCGCTCCCGTGCGCATCATTCCATTGTGGTCACTTACGTGAGCGGTCCGGGCCGCGAACCGGCGGGCCACCTCCGCCACGTCTATCCGCCGCCGCCGCTTCGCCCTCGCCTCCAGCGCGAGAGCGTGCGCCAGGGGCACGTCCTCGCCGTCGGCGAGCAGCTGCAGCGTGGCGTCGGCCGCTTCCGGCGCGGCGGCGAGGATCCCGGCCACGACCTGCCGGACCCGCTCCGCCAGCCGCTCGTGGGGCACGACCTCATTCACCAGCCCAGCACGCACCGCCTGCCCAGCGTCGACGGGCTCGCCGGTCAGCATCATCTGCCGGGCCAGCCGCACGCCGACCGCCCGGGGCAGCAGCGCGCTCATCCCCCACCCGGCCACCAGGCCGAGCGCGGCGTGCGTGTCGGCGAACCGGGCGCGGTCCGAGGCGACGAGGAAGTCGCACGACAGCGCCAGCTCCAGCGCTCCGGTGTAACACGGGCCGTTGATCACCCCGAGCACCGGAGCGCGAGCCGCCCGCACCGCCTCCGCCGGGTCGGTCCGGGCGCCGCGCGGCGCCCCGAGCGACTCCTTGAGGTCGACGCCCGCGGAGAAGGCCGGATCGGTCCCGGTCAGCACGACCACCCGCGTCTGCGGATCCGCGTCCGCCGCCCGGATCGCGGTGATCAGTCCGCGCCGCATCGCGATCGTCAGCGCGTTGCGCGCCTCTGGGCGGTCCAGAGTCAGCCAGAGCACCCCGTCCGCCCAGCGGCACCCGAGCCCGACGGCGCCCGGATCCTCGATCACGCCGTGAGGACCAGCGCCGAGCCCATGCCACCGCCCGCGCACATCGCCGCGACCGCCGTCCCACCACCGCGGCGGCGCAGCTCGTGGGCCAGCGTGGTGACCATCCGCGCCCCGGTCATGGCGATGGGGTGGCCGAGGCTGCAGCCGCTGCCGAACGGGTTGACCCGCTTCTCGTCGAGCCCCAGCTCGCGAGCGGCGGCCACGGCGACCGACGCGAACGCTTCGTTGACTTCGAAGAGGTCGACGTCGCCGACCTCGATCCCGGCCCGGCCCAGTGCCTTGCGGATGGCGGCGATCGGGGCGAGTCCCGTCTCCACCGGGTCGACGCCGACGCTCGCCCACGAACGGACCGTCGCCAGCGGCGTGAGGCCGTGGTCCGCCGCGAGCGCGGCATCGGCGACGACGAGCGCGGCCGCTCCGTCGTTGACCCCGCTGGAGTTGCCCGCGGTGATGGAGAAACCCTCGATCTCCGGGTGCAGCACCTTCAACGCTGCCAGCTTCGCAAGGCTGGTGCCGCGCCGCGGGTGTTCGTCGACGTCGAACACCGACACCGCACCGTCGGCGCCGGCGACCTTGACCGGAACGATCTCGTCGGCGAACCGCCCCGCGTCGATGGCCCGGATGGCGCGCTCGTGCGAACGCAGCGCCCAGGCGTCCATCTCCGCCCGCGAGACGCCGGCCAGCCGGGCGGTGTTCCAGCCGACGAGGATCGACATGTCCTGGTTGGGTGATTCGGGGGTCGGCACGTGCGACGGCGAACTCCAGGGGTCCTGCCACTCCTCGGTGCCGGGGATCCGCCGCCGTGACACCGGCGCCGTGGAGGACGACTGGGTGCCACCGGCGATGACCGCGCGGTCCATCCCCGCCCGGACGCCCGCCGCCGCGGTGGCGACGCTGGCGAGCCCGGACGCACAATGCCGGTTCTGCGCCAGGCCGGGCACCCGGGTCAGCCCGGCTTCGAGCGCCGCGTACCGGGCGATGTCCCCGCCGCCAGCCATGGACTCCCCGAGCACGACGTCGTCGAAGGACTCCGGTGGCAGACCCGAGCGGTGCGCGGCTTCGCGGACGACCGTGGTGGCGAGGTCGAACGCGCTCACTTCGCGCAGCGCGCCCTTGCGAGCGGTGCCGATGGCGGTGCGGCAGGCTGACAGCAAGACGGCGTCGGTCATGTAATTCGTTGTACTCTATTCTGACGCCGACGGGAAGAGAGGCACCATGGAGACCGTCCTGTTCGACGTGACACGGCACGTCGCGACGATCACCCTCAACCGCCCGGAAGCCATGAACAGCTTCAACCAGGCGATGCTCGACGACTTCGCCGGCATCTGGCGGACGGTCAAGGCCGACGACGACGTGCACGTCGTCGTGCTGCGCGCCGCGGGCGAGCGCGCGTTCAGCACCGGCATGGACGTCAAGGAGGGCATCGACCGCCGATCCAACGTGTGGAGCCAGACCGATCCGGGCGAGCAGCTCTCACCCAAGCTCAACCAGGTGTGGAAACCCCTCGTGTGCGCGGTGCACGGGATGGTGGCCGGCGGCGCGTTCTATTGGCTCAACGAGGCGGACGTCATCATCTGCTCAGACGACGCCACGTTCTTCGACCCGCACGTCAGCTACGGGCTCACCGCCGCGCTGGAGCCGATCGGCCTCGCCCGGCGCATCCCGCTCGGCGAGGCCCTGCGGATCGCGCTGCTCGGCCTCGACGAACGCCTCTCCCCCGAACGGGCATTGCAGATCGGGCTGGTCAGCGAGGTACTGCCGCGCGCGGAACTCTGGGACCGCGCCGACGAGATCGCCCGCGTCATCGCCGCCAAGCCGCCCGCCGCGATCCAGGGCACGGTGCGCGCGATCTGGGAGTCGCTCGACGCAACCCGCACCCAGGCACTGCGCACCGGACTGTCCTACACCCAGCTCGGCAACCCGCTCGGGAAGGCTGAAGTGGACCGCGCCTCGGTGCCCCGGGGACAGTGGAAGTTGCGCTGATACTCTCTTGACAAAGAGTGCCCTTTTTTAAAGGAGACTGGATGCGCTTCGGCATGCCTTGGCCCGGCGCCGGCGTCGCTCGCGAAGCCGAGCAGGCCGGTGTCGGCGCGTTCTGCACGGGAGACTTCGCCGACCACGACGCGTACACCACGCTCGCGGAGATCGTCGCGAACTCCGAACGCGCCTTGGTCGGTCCCGCCATCGCGTACGCGTTCGCCCGGACCCCGTACGCCCACGCGACCGCGATGCGCCAGCTGCACGCGAAGGCGCCGGGCCGGTTGTTCCTCGGGCTGGGGACGGCGGCCTTCCGCGTCAACCGCGACTGGTTCGGCGTACCCGCGGACCGGCCGGTGGCCCGGGCCGCCGAGACCGTCGAAGCGGTCCGCGCCTGGCTGCACGCCGAGAACGGCGAAAAGGTGCGCTACTCCGGCGAGTTCTACGCGATCGACGCCGACGTCCGCGCCCCGGTGCTCGGCCGCCTCGAGATCCCGGTGCTGCTGGCGGCGTTCAACGCGCGCATGGCCGTGACGGCGGGCCGGGTCGCCGACGGCGTGATCGGGCACGGGCTGTTCACCCGCTCCTGGTGGGCCGACGTCGTACGTCCGGCGGTCGAGAGGGGCTCGGGGGGTCGATCCCGCACCGAGCAGGGCTGGATCATCACGGCCGTCGACGACGCCGCCCCCGAACGCGCGATCGCCGACGCCCGGCGGATGATCGCCTTTTACCTCACGGTGAAGACGTACGACCCGTTCGTCGCCCACCACGGCTGGGAAGACCCGGTCGCGCGGCTGCGTGCGGCGTTCCGGACGGGCGACACGGACGGGATGGCCACCGCGGTGACGGACGAGATGCTCACCGAGATCGCCGTGTGCGGGACGACCGCCGACGCCACGGAACTGCTCCGCCGCCGGGCCGGATCCCTTCCCCGGGACGTCGGGTACTTCGCGCCGCCGAGTTTCCTGGTGGGACACAAGCGGCGCGCCGCCTACGCGCGGTCCAGTCTCGCCCTGATCGGCGAAGCTTGACGCCCGTCAATCGCTGATCACCGGAGTGCCGCCGATCAGCGTTTCGCCCACCAGATCTGCCGACGGGTTTCGCAGTGCTTCGGCCAGCGGCTCGTGCAGCAGCACCAGGTCCGCGTCCGTCCCGGGACGGACGCGTCGGACCGGGCCGCCGGGGTCGTCCGGCGGGCTGAGGTATCCCGCGAGTGCCTCGCCCACGGCGATCCGCTCGCCAGTGCCGACCGTCCGGCCGGAGGCGGTCCGGCGATCGGCCGCGGCCCGGAGGACGGCCCAGGGGTCGAGCGGCCCGTACGGGGCGTCGCTCGAGGACGTGCACGGGATGCCCGCCTCGAGGAGGGACCGCAGGCGGTAGAGATCCGGGTACTCGGCGGGCGGGAGGTCGCGCAGGTAGTCGTCGCCACGCTGGGCCAGGAACCCCGGCTGGGTGACGACGCGCAGCCGCAGCTCAGCGATCCGGGGCAGCAGCTCCGCCGGTACCAGAGCCGCGTGCTCGATCCGGTCACCGGGCCGGGTACCGGTCTCGTCGAACGCGGCGAGCAGCAGCACCAGCGCCTCGCGGGTCACGCAGTGCACCGCCACCGCCCGGTTTTCGCCGTGGGCGGCCCGGATCCGTGCGGCTAGCTCGTCGAACGCGAGCAGCCCGGAGTCGGCGAGGACGATCTTGTGCGGGCCGGCCGGAAACCCTCGGCCGAGCGGCAGCCCGCGCTGGGCTACGACACTCGCGGTGAGCGCGGCGTGGCCGTGGCCGAGCGGCACGCCGAGCAGCAGCACGCGCTGGGGCAAGTCACCCGCCGTAAGCGCGTCGATCGCGGCCTGGCCGAGGTCGGGCGTCGCGTCCGTGACGGCCGTGATGCCCAGGCGGGCCAGCCGCTCGCCGGTCTCCGTGAGGTCCGGTGGACGGGACCGGGGCAGGCGCTCGCGCAGCCAGTCGTCGGCGCGCCAGAGCCGTCCGGTGGGCCGGCCCCCGGTGTCCCGCTCGATTCCGGGGTGGTCTCCGGCCGTGAGCCCGAGTGCCGCGACACCAGCACCGTTCACCACCCACAGCGCGCCGCTGCGGTGCTGGATCCGGACCGGACGTCCGGGGTGCAGGCGGTCGAGGATGTCCATGTCGAGCGGCCCGGCCACGGACTCGTGGTAACCGATGCCGCGGATCCAGCCGTGCTCGTCGGCGCGAGCACCGGAAAGCGCGGCACCGAGGGCGGCTGGCGTGGTCACGTCGGATGGCCCGCACGGCAGCGAGCGGCCGTGGGCGGCGAGTGCGTGCAGGTGCAGGTGGTGGTCGCAGAGGCCGGGCAGCAACGCCCCGCCGTGCGCCTCGAGCACGGCCTCCCCCGGCCGCCGGTCCAGTGCCGGGGCGAGCTCGGTGACCACGCCACCGTCGATCCGGACGTCGGCTCGCCGGGTGCCGTCGAGTTCTGCGCCGCGCACCAAAATGGTCATCGAATGCCCAGCTCCCGCAGCACTTCCCCGGTGTGCGCGCCACCGGCCGGAGCGGTTCCCACGGCCGTGCGCCGACGCGGCCGCGCGCAGTCTCCGGACCACGGGCCGCCCGGCAGCGTGTCGTCCAAAGTGGACGCCACGACGTCCGCCATCGCCAGGTCGAACACGACGCCGCGGCCGTCCGCCGGGGCGGACCGGGCGAGTTCGGTCGCGACCAGCCCGGTGAGCGGGTCCGCGATGGCGTCGCCGCAGAAGTACGGGGTGCCGTCCTCGCCGAGGGCCACCAGGCCGTTCGCCGCGGCGACGTCGTCGCCGAAGCCGACGCGGTCCGAACTCCGGCCGTACGCCGTGATCGACACCCAGACCGTTCCCGCGCGCGCGGCGGACTCCGCGTCGAGCCCGAAGCCGGCCAGCGCGCGCGGTCGGGACGCCTCGATGACGATGTCCGCGGCCTCGACCAGCCCGGCCATCGCCCGTCGTCCGCCGGCGGTGCCGGGGTCGAGGACCACCGACCGGTGTCCCGCGTGCAGGAGGCGGTAGAACTCCGCGTTGCCGCCCCGCGCCCCGTCCGGGCGCTGGGGCGTCTCGACCTTGACGACGTCCGCCCCGAGGAGCCCGAGCAGGTGCGCGCACAGCGGTCCGGCCCAGAGCGCGCTGAAGTCCACCACCAGCAGCCCCTCGACCGAGCGGGCTCGTCCCGGCCGGGGCGATCGCGGGGGCGTCGCCGGTGGCCGGACCGGACCGGCCGCGACACCGAGCAGAGTGGCGCGGGCGACGAGTTCGTCCCCGGAGTGCGCCCGCAGCCACCGCGCCACCGCAGGCCAGGGATCGGCGGGGAGCTCGGCTCCGACCAGGGCACCCAGCAGCAGCGGGTCGTCCGGCCGGGCACACGAAACGGCCGCCCAGCCGTCGGACGTCGGCAGGATCCGGCAGCCCCCGCCCACCGAAATCGCACCGCGTCGGCCGCGGCCGGTGAACGCAGCCCGCTCGGACAGCAGCAACGCCCCGTCGACCGGCAGCGAGCACCGGGCGGCGATCTCCCGGGCGACCGTCGCGGCGCGGCCGGGCGGCACCAGCGGTGGTCCGGCCGCCGGACCGGTCAGGGGCACGACGCCGCTGTCCGCCCAGTCCGTCACGGGTTCCTCCGACACCGCGGCGATGTTACGCTGCGTTCCGTTGTGGACGGTCCTCGTCGCGCGGTGTCCTGCGCCGAACTCGCCGGTGCCGCCCGGGCACCGTTGCTCGACGACCGCGGGCGCATCGTCGATCCCCTCCTCGTGGTCGACCTCGACACGCCCCTCCCGGACGGCCCGGTCCGATCGGATCGGGTGCTCGTCGGGATCACCACCGCGGACACCCTCGACGAGGGGCACCGGAACCTCGCCGCCACGCTGGATCTCACGCTCGGCCCCGCGACGCTCGCCGCGTCCGGCCGGATGTTCGCCGCCGCCGGCGATCCCGAGACCCTGCGGGCGGCGGCCGAGGCGAACCCGCAAGCCGCCCTCGTGCTCGCGCAGGTGCTGCGCACCACCGGGGACCTCCCCGTCCCGGCCGCGCTGGACGCCGAGTCCCTGGCGTACTCGACCTTGCTCGGCGGCGGCGAGTTCCGGCGCTGGCTCGCCCGGCGCGGACCCCGAGCGTTGCCGCCCGCCTCGGCGGACCCGGTCCTCGTCACGAGGAACGGCGACGTCCTGCGCATCACCCTGAACCGTCCCGAACGCCGCAACGCTTACGGCCGCCAACTCCGTGACGCGCTCGTGGACGCGCTGGGCATCGCCGAGCTGGACGCCACCGTGGTGCGGATCGTGCTCGACGGCGCGGGGCCGTCGTTCTGCGCGGGCGGCGACCTCGCCGAGTTCGGCACCACCCCGGACCTCGCGACCGCGCACTTCGTGCGCACCCGGGCCGGGGCCGGCTTGCCGCTGCACCGACTGTCCGCCCGCGTCGAGGCGCGCGTGCACGGAAGCTGTGTCGGCGCGGGGATCGAGCTGCCCGCGTTCGCCGGCCGGGTGATCGCTCATCCCGCGACCAACTTCCGGCTGCCCGAAACCGGCATGGGCCTGATCCCCGGCGCCGGCGGCACGGTGAGTATCCCGCGCCGGATCGGGCGCTGGCGCACGCTGCTCCTCGCTCTGTCCGGCGCGCCACTCGACGCCGCTACCGCGCTGGACTGGGGTCTGGTGGACGAGCTGTCGGCGTCCAGCTGAACACGGGGTACCAGACCCCGAACGGATCCGCGCTGTAATGGCACTCCGCCCGCGCGGTACGGCCTTCCCACGCCCCGGAGAGGACCTGCCACGCCGCCCGGCCGCCGACGAGCAGCTCGTCCGCCAGGTCCGGTTCGAGCTTGAGGAACGGTTCGGGATCCCCCGCGCGCAAGGCGTCTTCGAGCAGCTGGTCCAGTTCCCGCGCCCGAGAATCCTCGTAGCCGGGCGCTTTCGGGCCTCGTCGTGCGCTGCCGTCGGCCAGCACCAGCAGCCCGATCCGCTCGGGCCGGGCGGCGAGGAGCCTGCCGTAGCCGCGACAGTCCTCGACCGGCAGCGCCGCGTCCACCCCGTGGAGCTCGACCGGCACTCCCTCGACGAGTTCCCGAGCCACGGCGAGGCTGAGCGGCAGCACCGCACCTGACGGCACGGGTTCGAGGCCCGGCGCGAAGAAGAGCCGTGGCGATCGGGCTTCCGCCGGCCAGATCCGGGTCTCGGGTGCGCTTCCGACGGCCACGACGACGTCCACGCCGGTCAGTTCCCCGACCGCCGCCCGGCACGCGGTACGCAGTTCCTCGACTTCCGGGACCGGCCCGCCGGTCACACCGGGAAGCAGCAGCGGCGGGTGCGGACACGTGACCGCACGGACGATCATGCGAGCCCCCGGACTGCTCTGGCCGGGGCCTTCCGGCCGCTCACGACCGCGACCATGTCCAGGACGTCGCGCGTTTCGGCGATGTTGTGCGCCCGGAACACCGCGGCCCCTTCCCAGGCGCAGACCGCCGTCACCGCGAGACTGCCGGCGACCCGATCCGGTACCGCCGCGTCCAGTGCTTCGCCGATGAAGTCCTTGTTCGACAGCGCGGCGAGTACCGGCCACCCGGTGCCGGTCAGCTGCGCGAACCGGCGGGTCAGCTCCAGCGAATGCCAGGTGTTCTTGCCGAAGTCGTGCGTGGGGTCGATCAGGATGCCCGCCGCGGGCACGCCCGCCCGGACGAGCGCGTCGGCCCGGCTGGTGACCTCGTCGACGACGTCGGCGACCACGTCGACGAACGCGGCCCGGTGCGGGCGCGTGCGCGGGGCGGCGCCGCCGGTGTGGGTGCACACGTACCCGGCGCCGAATTCCGCGGCGACATCGGCGAGCTTCGGATCCGCGCCCGCCCAGGTGTCGTTGAGCAGATCCGCGCCGGCTTCGCAGGCGAGCCGGCCGACCTCGTGGCGCCAGGTGTCGACGCTGATGGCCAGGTCCGGGAACCGGGCGCGGACTTCGGTGACGAACGGGACGACCCGGCGGATCTCCTCCGGCACGCCGACCTCGGCGCCCGGCCCGGCCTTGACGCCGCCGATGTCGACGATGTCCGCTCCGTCCGCGACGGCCCGTTCGACCGCCGCCAAGGCCTGGTCCCGGCCGAAGGTCGAACCGCGGTCGTAGAAGGAGTCCGGGGTGCGGTTCACGATCGCCATGATCAGGGCCCGGTCCTGCCGCATCGGACGCCCCCGGAACCGGATTTCCGGGGGCCTGCGGGCTCGCATCGGGGTGCCTGCTCAGACGGTTTCGGGTGCCTTGGCCAGCTTCTTGGTCTTGTCGAAGTGCGCGACGTCGGCCAGGGTGCCGCCGAGGATGGCCGCGCGGTCGTCGTCGCCGACCCCTTCGAAGTTGAAGGCGACGCAGTCGGCGCTGCTGCGGAAGGTGCCCTCGGCGTGCGGGTAGTCGTTGCCCCAAGTGATCGTCGACAGCCCGGTGATGTGGCGGGCCTTGACGGCGGTCGGGTCGTCGGCGAACTGCACGTGGATCTGCCGCTGGACGTACTCGGTCGGCTTGAGCGGGTAGGGCCACTTGTCGTTGATGGCGAACAGCCGTCCCATCGAGGGCTGGTCGTTCGCCGGGCGGCTGTCGTCCCAGAAGCCGAGCCACCAGTCCGGGTCCTGGCCGATGCCCATGCGCCAGGACTTCTCCATCATGCCCATGTACGACACCAGCCAGCCGGCGCCGAACTCGGTCAGGTTGAAGTGTAGGTCGGGGAACCGCTCGCAGACCCCGCCGCCGACGAGGGCGGCGATGATGCCCTGCGGGCTGGCCGACGCGGTGTTCCCGCCGCCCATGGTCCGGCCCGACACCATGTCGTCGGTCAGCTGACCCTTGCCCATGTTCATCGCCGTCATCAGGCCCTTGACCGTGGTCGCCGTCTCGGACACCTGCTCCTTGACGAACACCCCGCCGGTGGCGACGTGGAAGAAGACCGGCAACCCGAGCGACTGCGCGGCGGCCCACACCGGGTCGTACTCGCGCGACCAGTACGGCAGCGGCGGGATCTCCGGCAGCAGGATGGCACCCAGTCCGGCGCGGGCGATCCGCTCGATCTCGGCGACCGCGGCCGGGACGTCGGTGAGCGGGATCGCGGCCGTCGGGCGCAGCCGCTCCTTGTACGGGAGGTACCTTTCGACGAGGTAGTCGTTCCACACGCGACAGTGCGCCATCGACAGCTCGTGGTCGTCGGTGAACAGGACGAACAGTGACAGGTTCGGGAACATCACCGATGCGTCGACGCCGTCGAAGTCCATGTCCCGGATGATGTGGTCAGGCTCGCCGTCCGGGGTCTCCCCGCCGGTCTGCCGGTACTTGGAGATCGTCCAGCCGTCGAAGCCGATCGTGTGCAGCTTCTTGAACTCCGTGTGCCCGCCCTCGACGATCGGCTCGTCGAGGGTGAACTCCTCTTCCCAGAGGGCGCGATCCCGCAGGGGCCGCGGCAGCCGGGTCTTGAACAGGTCGACCGGCTCGATGATGTGCGAATCACCTGACACGACGAATTCCTTGAACACAGGCCGTACCTCTCTTCGAACCTCGACGTCCGCTCCAGAGCCCCGGTACCCGGCTGACTACCGAATTTAGCTGTACCGACCGGTCAGGTCAACGCTTTCAGTGTATTCAATGTGCCAAGTCCACGACCGTTTCCCGGCGATGACAGGGAAGATCACGCATCTCGCCGTCTAATGAGTAGACTCAAAGCATGACGACGGCGTACTCGTTCTCTTCGCGGCTCTACATCGGCGGAAGCTGGACCGACGGCAGCTCGGACACGCGCGTCACCGTTCGCAACCCGGCGACGGAGGAGACGGTCGCGGAGGTCCCCCAAGCCTCGCTCGCCGATGTGCGCCAAGCGATCACGGCCGCCCGGACGGCCTTCGACGAAGGTCCGTGGCCGCGGCTGAAGCCCGCCGGACGCGCAGCGGTCCTGCTGCGCATGGCGGCGGAGATGGAACGCCGGCTCCCCGATCTCGTCGCCGTGAACACAGCCGAAGCGGGCTCCGTCCGCTGGGTGGCGGAGAGCATCCAGACGCGCGTCCCCGTGGCACACCTTCGGGACATGGCCGAGCGCGTGATCCCGGCCTTCGCATGGGACCGTCCGATGGACCCTACGATCACGCCGCGGGCCGGCATCTCGCAGGGACTGCTGCGCCGCGAGCCGTTCGGGGTGTGCGCGTTGATCCCGGCCTACAACTTCCCGTTCTTCCTCAGCATGATGAAGCTGGTCCCGGCGCTGGCGGCGGGCTGCACCGTGGTGCTCAAACCGGCGCCCGCCACTCCGCTGGAATCGCTGCTGCTCGGCGACTTCGCCGACGCCGCAGGCCTGCCGCCGGGGGTGCTGAACGTCGTGACCGGCGACGCAGATGCCGGGCGGGAGCTGACCACAAACCCTATGGTGGACCTCGTCAGCTTCACCGGATCCGACGCCGTCGGGCGCACGGTCTACGCGCAGGCCGCGGGGTCGCTGAAGAAGGTCGTCCTCGAGCTCGGCGGGAAGTCCGCGAGCATCGTCCGCGCCGACGCCGACCTCGACGGCGCCGTCCGGTCGGCGCTGGCGGGCATCACGGTGCACGCCGGGCAAGGCTGCTCGCTGCTCACGCGCACGATCGTCCACGAGTCCGTCCACGACGAACTGGTCGAGCGGGTGCGCGCGGGCCTGGCCAGGGTCACCGTCGGCGATCCCGCCCACGAGTCCACCACGATGGGCCCGCTGATCAGCGAAGCGCAACGGGCCAAGGTCGAGAAGCTGATCCGCACCGGCGAAGAGGAAGGGGCCCGGCTCGTCAGCGGCGGTCGCCGCCCGGCCGGCCTCGGCAAGGGCTACTTCGTGGAGCCGACGCTCTTCACCGGTGTCGACAACTCGATGACGATCGCACGGACGGAGTTCTTCGGCCCGGTCGGGGTCGTCATCCCGTTCCGCACCGACGAAGAAGCGGTCCGCATCGCCAACGACAGCCCCTACGGCCTCGCCGGGGGCGTGTGGAGCGCCGACACCGCGACGGCGTACGAGATCGCGACGCAGATCCGCGCCGGGAGCGTGTCGATCAACGGCGGTGGCGGCGGGGTGAACCCCCGGGCGGCGTTCGGCGGGTACAAGCAGAGCGGGCTCGGCCGGGAATGGGGCGAGTTCGGGCTCGACGAGTACCTGCAGACCAAGAGCATCAGCTGGAACGCTCGCTGAGACTCGTGTCGCGCACGGGCAGGACGATTGCCGACGGGTGAGTCGCATCGTGGTGGACCTCCTGATCGGCGGCACGCAACGTGCTCGCGGTGCCGTGCGGCTCACCGGTGCCGGTGTTACGGGCGTACCGCGGGAACGCGCCGCTGGAAATCTGGACCCTGATGCGGTGCCCGCGCCCGAAGCGATGCGCGGTGGCCCACAACCTGACCTCCGCGCAGGTGAGCTCGTCAGCGCCGGTCAAGCCGACCAGTCCGTCGCACACGTTGTGCGAGCGCCCGCGGGGATCGACGTCGCACAGCCGGACGAAGACGTCCGCCCAGGGCAGGCTGGAGCGGAACCAGATCTCCGCGGTGACTTCGCCGATCACCTCGACGTCCTGTTCGAGCACCGGAGTGGTGTAGGTGAGCACGTCCGGCCGTGCCTCCAGTCCGGTGTTGTCGGCGCGCCCGCTGCCGCGAACCATGCGCACGCCGCCGACCGCGGGAGTGGGGTCGGCCGGGTCGTAGCGGTACCGATCGGGCGGTGAGTCCGCGGAGACGTCGGCGGACAGCGCACCGCCGGGCCGGAGGTGGAAACGCCGGGCCGGGTAGCCGCGGGGTGGCCAGCGGTCGAAGTCCCGCCAGGCCTCCTCCCCCATCACGTACAAGCGCACCGCCCCGCGCTCGGCGGGCCGTTCGCCACGCGCGTGGGCGAGCCCGAACTCGACGGCCTCCTTGATCGGCGTGCCGTCGGCTGTGAGGTGCGTCCACGGACCGACCGTCAGCCGGGCCGGCCGCCCCGCGTCCTGAAGGATCTGGAAGTCTTCGAGCTGACCGGGCAGGAAGATGTCGTACCAGCCCGCGAGCGTGCTGACCGGCACGGTCGTGCCGGCGACCCGGTGCCGGTGGTCGATCCCGGCCCAGCGCTCCGATTCCCGGTCCTCGGTGAGGATGTCCTGGACGTAGTCGACGCGGCGCCCCGCCGCGACGACGTCGGACCGCGCCAGCGGGAGCGTCAGCAGCGCCCGGCGCCTCCGCCGCCCCTGGGTCAGCAGGTCCCCCAGCGCGCCACGTCGCTCCTGCCGCGCCGTCATGACGCCCCACTGGAACGGCGTCTCCAGCGACAGCCCGTCCGCGCGCAGGAACTCCAGCGTGAGCGCCGACTCGGTCAGCACCGGAACCATCGCCTTGACCTCGGGCGGCAGCTGATCGGCCATCGCCCACTGTGCGTACCCGAGATAGCTCGTGCCGGTCAGCACGATGGAGTCACCGAACCACGGTTGCTCCATCACCCAGTCGAGGGTCGCCAGGCCGTCGTCCCGCTCGCGCCGGAACGGCTCGAAGACGCCATCCGCGCCGAACGTGCCCCGGACGCTCTGCATCAGTACCTGGAACCCGCGCTCGGCCAGCGGCCTCGCCATGCCCGCGCCTCGCAGGCCACTCCGGCCGTACGGGCTGCGCAGCAGCGCGACCGGCAGCCCGTCACCCCCGGCGCGGGGTGCCCACCGGTCCGCCAGGAGAACGACGCCGTCGGGCATGGGAACGCGAAGATCGCGCTGTACGAGCAGATCCCGCGTCAGCGGCGGATCCAGCCGCAGCGCGCGCTGGAGGAGGTGGCTGATCAGGTTCACCGGCGGGTCACCCCCGGCTCCCGGCCGGGAGTCACGCTTCTTCCCGGGTGGGCCGCCACCGTGGCGGCCATGGTCACCGCCGCCGGCCGGATCCGGGCTCGGTCCCCGGTCGGCGGCGGTGGGGGCACGCTGGTGGTGAACCGGATCCGGACGCACATCCCGCTACCAGGTCACCGGTAGCTCGTACACGCCGTAGGCGAGCGAATCGCCCTTGAACTCCAGCTCGTCCCGGCCGACGGCGAGCCGCAGGGTCGGCACCCGCCGGTAGAGCGTGCGGTAGACCACCTGGAGTTCGATGCGGGCCAGCTGCTGGCCGAGGCATTGGTGGGCGCCCCAGGCGAACGCGTGGTGGTGCCGCGCCGCGCGGGTGAGGTCGAGGCGGTCCGGCTCGGGGAACGCCTCGGGGTCCCAGTTGCCCGCAGGCAGCGAGACGATGATGCCGTCGCCGGCCCGGATGGTCTCTCCCGCGATCTCAATGTCCTCCAGCGCGATCCGCCGTTGCCCGAGGTGCGGGATGGTCAGGTAGCGCAGCAGCTCTTCGACCGCGTTCGCGACGACCGCCGGGTCCTCGGTGGTCCGCAGGAGCTCCAGCTGGTCCGGATTCTCCAGCAGCGCGGCGGTGCCCAGCGTGATCATGTTCGCGCTGGTCTCGTGCCCGGCGATCAGCAGCACCATGGCCAGCAGCGTGGCGTCGGGCAGTTCCAGCTCGCCCGCCTTCACCCGCGCCGCGAAGTCCGACAGCACGTCGTTTTCCGGCTCGGTCAGCTTCTTCTCGAGCAGCTGCGTCAAGTAGCCGCCCAACGCCTGCATGCCCGCGAGGCTCTCCTCGGCGGTGGCGTCCCGTTTGACGGCCACCGTGGCGTGTTCCTGGAAGAAGTCGTGGTCGGTGTACGGCACGCCGAGCAGCTCGCAGATCATCAGCGACGGCAACGGCAACGACAGCGCGGTCACCAGGTCCGCCGGCTTCGGCCCGGCCAGCATCCGGTCGATGAGCTCTTCGGTGAACTGCTGGATCGCGGGCCGGAGCTTCTCCATCCGGTTACGGGTGAACGGGGCCGTCATCATCCGCCGGATCCGCACGTGGTCGGCGCCGTCGGCGTTGAAGATCGTCAACGGCCGGTGGTCGACCGTCTCGGCCATCGCCTGGGTCGGGTACGGGAACCCGGGCAGCTTCTCGTTCACGCTCACCCGCGGGTCCGACAGGATTTCGCGCTGCGCGGCGTGCCCGGTGACGATCCACGGCGTGCTGCCGTCCCAGATGCGGGCCCGGAACAGGGGTTTCCCTTGTTGGAGCAGCTCGGCCGGCGGCGCGAACGGGCACCGGCCGTCCCTGACACCCGGGTACTCGGGCACCCGCGTTTCCGCGGTTTGTGTCTCGGCCATGGTCATTCCTCCGAACTCGTGTGGGAACGCGGTCAGTCCTCGATGCTGATCGCCAGGGCCGGGCACACCGCCGCCGCCTGGCGAACGTCGCCGGCCAGCCGTGGTGGTGGGTTCTCGTCCAGCAGCACGACGATGCCGTCCTCGTCACGCTGATCGAACACGTCCGGCGCCGCGACCACGCACTGCCCGGCCGCGACGCACTTCTCCTCGTCGACGACGATCTTCATGGCTTTCTCCTGCTCGTTCAAAGAAGGGCGGGTACGTCGTCGATCTCCGCGCGACGCAGGCGGGCCTGCTTCGGCATGTTCCAGCCGAGGACACCGGTGACCGCACCGCCGCTGCGGTACCGCGCGACGAACCGGCGGTCCGCAACGTCGCCCTCGACGACCTCGGCATCGGCGTCGGCGGACAGGAAGCCGTGCACATGGAGCTTCGCGTCGAACTGGTCGGTCCAGAAGTACGGCACCGGCACGTATGGCTCGTCTTCCCCGAGGATCACCCCGGCGACCGCCGCGGCCTGCATCGTGGCGTTCGTCCGGTTCTCCAGGCGGACCAGCCGGCCGAGCCGCTCGTGGTGCCACCGGGCCACGTCCCCGACCGCGTAGATTCCCTCCGCCGCCCGGCAACGGGAGTCGCAGACCACACCGTTGTCGAGGCGCAGGCCGCTGCCCGCCAGCCACTCCGTCGCCGGAGAGGCGCCGATCGCGACCACTACGGCGTCGGCGGGCAGCACCTCGCCGGTACTCAGCCGCACGCCGGTGACGCGCGTTCCCTCTGCCGTCAGCCCCACGACGCCGTCGCCCAGCCGGAGCCGCACCCCGCGTTCTTGGTGCAGGTCCGCCAAGGCCGCCGACACCCGCGTCCCCACCTGCAGCGCCATCGGCGCCCGCTGCGGGCCAGTCATGGTCACATCCAGACCGAGGGTCCGCGCGGTCGCCGTGATCTCGGCGCCGAGCACGCCTTCGCCGACGACCACCACCCGTGCGCCGTCCGAGAGATCCCGCCGCAGCGCCAGCGCGTCGTCGAGCGTGCGCAGCACATGCACGCCGGTGAGGCCCTCCTGGTCCGGTAGAGTTCGCGGCCGCAGTCCTGTCGCGATGACGATCGCGTCGGCCTGCAGCTCACGGCCCGACGCCGTCCACACGGTCTGCGTCACCGGGTCCAAGGCGACCGCCGGGTCACCCAGGACGAAGCCAGCGGCCAGTGCGGACACCGCCTCCGGTGGCCGCAGCGCGGCCCGCGCCGGCTCCCACGCGCCCAAGAGCACCTGCTTGGACAGCGGCGGCCGGTCGTACGGCGCGTGCGGCTCGTCGCCGAGCACCACGACCTCGCCCGCGTACCCCCTGCGCCGCAGTGACTCCACTGTGGACATACCGGACGCGGACGCGCCCACCACCAGCACCCTCGCCGGGCCCGTCATGCGAACACCCGCGAAATCATGACTGACTCCTCCTGCGGCCGACGAACCTGACATGACGAAAAATAGACCACTCGGTCGAACCAATCAAACCAGGTAGCGCCCGCCGTTGGCGCTGAGCGTCTGGCCGGTCACGTACCCGGCCTCCTCGGAGACGAGGTACGCGACCGCGTAGGCGATGTCCTCCGGCCGGCCCGCCCGCTTCATCGGCATCGTGGCCGCGGCCGCCTCGACGTCGATAGGCCCTTCGCGGATCAAAGGCGTGTCGATGAACCCGGGCGGCACGTTGTTCACCGTGATCCCCTTGTCGGCGTACTCCATGGCGAGCGCCTTCGTGAGTCCGATGACGCCGCCCTTGGACGCCGCGTAATGGGCCATCGCGGGCGCCCCGGTCTGCGCGGACGACGAGGAGATGTTGACGATCCGCCCCCAGCCCGTCGCGAGCATGTCGGGCACCAGCTCCCGCGTGACCAGGAACGGACCACGCAGGTTGACCCCGATCAGGCGGTCCCACGATTCCTCGGTGATGGTCGTGAACGGTTCGTAGGCGGTGATTCCGGCGTTGTTGACCAGGATCGAGACGGGCCCGAGCTCGGCGCGAGTCCGGGCCGCCGCCGCGGCCACCGCGGCAGCATCGGCCGCATCGCCCGCCACCGCGATCGCCGTGCCACCCGCCTCGCGGATGCCGGCGACGGTCTTCTCGGCCCCCTCGCCGTCCAGGTCCCAGACCGCGACGGCGGCACCCTGCGCACCGAGCACGGCGGCGATCGCCTCGCCGATCCCGCGGCCGCCGCCGGTGACGACCGCAACCTTTCCTTCGAGTGACATGCTGACTCCCTGTGTCTCGTCGTACGGCCGCCCCGCGACCGGGCGCATCGCCTGGCCGCGCAGCGGCTCGCTATCCGGCCGGAGCCTCGCGGACCGCAGCGCGGGCCGCGACGGTGCGGGGGAACCGGCGTAGCCGCTGGCGTGGTAGATGACCTCGGCCAGCTCGTCTTCGGTCAGCCCGTTCGTCACCGCGATCCGGAAGTGGGTGCGCAGTTCCGGATCGGCGCCGAGCGCGATCAACATGCCGAGCGTGACGAGGCTGCGATTCCCGTGACTGAGCCCTTCGCGAGCCCACAGCCCGGCCCAGACGCTGGGTCAGGCCGATTTCCACGAGGTCCTCGCCGAGGCCGCCGTCCCGCAGGTCGATGTCCCCGTCGGGGAACACGCCGGGCAGCATCCGGCTCATCGTGTCGAGCGCCAGCGTCCGCAGGCTGGGCTCGGTTCCCTCGGCGTCCTCGGTCCTCATGCGTACCTCCTGGTACGTCCGGTCGCGCACTGGTCGTATGCAAAATTAGAACAGTCGGTCGAAACAATCAACGCTTCGCCGCAACTTCCCTGAAACCTCCGTTGAACGACAGTCGCCTCCTCATCTACTCACAGAGCTGTATATTCGACCGGCTGACCGAAATAACAGCGACGCGGGAGGGCCGATGAGCGAACCGCCAAACATGGCGGACGCGGCGGGCCGAGTCGATGTTCTGGTCGCGGGAGGCGGTGTCACGGGGATCTATCAGCTGTACCGAGCCCGCGAAGCCAGGTTCTCGGTGAAGCTCCTCGAAGCGGACTACGGCGTGGGCGGCACCCGGTACTGGAACCGCTACCCGGAGGCACGCTTCGATTCGGAGAGCTACACCTACGGCTGCCTGTTCTCCTGAGAGCTGCGGGAAGAGTGGGAGTGGTCGGAGCGCTTCGCCCGACAGCCGGAGATCGAGCGCTACTTCAACCACGTCGTCGACCGGTCCTACCTGCGCCGCGACATCCGCTTCGGCGCCAAGATGGTCTCCGCCACCTGGTACGAGACGACCGGGCTCTGGACCGTCCGGACGGCCGACGGCACCGAGGTGCGGGCGCGGTTCCCCGTCGCAGCGACCGGCATCCTCTCGGTGCCGCACATCCCGGATATCCCCGGGCGTGCGGGCTTCCGCGGCGATCAGCACCACACCGGCCTCTGGCCGAAGACACCCGTCGACTTCGCCGGCAAGCGCGTCGCCCTCATCGGTACCGGTTCCAGTGGCGTCCAGCTCGTCCCCGCCCTCGCCGGCGAGGTGGCCTCGCTGACGGTGCAGCAGCGCACTCCCGACTGGTGCATCCCGCTCAACAACAACGGCCCCCTTTCGGCCGAGGAGCAGGCGCAGCTCAAGGCGGACTACGAGCGGATCCGCGACACCCTCAACCCGTCTCCGAGCGGTTTCCCGCACACGATCAACATGCGCAAGGCCGCCGAAGACTCCGCGCAGGATCGCCCGGAGTTCTACGAGAAGATGCGGAAGGGCCCAGACTTCACGAAGCTGACCGAGAACTGCCTCGACATGCTGACCGACCCGGCCGTGAACGCGGAGTGGTGCGAGTTCACGGTACGGAAGATCCGCGCGATCGTCGCCGATCCCGAGACGGCCGGCAAGCTCATCCCCAACGACCACTACGAGGCCTACAACAACCCCAACGTCTCGCTCGTCTCGCTGCTGGACGACCCGAACGTGCTCATCACCGAAACGGGGATAGAGACGGCCGCGGGAGCTCAGGGCTTCGACATCATCATCTGGGCGACCGGCTACGACTTCGGCACCGGTGCGCTCAACCGGGTGGGCGTCCGTGGCCGGGAAGGGCTCGCACTGGAAGAGCATTGGGCGGACCGCCCGCGGACCTTTTCTCGGAATGGTGACCGCCGGCTTCCCGAACTTCTTCTTCCCCGGCGGCCGCACGGCGCGCTCGGCGACAACCCGCGCTACCCGGGTGACCAGGTGTACTTCGGCGTCGACGCGCTGGTCCACACCCGTGACCACGGGTACGACGTGGTCGAAGTGACCATCAGGCCGAGGAAACGTGGACGGCCATGATGAACGACAACGACACGCGTTCGTCGTTCCTCAAGAGCAGCTATTTCTCCGGGGCCAACATCCCCGGCAAGCCGGTCCAGCAATTGCTCAACCCGACCGGACGCTGGACGCTCCAGAAAATGGTCGTCGAAGTCGCCGAAGACGGCTACGCAGCGTTCCCGTTCACCAGAGTCTCCGAAAGAGCCGCGTGATTCCGCCGGCCGGGTGCGCCCACCGGGCCCATCCGGCCGGCGGCTTCCTACGGTAGGAAAGTCGTCATGCGACGCTGGAACTTCCACACGTTCTTGCGCCGGTGCAGCGTGTCGTCGTAGCGTCCGACGAGCTGGACCGCCCAACCGGCCTCGCCGCGCTGGAAGAAGGCCAGGTTGCTGATCGCCGTGGCTTCGTATGCGGCCCACGACGTGAGCACCGTGTTGGCCACGACGTGCAGCTGCGGCTGCGTCGGGACGAAGGCGGCGTAGCCCTCGCGGATCGCGTCATGCCCTTCGAAGATCCCCATCCCGGCGATTTCGGCGACGCCGTCCGGCCAGAACAGCTCCACGATGTCGTCGGTCCGGCCGGCGTCCAGCGCGTGCGCGTACGCGGCGATGGCCGCCTGTACGCCCGCCGCGACCGACTCTTCGGTGATCGTGCTCATCTCGCGTCTCCTAGGCCTGGTAGGTCGTCTTGCGCCGCCGCAACCGCCATTCGCCACCGTGCCGCCGCAGCGTGTCGTCGTAGCGCCCCACGACCTGGACGGCCCAACCGGACTCACCGCGCAGGAGTAACGCCACGTCGCTCACCGCCGTCGCCTCTTCGTCGGTCCACGAGGTGAGCACCGTGTTGGTCACGAGGTGCAGCTGCGGTTGCGTCGGCGCCCAGCCCTTGAACGCTTCACGGAGCGCGTCATGACCTTCGATCGGATCCACGCCGGGCAGTTCGAGCACTCCGTCCGGCACGTAAAGGGCGACGACGTCATCGGTGCGTCCGGCGTCCTGCGCCTGGGTGTGCGCTCCGAGCACGGCGCGCACGCCCACCGCGACCCACGCCTGTGTGGCTTCGCTCATGGTCTCTCCGTAGTCGAAGGGGTCTGCGCTCGGCGTCGCCCCATCCCATTCATTATTTAGACCGATCAGTCGAATATTGAGAACCTCAGGTTAAGCGACGGGAACGCTCACGGGCAACCCATCGTTCAGTGTTTCGTTGACCCGATCAGTACCCAGTTCGTAGCATGCCGAGGCAGCCGTCATCGAGGACCGCCTGCCAGGGAGGAGTAACCGCCGCTTCCTACTGGCCGATCCCCCTCCGGCTGCCAGGTGTCCCGGGCAGTCCGCTGACCCCGGTCGCCACCGTCTGACCAGCTCTTCCTCGTCCGTCCACTCAGGAGGTTCCGTGGCCCTGTCCACCCTCGACCCGAAGACCGCGCTCATCGTCATCGACCTGCAAAAGGCCATCGCCGCACTGCCGGCGGCGCACCCGATCGCCGAGGTCGCGGCCAACGCGGCTCGCCTGGCCAACGCGTTCCGTGCGCGCGGCCTGCCCGTTGTCCTCGTCCGGGCCACCGGCATCGCGCCCGGCCGCACGGAACGGTCGTTCAGCAGGCCGGGAGCGCCCCTGCCGCCCGCCGACGCTGCGGACCTGCTCCCGGAGCTGAACCAGCAGGACACCGACCACGAGATCCTCAAGCAGACCTGGGGTGCGTTCATGCGCACCGGGCTCGACGAGCTCCTCAGGAGCCTCGGGGTGACCCAGGTTGTCGTGGTCGGCGTCGCGACCAGCTTCGGCGTGGAGTCCACCGCACGGCAGGCGTACGAACACGGTTACCACGTCACGCTCGCGACCGACGCGATGACCGACTTCAGCGCCGAAGCGCACGAGAACAGCGTCGTCCGGGTCTTCCCCGCACTCGGGGAGACCGGCACCACCGACGAGGTGCTGAAGCTGGTCGAGACAATCTGATCGAGCCGCGGG
>NZ_CP100416.1:8308727-8422220 GCF_026017845.1 Amycolatopsis mediterranei
GAGCAGGGGCAGGAACGCCAGGGCGATCAGGGTTTTCCGCATGCCCCGAGCCTGCCGCGGCGGGCCCGCGCGGACGTGGGCCCCCGGCCCCGCCCCCCCCCCCCCCCCCCCCGCCGCGCCGCCCCCCCGCGCCCGGCGTTCAGGCGCCCGGCGTGAACCGGTGTTTGAGGAAGGCGCCGGACCAGGCCATCAGGTCCGCGGGGACGTAGTACCCCCGACTCGTCGTTGACGGCGTCCCAGTTCTTGGCGACGTCTTCGATCGTGGCCGCGCCGTCCTGGTGCGCGTAGCCCTCGGTCGAGGCGATGAAGACCCGCGCGAAGCGGCCGGCCCCGGCCGTGTAGATCTCGCCGTTGACGGGGCAGCTCTCGTGGGCGAGGAACGCGACCATCGGTGCCACGGCGTCCGACGGCATGAACGGCTGTCCCGGCACAGCCTGGGCGTCGTCTCCCAGGGGGTCGCCGCCGGCCATCCGGGTCTGCGCCGCCGGCGCGATGAGGTTGACCTTGATCCCGTGCGGCTCGCCGGCCAGCTTCGCGCCGCGGGCGAGGCCGATGACTCCGGCCTTGGCCGCCGCGTACGACAGGTTGTTGTCGAGACCGAACAGGCCGCTCGACGTCGTCAGCACGATCCGGCCGTAGCCCTGCTCGATGAAGTGCGGCCACGCGGCCCGCATGGTGGTGAACGACCCGAGGAGGTGCACGGCGAGGTGGCGCTCGAGGTTCTCCAGATCGAGCTCCGGCAGGCCGCCCCACCGGATGATGCCGGCGTTGTTCACCACGACGTCGATACGGCCGAAGTGCTCGAGCGCCGTTCCGACGATCGCCTCTCCGCCCGCCGTCGTGGAGACGTCGTGGGCTCGCTCATCCGTGACTCCTCGTTGGTGGAAGTGGCTCAGCGGCCGCGGAACGTCGCGCGCCACGGGCCGTTCTCGACGAAACTGCGCAGCCCGTGCCGCGCGTCTTCGCTGGCGAAGCACTTGGTGATCAGGTCGGCTTCCAGCGCCAGGCCGGCCTCGATCGGCAACGCGGTACTGGCGTCGATCGCCGGCTTGGCATAGGTGAGCGCCAACGCCCGCGCGCGTAGGTGAGGCCCAGCTCGACGGCGACGTCGAGCACCTCGGCGTCGTCGACCACCCGGTCGATGAGCCCGATCCGGAGCGCCTCGTCGGCGGGCACGAGCCGGCCGGACAGGATGAGGTCCCTCGCCCTGGGTTGGCCGACCCCGCGCGAGCCGCGGGGTCCCGCCCGGAGCCGGGCATGATGCCGAGGGTGATTTCGGGCGGGCCGAGAACGGCGCCGCGCCCGGCGATCCGGAAGCAGGCCGCGAGGGCCAGTTCGCACCCGCCGCCCAGCGCGCAGCCGTTGATCGCCGCGACGCCACCTGCGGGGCCGTGGACAGGGCGTGGAACGCCTGCTGCCGCACCTGGTTGCGCTCGTGGAACTCGTCGGCGGTCAGGTCGAGCAGCTCTTTGACGTCGGCGCCGGCCGCGAAGTGCGGTCACGGCTCTTCACCTCCGAGTGGTGCGCGACGCTGGTCGAGTTTAATGTATCGATCGGTCGATACTCCGCACCACTGCTTCGCCAGGCGTGACCGAACGAAGGGCGGAACGCACATGGTCACGGTCTCGGGCCGGCGGGTGGTGACCACCGGCGCCGAACGCGGGCTGGGCAGTGTACTCGCGATGGTGTTCGACGCCGCGGGTGCGCGACTCGGACCGGTGGCGCGTTCACACGGGCGTGGAACTCGCGGTTGGTCAGCCGCCTGTCGCTCCCCAGGAGAGCGCGACCTTGTCCGGACGACGGCTCGCGTTGTGATCGGCCACGCTGGCGAAGTCGGCCACCGACCCTCCTGGGTGAGCGGCGTCGAACGCACCGCCAAGTTCCGTGTACCAGTTGGTCTATGAAATGGCGGCGGAAGCACTCCAAGGCTGTTCGCGCACGCTGACAAGCCCCTGCCGGCCGTTCGGTAGAGGGTGTGCTTTCTCCCTTTTCCGGGTGGACCCGGTGCGACGTCTGAGGTGCGAATAAGCTCCTGAGCCATGCCAAGACCACCGGGGCACGGGCCGGGCTTCGAGATCAAGCGCCAGGAGATCATCGACCAGGCCGCGGAGCTGTTCGCCAGGCAGGGTTACGCAGCCACCGGCATCGCGGAGATCGGGCAGGTCGCCGGGCTGGCCAAGGGTGCGCTGTACTACTACATCTCCTCCAAGGAGAACCTGCTCGTCGAGATCCAGGACCGGGTGCTGCGCCCGCTGCTGACCTCGGCGCGCCGGATCGCGGCCCTGGACGAGGATCCGGTGCTACGGCTGCGGCTGCTGTCGCAGGCTCTCCTGGAGAACATCCTGGCCCGGCTGGACCACGTCTGGGTGTACGAGCACGACCACCGGCACCTGCGCGGCACGAACCGCGCACGGCTGCTGCGCCAGCGTCGCGAGTTCGAGAAGATCATCCAGGACCTGCTGACCGCAGCGATGGACGACGGATCGTTCCGCAAGCTCGACCCGCGCCTGGCCATGCTCCAGTTCCTGAACATGCACAACCACACTTACCAGTGGGTCAAGCCGGGTGGGGAGTGGGACGCGGAGACACTGGCCCGGGAGTACTGCACCACCCTCGTCGTGGGTTTCCGCAACCCCGCCTACCAGGTCGACGACCTCGAAGACCGCGTTCGCGAGTTCCTCGCCCAGCGCCAGACACCCGCGGCCGGGCTGCCGCCGGCTCCCCCGGACGCGTGATTCACGAACGTTCCGATCAGGAGAGGATCGCCGCGGCGATCCTCTCCTGATCGGACAGCCACACCCGCTCGAACGACGGTGTGCAGGGCGTGGGCGCGGCGGCCGCGCCCACCCGGATCACCGGGGCGTCCAGGGTCCAGAGGCCCTCCTGCGCGGCGACGGCGGCCAACTCGGCCCCCACCCGAACTGCTCGACCGCTTGGTGCGCGACGACGAGCCGGCCGGTCTTGGCCACCGAGTGCAGCACGGACTCGGTGTCGAGCGACGCCATCGTCCGCAGGTCGATCAGCTCGACGCTGACCCCTCGGTCGCCAGCTGCTCGGCGACCGCCGCGCAGTCGTGCACGAGCGTCGAGTACGACCCCAGCGTGACGTCGGTGCCCTCCCGGCGGATGGCGGGCCGCCCGAGCGAGATCAGGTGGCTGGGGTCCCGGATCGCCGTGCGGGTGTCGGCGGGCGTCGACGGCATCACGACGGTCAGCCCGGGGACGTGCGCGAGCAGGGCCTCAAGGCTCTGCGAGCCGCTGGGCTGCCCGACGACCTGCCCGCGCCGAACTGCGTGCGCACGACCAGCGGGAGGCCACGGCGCCACCGGTCATGAACCGCAGCTTGGCTGCCTCGTTCGTCAGCTGGTCCAGGCACACGCCGATGAAGTCCAGGTACATCAGCTCCAACACCGGGCGGAACCCGGCATCGCCGCGCCGACACCCACGGTCGATCACGGCGATCCTGTCCGCGTCGAGGCGCCCCGCCGGCGGACGAGGGGTCGCGGGTCTCCATTCCGCCGGCTCGGCCGGGTCACGGTAGCCCTGCGGATTCCCCCTCGAAGTGCCCGTGCCACCGGTAGGTCTCGGCCTCGAGTAAGACCGGGCCGCCCCCGGTGCGGAGCTTCGCCACCAGGTCGGTCACGATCTCGCCGACCACGTCGTTGCCGTCGACGTGCGCGAAGTCCACGCCGTAGCCGCGGGCACGATCAGCCAGCCGGCCGCCACGATCCTGTTGGCCCGAAGATGCCTTGCGGGGTCGGCGATGTGCATGGACCCGCCGTTGCTGCGGCACGTTCCGGTTGTCCGGCCCATCAGCTCGGCGAGCATGCCCGTCACGTCGAGGCCCTTGGCAATGCAGTGACCGTGCCCGCGATGGGTCGAGGTGACGACCTCCCGCTCGTCCAGCGGCCTGCATGCGCGGCCTGGTCTACCGAGCCGCGTGGCTCGGCGACCAGGGCCGCCCGTTCAACCAGGAGGCCGCCATGGCCAAGCTGTACGTCTCGGAGGTGGCCAATCGCGCGGCCGGCGCCGCCGTCCAGATCCACGGTGGCTACGGCTGCATCCGCGAGTCGGCCATCTCCCGGTTCTGTGCAGACGCCAAGACCCTCGAGATCGGCGGGGCACCAACGAGGTCCAGCGCTACGTGATCGCCAAGGCGCTGACCGCGGAGGTCACCAGGTGACCGGCAGTTCGAGGACACCGTAGGCGAGGTAGTCGTCCTTGAACTCGAGGCGGTCGACGTCGGTGGCCAGTGCGAGGGTGGGGATGCGCTTGTAGAGCGTGCCGTAGACGACCTGGAGCTCCACCCGGGCCAGCTGCTGGCCGACGCACTGGTGGATGCCGAACCCGAAAGCGTGGTGCTGCCGGGCCTGGCGGTGCAGGTCGAGCCGCTCCGGGTCGGGGAAGACGTCGCTGTCCCAGTTGGCCACCGGCAGCGGCACGATGATGCCCTCGCCCGCCCGGATGGTCTCGCCGCCGATCTCGATGTCCTCGACGGCGATGCGCCGCAGCCCGTGGTGGGCGATGGACAGGTAGCGCAGCATTTCCTCGACCGCCCCGGCGATGACCTTCGGGTCCTCACCGGTCCGGAAGACGTCGAGCTGCTCGGGGTTCTGCAGCAGCGCGAGGGTGCCGAGGGCGATCATGTTGGCGCTGGTTTCGTGGCCGGCGATGAGCAGCACCACCCCCAGCTGCGCGGCACCGGCGACGTCGATCTCGCCGGCCTTGACCCGCTCGGCCAGCTCGGCGACCCACCCCTCACCCGGGGTCTCGATCCGGGTCGTGATCAGCCGCATCAGGTAGCCCATGAGCTCGCCACTGGCGCGCGCGCCTTCCTCGGCGGTGGCGTTGCGGTCGACCGCGACCGTGGCGTTGCGCTGGAACAGCTCGTGGTCTTCGTAGGGGACGCCGAGCAGTTCGCAGATCATCAGCGTCGGCAGCGGCAGGGCGAGGGCCTGGACCAGGTCAGCCGGCTTCGGGCCGGCGAGGAGGTCGTCGATGAGGTCGTCGGTGATCTGCTGGATGGCGGGGCGGAGCGCTTCGACGCGCTTGGCGGTGAAGGGAAAGGTCATCAGCCGCCGGAAGCGGGTGTGTTCCGGAGCATCGGTGTTGAAGATGGTCTGCGGGTGGTGCTGGACGTTCTCGGCGGTGGCGGCGTTCTGGTGCGGGAAGCCGGGGCGCTTCTCGTCCATGCTGACCCGGGTGTCGGACAGGATGGCGCGCTGCTCAGCGTGCCCGGTGATCAGCCACGGCGTGCTGCCGTCCCACAAGCGCACTCGCGACAACGGCTTTTCCGCCGCCGCCTCCCGCAATGCGGGCGGCGGCGCGAACGGGCATCCGGCCGCCCGGGGCGCCGGGAACTCGGTGGTCACATCATCGGCGAAGGTCTCGGTCATGTCTTCCTCCCAAGGAAAAGTGTTCAGGCGGCTACGGATTCGGTGAGCGCGTCGACAACTTCCTGGCGACGAAGCCGCGTCTGCTTCGGCATGTTCCAGCCGAGCACGCCGGTCGTCCGGCCGTCTCGGGTGTAGCGGGCGACGAACCGGCCGGTGGCCACGTCACCGTCCACGACGGTCACTGCGGCGTCCGCCGGAAGCAGCCCGTGGACCTGCAGCTTGACGTGGAACTGGTCGGTCCAGTAGTAGGGCACGGGCGCATACGCCAGGTCGTCGCCGAGGACGTTGGCCGCCACGGCGTTGGCTTGTTCGGTCGCGTTGGTCCGGTTCTCCAGCCGCATCGCGTTACCGAAGCCCTCGTGGTGCCAGCGCGCGACGTCGCCTACCGCGTAGACGCCCTCGGCGGCCCGGCAGCGGGAGTCACAGAGCACGCCGTTGTCCAGCGTCAGGCCACTACCCTCGAGCCAGCCGGTCACCGGCTTCGCGCCGATGGCGACGACGACCACGTCGGCCGGCAGCACCTCGCCGGTGTCCAGGCAGACGCCGGCGACCCGGTGCCGCCGGCTCGTGAAGCCGCTGACCCCGGTGCCCAGCCGCAGCTCGACCCCGCCTTCGGTGTGCACCTGGGCAAGCAGTTCGCCGATCAGGGGGCCGACCTGGGCCGCCATCGGTGCCGGCTGGGGGCCGACCATGGTGACGGCCAGGCCCATCCCGGCCGCGGTGGCGGCGATCTCGGCACCGAGCACGCCTTCGCCGACGACGACGAGCCGGGACGCGGCGAGCAGGTCCGCCCGCAGCGCCAGCGTGTCCTCGAGGGTGCGGAGCACGTGGATGCCGGCGATGTCGTCCTGCCCCGGCAGGGTGCGCGGCCGGACGCCGGTGGCGAGCACGACGGCGTCCGCTTCCAGGGTGCGCCCGGAAGCCGTGCGGACGGTCCGGGTCGCCGGGTCCAGCCCGGTGGCCGCGTCCCCGAGGACGAACTCGGCGTCCAAAGCGGACAGTGCCGGCTCCGGCCGCAGCAGCGTCCGGTCGATCTCCCAGTTCCCGGCGAGCACCTGCTTGGACAGCGGTGGCCGGTCGTAGGGCAGGTGCGTCTCGGCCCCGAGCACCGTCAGCTCGCCGCCATAGCCCCGGCGCCGCAGCGATTCCACTGTGGAGAGGCCGGCCGCGGACGCGCCGACCACCAGAACACTCCGGGGTGTGTTCACGCGTCCTCGCTCAGGTGGATCGCCATAGCCGGGCAGACACTGGCGGCTTCGCGGACGCTGTCGTGCAGGTCGGCCGGCGGCTCGCTGAGGAGCAGGACGACGATGCCGTCCTCGTCGCGCTGGTCGAACACGCCGGGCGCGACCATCGCGCACGTCCCGGCGGCGCAGCACTTCTCCTGATCGACGGATACCTTCATGGCTGTTCTCCTTGTTCTGTCAGTCGAAGGTGACGACGACTTTGTCGGCGGCACCGGGGGTGGCCGCGGTCTCGAGAGCCGTCAGCACGTCGGTGAACGGGAAGCGGTGGCTGATGATGCGGCCGAAGCGGTCCTGGTTGGCGACGATGTCGTCGGTCACCTGGAAGATCTCCTGCGGGTAGCCCATCGCCGTGACGATGGTCGGCTCGACGCCGAGCAGGGCGCCGAAGTCGACGGGCACCGGCTTCTTGTGCACGGCCACGATGCCCAAGGTCGCGTTCGCCTTGGCCGCGGCCAGTGCGGTGTCGATCACGGCCGGGGCACCGGCGGCGTCGAGGTAGATGTCGGTGCCCGCGCGGGGTGCGCCCATCACGGTCGCGCCGGGGCCGTGCAACTCGGTGAGCCGGGCGGCGACGTCCTCTTCCGCGGAATTGATGACGGCGTCCGCGCCGATCGCGAGTGCCTTCTCGAGCCGGGCCGGCTGGACGTCGATCACGACGACGTGCTTGGCTCCGCTGATCCGGTAGCCGAGCACCGCACCGAGGCCGATCGGCCCCGCCCCGAACACGGCGACCGTGTCCCCGGGCTGCGGGGCGGTGCGGTTCACCGCGTGCCGCGCCACGGCCATCGGTTCGTTGATCGCCGCCAGGTCGAACGGCAGGTTCCGCGGGATGATCCGGAGCTCACGGCCGGGCTCGGCGTCGCGGAACACCAGGTACTCGCTCAGCGCCCCCATCGGCCCGCCGCTGCCGAGCAGCTGCGAACCGGGCGCCAGCGGGTTCATCACCACGTGGTCGCCGGGCGCGAACCCGGTGACCTCGGCCCCGACTTCGACGACTTCACCAGCACCTTCGTGGCCGAGCGGGGTGGCGCCCTGCCGCGGAGGAATGCCCCCGATGGTCACGTAGTAGGCGTCCGACCCGCAGATGCCGCAGGCCCGCATCCGGACCAGGACGTCCCTCGGACCGGGTGAAGGCTTGGGCACTTCCACCACGTCGACCCTGCCGGGACCGGTGACCAGGACGGATTTCATCGTGAACCTCCAAGTGGTTGGGAAACCTTTGTGAAACGCCGCCATCACTTCAGGAAGCCGTGAGCGCGTTCCGCTGTCTCGCGGATCACCCCGTACTGGCGATCGATGAGCGGCGCGAGCTCGGCGGCCTTGCGGGTGCGCAGCCGGGTGTGCAGGAAGTACGGTGCGACCCAGAACAACAGCCCGTGGAACCCGAGGAACAGGAACAGCGGGATGAGCCCGGCGTTGAGGCTGAAGACCGCTCCCGCGAAGAAGGCGGCCCCGGCCAGCCCGACCGAGTACGCGACGGCGGAGGCGATGGCGGTCTTCGAGCGTTCGAGGCGCCCGATCGAGGCGAGTGCCTCTTCGGCCGTCCGCTGCAACTCGGCGACCACGGGTCGATTCCGGATCCGGCGGTCACGCTTCAGCTCGAGGGTGACCGTCTCCCCCGCCGGGACACGCCCATCGAGGATCCAGCCGAAGCTCTCGTGGACTTCGCGGTGGAGCCGCTCCTTGTCCCGCTCGACCCGGATCGTCGTGTACTCGTAGGACACGGCCTGCCGGTCGTTCGCTGCGATGGTCATGAAGCGGCACTCCCTCGTTTCGCTTGGTCCAGCGCCGTTCTCGGCGGCATGTGACCATCGTGGACGGAGGAAACCCGCGGCGAATCGTCTCGGTGAATCGTCTGCGCGTACTGCGTTCGCAGTACGCGGCCCGGGCTGCTGCGTGCGAGGATCGGCGCATGCCGACCCGATCCCGTACCGACGTGTGGGCGCGGAGCCCGATGGTCCTCCGCCGGCCCCGCGTGTTCGAGGCCGCCGCGCTCGTCGCGATTGGCCTCGGGGTGATCGTCGACGCCGTCTCGAGCGTGACCCACGCCCTGCCGCACCCGCTCGTGCGCTACGCCGCGCTGGTCCTCGTCTGCCTCGGCGTCACCGCGAGCCGGCGGTACCCGTGGCCCGGCCTGGCGACGACGCTCGCCGGGCCGCTCCTGGCGGCACTGCTCGGCGCCGACCCGTTGCCGACGTGGACCTTCACGATCTTCGCAACGTTCGTCGTCACGCTCCGCGGAGTGCCGGCGCTCCCGGCCGGGCTCGTGACCGGCGTCGCGGACTACGCCGCTATCGCGATCCACGCCGCCGCGGGCGGGTGGGACGACATCGGGTCGATCGCCGTCGCTTTCGCCCTGGCGGCCGCGGCCACCGGGAGCGCGATCCGGGGCCATCACCGGTATTGGGACGAACTGCGCAAGCGGACCCAGGACGCGGTCGCGACCCGCGAAGCGGAAGCCGAACGCCGTGTCGCCGAGGAGCGGGTCCGGATCGCCCGCGACCTGCACGACGTCCTCGGCCACGAGGTGGCGCTGGTGAGCATGCACCTTGGCGCCGCCGAGGTGCACCTGCCCGAAGGGGCGCAAGCCGCGCGCGCCGACCTCGCCGCGGCACGTGCCGGGGTGCAGGCGGTGCTCCGCGAGACACAACAGGTGCTGGCCGCGCTGCGGGTCAGCGGCGATGATCCCGGCACGGCCCCGGCGGCGGACTACGGGCGGATCACCGAGCTCGTCGAGTCGGCCCGCGCCGCGGGCCTCGACGTCGACGCGGCCGTCGACACCGCGCCCGCGGGCCTTCCCCACACCGTCGGCACCGCCGCCTACCGCATCGTCCAGGAAGCGCTGACCAACGCCCAGCGCCACGGCGACGGCACCGTCTCGCTCCGGGTCGCGGCGGAACCCGGCGCGGTCACGATCGAAGCCGTCAACGTCAGCGCCCCGCGCGAAGCTCCGTCCCGCCGGGGCTACGGTCTCGTCGGCATGCGCGAACGGGCCGCGTCCGTCGGCGGCCGGCTCGAAGTCCGGGAAGAGGGCCAGTTGTTCTGGATCCGCGCTGTTCTCGACCTGGGCGCGGAGGGCGTCCGATGATCCGGGTGATGATCGTCGACGACCAGGAGATGATCCGGGTCGGCCTGCGCACCATGCTCGAGGCGCATCCGGACATCGAGGTGGCCGCCGAGGCCGGTGACGGACTCCTCGCGCTGCGGCTGCTGGCGAAGACACCGGTCGACGTCGTCCTGATGGACATCCGGATGCCCGGCATCGACGGGGTGGAGACCACCCGCCGCATCCGCCGTGGCCACCCGGCCGAGGAAGTGCGCATCGTCGTGCTCACCACGTTCGACCACGACGAGAACGTGTTCGCCGCACTGCGGGCCGGCGCGAACGGTTTCCTCGGCAAGGGCGTCGGTCCCGCCGAGCTCACCACCAGCATCCTCGAAGTCGCCGCCGGCGGTGGAGCGCTCACCCCCGCCGCCACCGCGGCCCTCATCGACCATGTGGCGCGCGACGCCGGCTCACGACCGGAGCCGGAGATCGCGCGGCTGTTCGAAACCCTGACACCCCGGGAACTGGAGATCGTCGAAGCGGTCGTGTCCGGTTTGGACAACGCTGAAATCGCGGCGCTGATGTCCGTCTCGCCGTTCACGGTCAAGACCCACGCCAACCGGGCCATGACCAAGGTCGGTGCCCGGGACCGCGCCCAGCTGGTGACGCTCGCCTTCCGCGCGGGCATCCGCCCCTGAACCGGCGGCGCACTTGCTCACAAGATCGCTGCGCGGGTTTCGCCACGCCGACGTCGCGTCAGGTGTTTTGACGCTGACGTTCCAGGCCGAGCCGACGGTCGGAGCCGTTCAGTTGATGGACGTCAGGGCCAGGGTTACCGGCATAGAGCTCGGATATCTCACCCGCGTACTTCTCGGTGACGTTCCGACGCTTGAGTTTCAGCGTGGAAGTCAATTCGTCACTGCTGGCTTCCCAGTACACGGGCAGCACCCGGAAGCGTTTGACCTGTTCCACACGGGACAGTTGACGGTTCCCCTCCGCCAGGTCCGCCGCGATCGCCTCGATCAGGCGCGGTGAGCGGGCCAGCGCCTCCGGCACCGGGTTCAGCCCGTGCTCCGCGGCGTAGGCCGCGGCGGCCGTCCGGTCGAGGACGATCAGCGCGGTGAGGTACGGGCGTTGGTCGCCGACCGCGACCACGGTGCCGATTAGCGGGCTTGCGGCCTCGATGGCGCTTTCGACGGCCGCGGGGGCGATGTTCTTCCCCGCCTCGGTGATGATCAGGTCCTTCTTTCGATCGACGATGCGGAGATGCCCGTCTCGGTCGACGCTCACGATGTCGCCGGTGTGGAGCCAGCCCGTGCTGTCAATGGCGTCGTGGGTCGCGCCGGGGTCGTTCCGGTAGCCCCTCATCACGTCGGTCCTCGCACCAGAAGCTCACCGTCGTCGGCGTGCTGTGCGGTCAAACCGGGCAGGAGCTTGCCAACGGCGCCGAATCGTGCAGTGCCGGGCGCGCTGACCGCCCCGAAGCAACTCAACTCCGACATACCCCAGCCTTCGCAGATCGGGACTCCCAGAGCCGCGAAGAACTTCACCGTCTCGACGGCCACCGGCGCGGCACCGCACACCGCCCATCTCGTCTGATCGAGACCCAAGGCGGTGCGTAACCCGGACAGCACCGTGGCATCGACTTCGGCGTGCTCCGCGGCGAGGTCGTCATCGACCGGCCTTCCGGTCTGGATGAGCTCGCTGCGACGCTCTCCGATCTCCAGCGCGTGGCGGATCTCCTCGCGGCGGGGGTCGGCATCGACGGATCGTTCGATCGCCTGCTTGAGTTTGGCCCACACCCTCGGCACGGCTCCCCAGACGGTCGGTCGGCAATCCGGCAGGGCCTGCGAGATCGTGTTCAGATCCGGTACAACCGTGATTTGGGTGCCGAAGATTTCCTGGGCATACAAGCACAAGAAGCGGTCTGCGATGTGCGCCGATGGAAGATATGAGGTCGTCCGGTCACCGAACCGGAAATCCAGGACCTGTGCAACACCTGCGGCCTGCGCCAGCACGTTGGCGTGGGTGATCTCGACGCCTTTCGGCTTGCCTGTCGTCCCTGAGGTGTAGATCAGTGTCAGGACATTGTCGGGCAGAACCGCACGCCAGGCCGTCTCGAAGTCGAAAGAGGTGTCGGCTGCGCCTCGGCCGCACAGATCATTCAAACTCAGGGTGTGGTCCGCCTGCCCATCCACCACGATGACGTGTTCAATAGGGGCACCCGATTCACGAATGATTTCCACGAAACGCTCTTCGCACACCACCACGGTGCACTCCGAGTTACGCAAGAGCTGTCCTATCTGGCTCGCTGCGAGGGTGTTGTACACGGAGAACGGGATCGCCCCGAGGTGCTGGGCGGCAAGGTCGACGGGATAGAACTCGATCCGGTTCGCCATCATCAGGGCGACCGCGTCACCTCGCCGAACACCGAGGCCGGCGAGCCCGGCGGCGAGGAATCGCACCTGTTCGCCAAGCTTTCGCCAGCTCAGCTCTTGGGTCGCACCAACCGTGCGGATGGCGACAGCATCCGGTTCAACGGTGGCGATTCGCTGAAATGCCTCGCACAGGGTCGCGGGGGCGGAAATGATCCGTCCGTGGCCGAATACCATCGTCGTTGTCTCCACTCTGAGCTCGAACCGCGCCATCGAGAAATGCGGACGGCTGATGGGAATACTAGAGTGCGACCTGGCTCCGGTCATCGGTTGTGCGACCGAATTTCGACCGTGCTCGTTGTGATCGGATCACAGTCCGGCGCTGAACCCGCCTAGTAGGCTGATAGCGATCAACAGCTCCTGCACCTGCGCAAGCCGGCGAAGATCGTACCCGGTGCGTTCCTCGACGCGAGCGAGCCGATGGTGTGCTGTGTTGACGTGGATGCCCAGGGCCTGAGCGGCGGCTTTCACGTTGAGGTCGGTGCGGACGTAGCAGAGCACCGTCTCGGTCAGGGTCGCGCCGGCATGCAGATCCTCCGTCACGAACGTGCGTACCCGCGTCGGGATGAGCCGCGCGACCGTGTCGTCGGCGTGAAGTGTCAGGTATTCGAACGCGGTGAGTTCGGCCAGTGCGGCGACGCCGCCCGGCTTCGGCAAGGTGCCCAGCGCCGCGGTCGCCTCACGGTAGGCCTTCGGCGTGCCCGCAGTCGTGTCATGGGTCGTGCTGATCCCGATCGCGAGCCTGATGCCTTGCTCGGCAAGTGTCCGCCACGCGGCTCTGACCGGCCCGCTCGGCGGATCGCCACCAGCCGTGGGCAGCGACCGCACGATGACGATCTCGTCCTGCCGCACGACGGCCAGCGACCGTACCGGATCACCGAGAGCACGAGCCAGAGCCGACACGGCAGACCGAAGCGCGTACTGATCGGCCATCGCCGTGACCGGAACCGCTACCAGCACCTGGCGCTGTGCGTCCGGAGCCAGCCCAGCCTCCCGGGCGGCGGCAAGCCGCGGGCCGGGCCCGGGCTCGTGGCCCGCGAGCAGGTCTTCAAGCAGGTCCCGACGCGCCCGGTCTCCCTCCAGAGCCAGCACCTGCTCGGTGTCGAGGTACACCTGCGCGGCCATGGTGCTGGCCCGGTTGACGAACTCCAACACGAGGCCTGCGGCGGCCGGGGCGACGTCGTGTCCGCCAGACCTGCCCGCTGTCCATTTCGCGATCGCGCCCCACATGACACGGTGCGTGATGCGGATCGCGTGCATGAAGTCGGCCAAGGACATGCCCTGACGCGCACGCTGGGCAGCGTGCGTGTGGACGAACGCGACGTCGCCGTCATCGGCGGGACGACCACTTGCCAGACTGACACGAGAGCCTCGTGAGCCTTCGTGACATGGTCGGTCACGTTGGCCAGCAGGGCGTTGTCGTCGATCGCCGCATAGCCGGCGATCTCGGCGCGGATCGTCTGAACGTTCACGGTGGCCAGCGCACGTCGCCGTCTTCTGATCATTTCGGCTACCTGCTGCAGAGTGACCGCGTGCTCGGGCGTGGACGCCACGAACGGCAGCATAGCCAGCGACGGTGGTCAACGCACAACACCACAGAGCCGAGTCGACGCCCGACCCGGCCCCGGCGCACTCGACGCACCTAAAGCCGACTGAGTCGGCTTTCCAAGCAGAATAAGAGTGCTTGAACCGGCATTGCGGTACGGCAATCATCAGGTCAGGAGTTCAAAGGAGAACAGCCGTGCGCATTACGGATCTGCAGACCCACCACGTGGGTCGCTACCTCTTCGTGTCGGTGTACACCGACGTCGGGATCACGGGGCTCGGCGAGGTTGGCGCGTGGGCCTACCTCGATGCGGTCGAGGCGATCCTGGACAAGTGGCGCCGATACCTGGTGGGGCAGGATCCCGCGCGGATCGAGCACCATTGGCAGTACCTGTACCAGTCGACGTTCTTCCGCGGCGCCATTGTGCTGAGCGCGCTCGCGGCCGTCGACATCGCGCTGTGGGACATCAAGGGCAAACGGCTCGGTGTGCCGGTGCACGAGCTGTTCGGCGGGCCGACACGTGACCGGGTGCGGTCCTACGCGCCGGTTTTCGGCAGCACGGCCGAGGAAATGGCGGCCGGTTGCGTCGAGTTGCGCGACCAGGGGTTCACCGCCGCCCGGCTGGTCCTGCCGTCGTTCGCCGAACAGCGGTGGGAGCGGGGCGCGGAGTCCTACGCCGGCCGGGTCGACGATGCGGTACGCAAGGTGCTCGCGTGCCGTGAGGCCGTGGGACCGGGGTTCGACCTCTGTGTGGAGGCACACCGCTCCCTGTCCGTGCCGGAGGCGATCGCCGTGGGCCGGGGTATCGAGCAGGCCCGGCCGCTGTTTTTCGAGGACCCGATCGCGCCGGAGAGCCCGGACGCAATGGCGGAGGTCGCGCGGGCTGTCCCGGTGCCGATCGCGACCGGGGAACGGGCGATTTCCGTGCAGGAGATCCAGGCCCTGCTGACGCGGGGCGCGACTCGGTACGTGCGGCCGGACGTGTGTGCGGTCGGCGGCCTGACGCCGGCGCGCAAGATCGCCGCACTGGCCGAGGCCCATTATGTGGCGATCGTGCCGCACAACCCGCTGGGACCGGTGTCGACGGCGGCGTGCCTGCACCTGGACGCGTCCGTGCCGAACTTCCTGATCCAGGAGCACCCGAGCTTCAACACCGACGGCGGCGAGGATGTCATGATCAAGGACCCGTTGCAGTTCGAAGCCGGCTACTTGGCGGTGCCCGGCGCCCCCGGCATCGGCATCGAACTGGCGCCGGACGCCGAGACGCTGTTCCCGCCCGCGCCACGCGACCTCACCCCGGCGCTGGCGTTCGACGGATCGGTGCAGGCCCGATGAGCGCGGCACCTGTACGGGGCACACCGGCGACGCGGTCCTCGTCCCTCTCGCCGCGCCGAAGCTGGCTGATCATCGGCGTTGTTTTCGTCCAGTGGCTGGTGGGCTACTTCGACAAGACCGCGATGAGCATCATCGCGGTGCCCGTTTCCCGGGAATTCGGGTTCAACCCGACCGAAATGGGCATGGTGCTCAGCGCGTTCTTCCTCGGCTTCGCCGTGGTGACTCCGCTCGGCGGCTACCTGGCCGACCGGTACGGCGCCCGGCGAGTGCTGCTGGTCGTGATGCTGCTGTGGTCGGCCTTCACCGGCGTGACCGCGCTGGCCTGGTCACTCGTCTCGCTCATCGTGCTGCGCGGGATCTTCGGCGCGGCCGAAGGCAGCTTTCCGCCGGCGAGCTCGGTCGCGGTCGCCGAGCTCATGCCCGTACGCCAGCGCGGCAGGGCGAAATCCCTGCTGATGTCCGGCGCCACGCTGGGCACCGCGTTCGGCGCCTACCTGGTCGCGTCGCTGACCGAAACCTGGGGCTGGCGCGGCGCGTTCTGGCTCTTCTGTGGGATCGGCCTGCTGCTCAGCGGTGTTTTCCTGGTCGTGTCCCGGCCGATGTCGGGCCCGGGCGCCGGCCGTTCCGGTTCGGCCGAGCGGATTCCGGTGCTCCGGGTCCTGCGGACTCCGCTGGTGGGGAAGCTCGCCGTGATGCAGTTCGGCGTCGGTATCTTCACCTGGGGCATGAGCCAGTGGATGCCGACCTACTGGGTGCAGGTGAAAGGGCTCAAGCTGACCAGCGCGGGCCTGGCGACCGCGATCCCCAGCCTCGTCGCGTTCGTCGCGATGATCGGCGTCGGGTTCGCCGCCGACCGGTTCAGCCGCAAGGAAGGCCGCGTGGTCGCCGGGCTGATGTCGGTCGCGATCGTGTTCGTGCTGCTGACCTATTTCGCGTCGAGCGTCGTCGCCGGGGTGGTGTTCCTGTCCGTGGCGCAAGTGGCCGCCGCGGCCTGTGCACCGCTGCTGTCGATCGTGATCCTCAAGCGCATGCGCCGCTCGGTGACCGGCACCGCGACCGGCATCACCAACTTCGGGCAGCAGTTCGCCGGGGTGATCGCACCGACTGCGATGGGCGCGCTGATCCAGGCGACCGGCGGCTCCTACCTTGCGGTGTTCGTGCTCGTCATGGCGGTGATGGCGGTCGCCGCACTCATCGCCCTCACCGCCGATCGCGTCGAGCTGGGTGAACTCGCCCAAGACCGCGACGCAGCCGCCGGGTAGCCCGCACCCGGATACGGCACCATCGGAGCTCGACCCGGTAGCCGCTCGGGTCCAGCTCCGACCACAAAGGACTTCCATGATCGGCTTCACGCTCCGCCAGCTGGAATACTTCGCCGCCGTGGCGGCGTCCGGCAGCCTCGCCGAAGCCGCCGAACAGCTCACCGTGTCGCGCTCCGCGCTCGCGGCGGGTATCGACGCGCTCGAGACCGCTGTGGGCACCGAACTGCTGCACCGCCAGCGAGCCGTCGGCGTCAGCTTGACACCAGCAGGCGAGGAGTTCCTCGACGGTGCGCTGTCGCTCCTGCGCTCGGCGGGAAACCTGCACCGCCGCACCACCCGGCAAGCACTCGGGGGCGTGCTCAACATCGGCGCCGCCGCGACCCTCGCGCCGGTCGCGTTCCCGGGCGCGATCGACCGCCTGGCGGGCGAACACCCCGGCCTGCGCATCCGGGTCGCCGTCCGCCCGGCCGACGAACTCGTGACGCTGCTGCACGACGGGAGCCTCGAACTCATCGCCAACTACAGCGCACACCGGGACCGCTCCCTTGACACGCTGACGCTGTTCGAAACCACGCTCAGCGTCATCCTCGCCGCAGGGCACCGGCTCGCCGAACGCGACCAGATCGCTGCTGCCGAGCTCGCCGAAGAACCGGTCATCCTCATCGACAACCCCCAGAACCGCGAAGTGATGATGCACTACCTGGCAGCCAACGGGATCAGCCCGGACATCCGCTATCGGGTCGACTCGGTGGAACTGTGCCGCGCACTCGTGGCCCGCAACGTCGGGATCTCCTTCACCGCCGTCCTTCCGCAACACCGGCTCAGCCACGAAAGCCGCACGCTCGTCAGCCGCCCGCTCACCCCTCGGCCCATCTCCGTGCGCGCCTCCCTCGCCTGGCCCCGCGACCGGGCCCTGTCCGACGCAGCACAAGCCTTCATCGACGCCGCCCGCCGGGAAGCGACTATCACTGCGCACTCCGCGGACTGATTATCGCTGTAAGCGGAGACGTCCGACTCGATCTTCGCTCAAGGCGAGGGTCATGCCGGTTGTTGCGAAGGATCAACCCGAAGCCTCTTCTGGGCTTGGCCGGCCCCGCGGTGCTCGCCCGGATGGCCATGCCGACCGGGGGTACTCGGTTTGCGGAAGCCCGTCCCCGATCCGCCAGGTGCTGCCGATGCCGCCGTTGGTGAGCTTGAAGATCTTTCACCTGGGTCGTGGCCACGTGCTCGATGATCGTGCCGTCAGGGTCGAGTTCACGACTTGGGGTCTGCCGGTTCGAGCTCGTCGGCGACGAGCTCGTCGGTGGTCGAGGTGATCGCGTCACGGTCCTGGAGGTGGCGAGTGCGCTCGACATCGCCCAGGACGTTCCGCGTCCCGTCCAGGCGAAAGGCTGGACGTCAGGATGTGGTGGTGGAGGAGGACCGGTGTTCGCGGATTTGGCCATGGTGATCCACGACCCAGGTGATCAGGGACGTGACGACGTGGTGGAGGCTGCGCCCCAGGGGGGTGAGGGCGTACTCCACGCGCGGCGGCACCTCCGCGTAGGCGGTCCGGGTCACCAAGCCGTCCTGCTGGAGCTGGCGCGCGGTGAGGGTGAGCATCCGCTGGGAGATGCCAGGGGCGTCGCGCTGCAGCTCCGTGTAGCGCAGGGGACGGGCTTCCAGTGCGGAGATCACCAACATGCTCCATTTGTCGCCGACCCGGTCCAGGATCTGCCGGACGAAATCCATCTGATCAGCGGGGATGGCGGCGCACGGCCCCCGGTCCGCAGCGGCATCGGGTCGGTCCGCGGTGTCCATGGCGCACATTCCCTTCCGGCACGGACATCAATGTGCCTTTTGTACAGCCTTCAATACTGGTCCATCATGGCGCTACGCACAAACCGTAGGAATTGGAGGTGCATGATGAGGGTCGAGATCTGGTCCGAGATCACCTGCCCCTGGTGCGGCCTGGGCAGCCACCGCGTGGACCGCGCCGTGCGGCGGTTCGAGCACGGCGACGAGGTGGACGTGACCCACCGCTCGTTTCCGCTGAGTGACCGTTACCCGGTCGGCAGCATCGTCAGTGTGCGCGAAGCCACGCTGCGCAACTACGGCTTGGCCGGCGCCCGCCTGGAGGCGACGACCGGCAAGATCGAGGCGATGGCCGAACAGGAAGGCCTGAGCCCCTATCGGGTGCTGGACAACCAGGTCGGCAACACCCGGCTGGCCCACGAGTTCCTTGCCCACGCCTCAGCCGAAGGCAAAAACCGCCTCGCGTGGGACACGATCTTCCGGGCCTACTTCGGGGCGGCCCGGCCCATCTTCGGCCTCGACGAACTGCTCGATCTCGGCGAGGAGATCGGTCTGGAGCGCGAAGAGACCCGGCGCGTGCTCACCGAGGGCCGTTTCCGGCAGCAGGTCCAGGACGAGCTGGAACTGGGGCAGCATCTCGGTGCCACCGGCGCGCCGTTCATCGTGGTCGAAGGCCGGTACGCCGTTGCCGGAGCGCAGGACACCGACACCGTGCTCGGCATCCTGCGCCAGGTCTGGCATGCCACCCACCCCACCGTTGTCATCACCGAGAGCGACGCGGCGATTTGCGGCCCGGACGGCTGCGCGGTTCCCGCCGGCCACGCCGCCCACGCCTGATCCACACGCCTGCCGGGCATTTGATCTCCGCATTTCCCGGCTCGGTGATGGCGCTGGCCGCGGTCACCCACGCCCGCCGTGGGAAACCCGGCGCGATCGCCTTCAACGAGGTCCTGCTGACCCTGACCGCCCAGGTGGTCCGGGGGACGCTTCCGGCCCTACAGCTCCTGACCTCCTACCGCTTCTGACCCTCACCGCAAGGAACCATCTCTGATGCGTGTCACCGTCTTCGGCGCCACCGGCGGCATCGGCCGCCTCGTCGTCCGCCAGCTCCTGGACGACGGCCACCAGGTCACCGCCCTGGTCCGCACCCCCGCCAAGCTCGCCCTCACCCACCCCGACCTCACGGTCGTCACCGGACAGCTGTCCGACCGCGACGCCGTCCTCCAGGCCCTCAGCGGTGCGGACGCGGTGATCAGCGCGCTCGGCCCGTCCCTGAAACGGTCCGCGACTGGCACCGCGGTGACCAACGGGACCCGCACCATCGTGCAGGCCATGAAGGCCCAGAAGGTGACCCGGTTCATCGGCCTGGCCACGCCTTCGTTGGCCGACCCGCAGGACAAGCCGCACTGGAAGCACAAGGTGCTACCGGTCATGGCCGGGCTGATGTTCCCCAACGCCCTGGCCGAGCTGAAGGGCATGACCGAGGCCGTAACCGGCTCTGGTCTCGACTACACCATCGCCCGGATCTCCAATCCGACGAACAAGCCCGCCACCGGCCGCGTCCGCTCCGGGTTCCTCGGCCACGACCGGGTCGGTTCCGCCATGAGCCGCGCCGACATCGCCGCGTTCCTCGTTTCCCAGCTCACCGACACCCGCTACCGGCGGGCCATGCCCGCCATCAGCAACTGATGCCGAGGACCCGGCCAAGACCGTCGAACTCGGCGTCTGCTCCTGTCGGTAACACCCACGCCTGCCCGACGGCCGCCGCGGCCCACCGCCCAGGCCATCCGTGACGTACCGGAGACCATCGGGCTCACCGCCGCCGCGGCCGCCACTCAGCGAGAGTTCTCCCGCCTTTCCATTCGGAAAAACCGGCTCACTGCCGGGGTCAATTTCCGGCCGCTGCGGTGAGTTCGAGTTCCAGAAGAAGCCGTTGCGCCGGGTCGGTGAGGTCGAGATCGAACAGCTCCTGCGCACGGCGCAGACGCTGACGCAGCGTGTTCTGGTGGATGTGCAGTTCCGCGCTCGCGGCCACGACATCGCCGAAGTGCCGTAGATAACCACGCAAGGTGGCGACGAACTCACTGCTGTGCTTCCGGTCGTAGCCCAGGATGCGCTCACCGATACCGATGCGAAGGAGCGCGTCGCCGCGAATCGTGTTCACCAGCCGCTTGTGGACGATCGGAGCTCGCAACTGCTCGGTCGTGTAGTGGCTGGGAGCCTCGCCCGAGTCGCGAACATGATCCAGGGCCGTGTCGACGTCATGGCGCTCACCTCGCAACTCGGCCACGGCTTGCACCTGTCTGCTGCTGACCACAGTGATCTCCGAACGCAGGGTGTGCTCGACCCGGTCGCGGAGGTGGGCGACGAGCGCGGGCACGGGAATGGAGCCCGCGGGCGCAGCGGGGAGCAGCGCGTAGATCCGGTTGTTGCTCAGCGCGAGCGCGGGCTGGTGGCCGAGCGCACGACCGTCGAGTCCGAAGAGGTCCAGCACGCGCAGCAAGTTCGCTCCGTGTATCTCGCCCGGTCCGGGTACGTCGGCGCCGAGGAGGACCGCGGGCAGGCGCAGGTCGGGACCTTCGTCGCCGGGGTGGTCGAGAGCGGCCCGGAAGGCGAGGTTCCGGCTTTCCTGGTCGGCATCGAGATGGCGGCGCAACGCGAGCATGTGCAGCGCCGCGAGCCGCGCCCCCTGGTGCAGGGTGGCCGCGCACTCCGGGATCGGGCCGGGAAAGGCCACCCAGAGCGACCCGAGGACCTCCTCCCCCGCCCTGATCACCACGGCCAGCCGAGGCAAGTCGCCTTCGCGCTGCCTGCGGACCACCGAGTCGCTGCGCCAGACCTCACCGGAAAGGTGATCCGGCAATGCCTCCTCCGGTACCCGGCGGCCGAGGATGCCGCGGCGGCGGGTCTCGTCGATGGGCTGGTCCGGAAGGTTGGAGTAGGCCACGATCGCCTGGCCGGTGTCCATGATCGCGACCGCTCCGCCAACGGCACCCGCCACCGAGTTGGCCAAGGAGAAAAGGTCACCGCCCGACGTCGCGCCTTCTGCGTCCCCGCCGGATCGAGTGGCGAGCACGGCCGAGGCCAGCCGTTGGATGCGGCTCCACGGCACCCGCTCGTCGATCGACACGACGGTCACGCCCGCCGCCCGGGCACGGTCGAGGAACGCCACGGGCAGTTCCCGGGACGATTTCACGGCCAGCACTCCGCCGGATTCGGCCGCGGCCCGAAGTGCGCTCTCGGTGTCATCCCGAGCACCGACATCGAGCCCCACACCCAGCAAGAGCTGCCCCGGGCCGTAGCCCTCACCGGCCTGCGGGTCCAGCAGCTCGACTCCGCGCACCGCTTGCGCGGCATCACCGTCGATCGACACACGGACGACGTCGTGGCGCAGAGCGCCCACGAGGTCGGCCAGCGAAACACCGCTCATGATCTTCAGCGTCCTCGCGGCATGGGAAGGGATATGTCGAATCCAACACTAACCGGGCGCGCGTTGTGTGGGCGGTGACGTTGTTCCCCGCTGTCACCCAGATGCATCCTGCTCTTTCCCGAACAACCGAGGAGGCAGTCATGACCGCCGTCCATGCCGGGGCGAGGCCCGCGTCCATGACGGAGGCGGAGTGGGACGCCCGGGTCGAACTCGCTGCGTGCTACCGGATCTTCGACCATCTGGGCTGGGTGGAGATGGTCTTCAACCACATCACCGTGCGCGTCCCGGGCGAGGACGGGCACCTGCTGATCAACCCGTTCGGACTGATGTACGACGAGGTGACCGCCTCGAACCTGGTGAAGATCGACCTCGACGGCAACATCCTGTCCGAGTCGAACTGGCCGATCAACGAGGCCGGGCTGCTGATCCACTCCGTCATCCATGCCAACCGCCCCGACGCGCACTGCGTCATGCACACCCACACCACCGCGGGCACCGGGGTGGCGTGCCTGCGCGACGGACTGGACCCGGACAACTTCTACTCCGCCCAACTGCACGACATGGTCGCCTACCACGATTTCGAGGGGATCACCGTCGATCCCGAGGAGAAGCCCCGGCTGGTCGCCGACCTCGGCAGCCGCGACCTGATGATCCTGCGCAACCACGGCCTGCTCGCGCTCGGCTCGACCGTTCCGGCCGCCTTCGCCACGTTGTGGACCCTGCAGCGGGCCTGTGAAATCCAGCTCGCCGCCCAGTCGGGCGGCCGCCCTCTGACCCCGGTCACCGAGGAGGCCGCCATGCGGTCGACGCGGGAGTCCTTCCAGCTGGGTGACCGCACCGAGGCCGGCCGGAGCCTGTTCGACGCAATGCGCCGGAGGATCGACCGGATCGACCCCACCTACGCCCGCTGACAACCCCCTTTCGGTTCGCCGGTTCAACGACGACCTGACGATCGGACCGCACATGCCCCGTCCCGCCACGCCCGCCCGCAAGGAGCACCGCAGGGTCGCCCTTGCCGCCATGGCCGGTACCACCATCGAGTGGTACGACTTCTTCATCTACGCGCTCTGCGCCGGGCTCGTCTTCGACAGCCAGTTCTTCGCCGGGCTCGGCGGCAACGCCCTGCTCATCTCGTTCGCCACGATCGGGATCAGCTTCTTCTTCCGGCCGGTCGGGGCTGCGCTCGTCGGGCACCTCGGCGACCGGATCGGCCGGCGCCGCACCCTCATCTTCACGCTGCTGCTCATGGGGATTTCAACGACGTTGATCGGCGTGATCCCGCCTGCGAGCGCCATCGGGGACACCGCGCCGGTGCTGCTGATCCTCCTGCGCATCCTGCAGGGTCTCTCGGCGGGCGGCGAGTGGGGCGGCGCCGCGCTGCTCGCCGTCGAGCACGCGCCCGCTGGGCGAAGCGGACTGTTCGGCGCCTACCCGCAACTCGGGGCCCCTGCGGGGCTGCTGCTCTCCAACGGTGTGCTGGCCGTGGTCACCGCCATGACGACGCAACAGCAGTTCCTCGCTTGGGGCTGGCGGATCCCGTTCCTGATCAGCGTCGTCCTGATCGCGGTCGGACTAATCATCCGCCGCAAGGTGTCCGAAAGCCCGGTGTTCCAGAAGCTCCAGCAGACCGGCAGCAGGGCCAAGACACCCCTGCTGACCGTGGTCAAGCACCACTGGCCGTTGGTGCTCGGCGGCGCCTTGCTCTTCGCCGCGAACAACGCCGCCGGCTACATGACAACGGGCGGGTACGTGCAGACATACGCCGTGAATAGCTTGCACATGTCCAAGTCGGTGATCCTGTCCGCCGTCATGGTGGCCGCGGTGGCGTGGCTGACCAGCACGCTGTTCGCCGGGTGGCTGTCCGACCGGGTCGGCCGGCTCAAGGTCTATCGCGTCGGCTTCGTTCTGCAGCTGGTCTGGATGTTCCCGTTCTTCGCGCTGCTCAACACCGCGAACCTCGGGCTCGTCGTCGTGGCCCTGCTCGTCTACAGCATCGCGCTCGGACTGACCTACGGTCCTCAGGCGGCGCTCTACTCCGAGATGTTCCCTGCCGCAATCCGCTACAGCGGGGCCGCTCTGGCCTACGCCATCGGGGCCGTGCTCGGCGGGGCGTTCGCTCCGATGATCGCGCAAGCCCTGCAGTCCGGCACCGGAACCGTCTACTCCGTGGGCGTCTACCTCGCCGCGCTCACGGTGGTGGGCCTCGTGGTCACGTTCGTCCTGAAAGGACGATCGACCACTCCGCTACCCACGCAGGGCGAGACCAGCACAATCGCCACAGGGAGTGCGTCATGACGAACTCACCCATGTCCCGTCGGAAGTTCGCTCAGCTGGCCGCCATGGCCGGGGCCGGCACACTTCTGCTGCCGGGCACCGCAACCGCCGAGAACGGGCGCACTGCCCAGTACTATTACGACCACGCCTACCGACTCGCCGGTGACGATCCCGTGTTGCTGGACATCATCGCCGCGCTGACCCCGGGATTCACCGTCCCGCGGCCGACCGCTCCCGCCCCGATGAAGATCTTCGACAACCTCGCCGTACTCGGAGTCGGCTGGGTGTCCGCCGTGGCCGTGCTCACCAGCGACGGCATCATCCTCATCGACGCACTCACCTCGACGGCCGACGCCGAAACCGTCATCGTCCCCGGCCTGCGCTCGCTGGGCGCCGATCCGGCAACCGTCAAGTACGTGGTGGTGACGCACGGCCACGGCGACCACTTCGGCGGCGCCCAGTACTTCGCCGACAACTACGGCGCACGTGTCCTGGCGGCGCCGGCCGACTGGGACCACATGGAAGACGCCGGCCAGCCCGGCAGGCCCGTCCGCGATCTGGACATCAGCGACGGGCAACGGCTCACCCTCGGCGATACCACGCTGACCCTGCACCACACACCTGGGCACACCCCCGGCACCGTCTCGCCGGTCATCCCGCTCAGGGCCAACGGGCGACGGCACACCGGGATGCTCTGGGGCGGCACGAAACCGCCCGCCGACATCGCCACGTTGGAGACTTATCTCTCGTCGGTGGAGAAATTTCGCTTCCGTCTGCGGCAGGCCCGCGTCGACGTCGAGCTGTCGAACCACCCCTTCTGCGACCACGGGCTGGAACGCATGCAGCAGATGTTGGACAGCCCCCGCGCCACCAATCCGTTCATCCTCGGAACAGACGGTACGCAACGCTTCATGAACGTCATGGACGCGATGGTGCACGGCCTCATCCTCGATGCCGGCACTACCCCGGCGACGACATCCCTTATCGGCCACCGTTGCTGCTGAGCCGCCGGCGGGCCGGATTCACCGTTCCGCAGGTTCGGCGCAGATCCGCGGAAGCACTTCGGCACCAAGGAGCCCGATGCCGCGAAGCCTCCGGCCGTCATGCGCCATCCACAAAGGGCTATACGCCGTCCAGGCTCCGGATGCGGATGTTCCGCCAGCGGCAGGCGGCACCTCGTCCCCACCGGGCGTCGCCGAACACGGCGTCGTTGTCGTGCACCTCCAGGGCGATGTGCCCCCGCGGACCGAGCAGGCGCAGGACCGCATCCGGGTCGTAGTCGGGAGACCGCAGGGTCGCGGTGTCGAGTTCGGCGATCTTGAGGCCGTTGACCCAGGTGGTGATCACGGGAAGCGCCCCGGCGGCGCGGATGCGGATCTCGTTCCAGTCCGCCAACCTCCACACGCGGAGGAAGTCGTCGACCACGGCCGCGTACCGCAGCCGGGCGATTTTCTCAGGGGTGACCGGTTCGGCGCTCGTATCCGGGTCGTCGGCTTCGAGGCCGATGACGGTCCCATCGGCGTCGCGGCGGGATCTGATGGCGAAGGGCACCGCGGAGAAACTCGCCAGGCCGTTGCCGAAAAATCCGCCGATCCCGCCGGATTCTCGGTGGTCGAGCAGCACCTGGAACCCTTCCCAGCTGTCCCGCTGCCGCCGGATCATGATTCCGGTGTCGGCGGGCCAGTCGGGTTTGGCCTCCAGCGCCAGCTCGAAATCCCCGAAAGTGTCGTCTGTGACGAGGTAGCCGCCGTAGCCGCTGCCGGGCGCTTCCTGACGTCCGACGATGGCGCCGTCCTCGACCGTCCACACGGCGGGGTGTTTTTCCGGTTCGCGTGGCGGCGCGATCCCCTGCCGGGCAAGGAGTTCGTGGACATGCGGTCCGCCGGGATACACCGCCCCGTACACCCGCGGCGCGGGATGCCACCCCTCGAGGGTGACACCGTCGAACAGCGGGGTGTAGCCGTCTTCGTCAAAGCGATCGATCGTCGGCTCGGTCAATTCGTTTCGTCCTCCAGTCGCGACGGCGCTCACTGATTCGAGAAGGCGGCATCGAAGACCGCGTCGGGGAGTTTCCACAACAGGGAGCGGATGTAGGTCACGGCCTCGGCGGCGCCGTGGAGGCGGTCCATGCCCGCGTCTTCCCATTCGATCGAGATGGGGCCGCGGTAGCCGATCGAGGCGAGGGCGCGGAAGGCGTCCTCCCAGGGGATGTCGCCGTGCCCGGTGGAGACGAAGTCCCAGCCGCGACGCGGGTCGCCCCACGGCAGGTGCGAGCCGAGGATGCCCTGGCGGCCACTCGACTTGCGGATGCGGGTGTCCTTGCAGTCCACGTGGTAGATGCGGTCGGCGAAGTCGGTGATGAAAGCGACCGTGTCGACGCCTTGCCACGCCATGTGCGAGGGATCCCAGTTGAAACCGAAGGCCTCCCGGTGGCCGATCGCCTCCAGGGTGCGCACGCTCGTCCAGTAGTCGTAGGCGATTTCGCCGGGATGGACCTCGTGGGCGAAGCGCACGCCCTCGTCGTCGAAGACGTCGAGGATGGGGTTCCAACGATGCGCGAAGTCCTCGTAGCCGGCGTCGATCACGGCGCCGGGCACGGGTGGGAACATCGCCGCGTACGGCCAGATCTTCGAGCCGGTGAAGCCCACGACGGTGTCCACGCCGAGCTTGCGGGCCACGCGCGCGGCCCGTTTCATGTCCTCGCCGGCGCGCCGGCGCACGCCCTCCCCGTCGCCGTCGCCCCACACGTGGTCGCGCAGGATGCCCCGGTGGCGGAAGTCGATCGGGTCGTCGCACACGGCCTGGCCGGTGAGGTGGTTGGAGATCGCCCACACCTTGAGGCCGTGCTTATCGAGGATGTCCAGCCGGGACCGCACATAGGCCTCGTCCTCGTCGGCGCGCGCGAGGTCGAGGTGGTCACCGCTGGCGGCGATCTCCAGGCCGTCGTATCCCCACTCGGCGGCGCGCTGGGCGAGCTCCTCGAAGGGCATGTCGGCCCATTGGCCGGTGAAGAGGGTCACGGATCGGCGTGCTTGCCCGGTCATGATTCCTCCGCGGCCGTCGTGGTGAAGTAGGGGTGCCGGCGCAGGAATTCCAGAGAGGCGGCGCTGCTCTCGGTGGGCGTGGGGAGGTTGGGCACGTCGACCTCGATGACGAACCAGCCGTCGAACCCGTTCGGGAGGGCGGCGAGCACGGCGTCGAAGTCGATGGCGCCGCGTCCTGGCTCGCTCCACACCTTCGAACGACCGGTGGCCGTCCAGTAGTCCTCGTCGCGTTCTCGCGCGGCCTTCGCCGCGTTGGCGTCGACGTCCTTGACGTGGACGTTGAGGACCCGGTCGGCGTAATCGGCGATGACTTTCTCCGGTGTGGCGCCGGCCCAGCGCAGGTGGCCGGTGTCGGGGCCGAACCACAGGGCGCTGCCTGCGGTGGCATCGAGTACGGCACGCACCTCGTCCTCGACTTCCACCGCGGAGCCGACGTGCGGGTGCAGGCCGTACCGCACCCCCTCGGCGGCAGCGGCTTCGGCGGCCGCGGCGAGTCCGTCGGCCACCACGAGCGTCCGGTCGCGGTCATACCCGGTTCCGATCGCCGGGTGGGCCATGCGATCGGGTAGCAGGTCGGCGGCGATGAAGGCGCTGTCCACGCCGAGCTCGAGGTGGGCCTGCGCGTGCCGTTTGATCGCCTCGACGGCCTGGCCGTGGCGCTGCGGGTCGTGGAACGGTGCGGAGAAGTAGCCGGGCGCGGCGGCGAGCGAATGCTCCGCCAGCAGCGCGCCGTACTCCGCCGCGGTCGTCTCCGGCGGCAGCTCGATCGTCAGGTGGGTGAACCCGACCTGCGAGACCGCGGTCATCGCCTCGCCGAGGACGCCGCGGTCGAGCCGGTAGCCTCCGTCGCGGAGGATCCACGGCAAAGGGTTGATCGCCGTCCGGTGCATCAGAGTCATGGAAGCTTCCTTTTCGATCACCGGGCCACCTGGTCGTTCTGGTCGAAGGGGTAGTCGACGAAGGCGAACGCCGTTCCGTCCGGTGCCCAGCTGGGGACGTTGATCGTGCCCTGCCCCCCGTCGAGGACGACCAGCGTTGCCGGCTCCTGCCACGCCTTGACGGACACCAGGCGCAGCTCGACGCGCAGGTCCGCGGGGTGGCCCGTCGTGCCGGGTGGGTAGCTGAGGTAGACGGCGACGTCTCCGGTCGGGGCGACGTGCGGGAACCAGTTCACCCGCTCGTCGAAGGTCAGCTGCTCCGGTTCGGTCCCGTCGGGGCGCACGCGGGCGAGCTGGGCGTGCCCCGGCGTGTCGGAGAACTGCTCGGTGTTGAACACGATCCAGGCACCGTCCGGTGTCCATTCGCACCCATCGGCCGGCCCGGGGTCGGTGGTGACGGCAACGTCGTCCTGTCCGTCCAGGCCGACGGTGTGGATGGTCGCCGACGCCCACCAGTCGTCGCCCCGGGGTTCCAAACGCACGTAGCCAAGGCGCCGCCCGTCGGGGCTGATGCCGTGCAGGAAGTGCATGCCACCGTCGTCCACTGTGACGCGTCGCGCAGTGCCGCCGGCGAGGGGGACTTCCCAGATGTGCCAGTCGTTCGTCGACGCGAACACGGTCGCCCCGTCCGGGGCCAGGACGTGATCGTTGTTGACCTCGGGCAGGCCCGCCGCCGGGACCTCGCGGGGTGGTGCGGAGCCGTCAGCAGGCAGCAGCCAGAGCATCCCGTCGCCGTTGACCAGCAGCCGGTCGTCGGCCGTCCAGTTCGGAGCCTCGTAGAGCCGCTCGCGCGACTCGAACACGGTGCGCACCGACCCGGTCCGGCGGTCCCAGACGCGGATCCGCGCGCGCTGCCCGGACCGCAGCCGGCGCAGCGGCACCTGCTCCTCGCTCATTTGCCGCCTCCCTCGGCCAAGTAGGCGCGGATGCCGGCCACAACGAGGTCGTGATCCTCCTGGGAGGACAGTCCGGAGGCGGTGGCGGCCGCGACGACGCCGGCGCCGCGCACCCGGATCGGGACCGATCCGCCGGTCACCGCGTACTCCGAACCCAGCCAGCCGGCCGCGACCGGATCCACACGCGCGGCCGACATGCGGGCGTCGACCAGTGCACTACTGGCCTCCATGCGCAGGACGAGCGCGGCTTTGCGGGCGATCCAGGTGTCCTGGTCGGGGGTGACGCCCGGCAGGGCAGCGCGGAACAGGATCAGGCCGGGCCGGCGGATGTCGATACCCACCCGGTGCCCGGCTTGCTGCGCGATGGCGGTGATCCGGGCGCCCAGCCGCCAGGCGTCCGAGTGGTCGAACTCTTCGAAGACCAGTTCCCGCTCCTGGCCTTCGAGCGTGGTGATGAGATCGGTCATGGGTGGCTTCCTTCGAGTCGGGACGCGGCGATCCGGGCCCGCGCGTCGTCGATGGTGGTCAGGATCGACACGGTCTCTTCGAGCGTGTGGACGGGCGACTCGATGCGGCCTTCCCCGGCGAACCGGGCCAGCGCCGTCGCTTCCCAGGAGAGCCCATCGAACCGGCGCAGACCGGTCGGGTCGCTCCAGCGGAGGTCGGCCGCGAGGTGATCCGTGCCGGACAGCGTGAAGGAGGTCGGGGCGTAGAAGCTGCCGTCGATACTGATCGTCGCCTCGGAGCCGGCGATCACAGCCGTCATCGGGGTGCGGGCCAGGATCGACGAGTACAGGGTCGCTTGAGCCTCGCCTTCATGGCTCAGCACCAATGTCGAGTAGGCGTCCACACCGGTCTTCGTCATGCCGCCCACCGCGGTCACCCGCGTCGGGGCGCCCAGCACCATCGACGAGAACTGCACCGGGTAGATGCCCAGGTCCAGCAGTGCTCCGCCGCCGAGGTCGGGCCGGTACAGGCGGTGCTGCGGGTCCGCGGTGATCGCCTGCCCGTGGTCGGCGAGCACCGCACGCACCTCGCCGAGGACCCCGTCGGCCAGCAACCGCCGGATGACCGAGGTCTGGGGCAGGTAACGGCTCCACATCGCCTCCATCACCAGCACGCCGGCGGCACGGGCGGCATCCGCCAGGGTCCGCGCCTCGGCCGCGGACGTCGTGATCGGCTTCTCGATCAGCACCTGCTTGCCCGCGGCGATCGCCGCCAGCCCGATCGGCAGGTGTTCGCTCGGCGGCGTAGCGACGTACACGACATCGACGTCCGGGTGGGTCACCAGCTGCTCGGCGGAGCCGAGTGCCAGCTCGATCCCGTGTTCGGCGGCGAACGACGCCGAGCGCTCGGCCGAGCGGGAGGACACGGCCACGAGCCGCTGAGCCGTGTGGGTGCGCAGCGCCTTCGCGAACTCGCCGGCGATCCACCCCGGTCCGATGATGCCCCACCGAAGCGGCGGCTCGCCGCTTCCGGGAACGTACAGCTCAGGGTCGGGCAGGTGAGAAGGCAGCATCGCCACGCTCCGGTTTCACAACGGTATGGAGAAATCTGTTAGCACGAGCTAAAGTCATCCGAACCCCGAGGTTAGCACGAGCCAAACCGGTTGCCGAACACCCGCTTGTGCCGCACGTTCGGGCTCGACTCAAGGAGGCGTCGATGGCAGCAAACTCGCCCGTACCCACCCGCACGACCCCGATCTCCGCGCCCGCCGTCAGCAACTGGTACATCGCCGCGATCGGCCTCGCCCAGTTCGGGATCTACGTCGCGATCCTGTCGCCGGTGTTCGTCAGCATGCAGCTGAAGGCACAGGAGCTGAACCCCGCCAATCCGGCATCCGTCATCGCCGTCGTCCTCCCGATCGGCTCGATCGGCGCGATCTTCGGCAACCCGTTGTTCGGATCCCTGAGCGACCGGACCCGCACCCGCTGGGGCAGGCGACGCCCCTGGCTGCTGGGCGGCGTCGTCACGCTGCTCATCGGCCTCACCGCGGTCGTGTTCTCCCCCAACGTCCTGATGCTGACGTTCGCGTGGCTGCTCTGCCAGCTGGGGTCCAACGCGGCGTTCGCGGCCCTCATGGCCAGCTTCGCCGACAACGTTCCGGTGTTCCAGCGCGGACGGGCCTCCAGCGTCATCGGCGTGGCCCAGAACATTTCCATCCTGGCCGGCATCTACGCCGCCGCGCTCCTGGTCGCCAACCTCACCCTGCTATTCCTGATCCCGGGCGTCGTCGGAGTCGCCTGCGTGGTCGTCTACGTCCTCGTCACTCCGGACCGCGTCCCCGACACGCCGCTGAGGCCGTTCTCGGTGCTGGCCATCCTCCGCACGTTCTGGACGAACCCCGTCAAGTACCCCGACTTCGGCCTGGCGTGGGGGTCGCGCTTCCTGATCGTCCTGGCGACCTTCCTGTTCACGACGTTCCGGCTCTTCTACATGCAGGATCACCTCGGGCTCGACGCCCGCCGCGCGGTGTCGGCCGTCGCGACGGGCGTCCTGCTGTACACGGTCGCCATCTTCGTGAGCACCGCCGTATCCGGCTGGCTGTCCGACAAGCTTCGCCGCCGCAAGATCTTCGTCGGTGGCTCGACGCTGCTGTTCGGGGCGGGGCTCGTCGCGCTCGTCTACGCCGAGAGCGTGCCGGCCTTCTATGTCGCCGAGATCATCATGGGCTTCGCTTACGGCACTTACACTGCGGTCGACTACGCGCTCGTCGTCGACGTGCTCCCGGATCCCGAGAAGCCAGGCAAGGACCTGGGCGTCATGAACATCGCCAACTCGCTTCCGCAGTCCTTCGCGCCCGCGCTGGGCGCACTTCTGCTCAGCATGGGCAGCGGGAAGAACTATCCGGTGTTGCTGTGGACGGCGGGGATCATCGCGGCGATCGGTGCCGCCGTCATCATTCCCATCCGCAAGGTTCGCTAGCGATGAAATTCGGCGGAACCGGGTCGTGGGAGCCTGCGCAGCTCACGACCCGGTCGGCGCGGGTCCTGTCGAATCGCGAACCACCAGCCTCGTCCGGGTCGCGCTCACCCGGCGAGGCCCGTCATCTCCCTCGAGCCGCTTCAGTACCGTCGTCAGGGTCGCCTCGACGGTGGCCTCGACGTCTTGGCGGACCGACGTCAAGCTGTGGTACGACAGGGACGCCAGGTAGCTGTCGTCGAACCCGATCACCGAGATTGCTCCCGGCACCGGAAAGTTCGCGCGGGCGAACACGGCCAGCATGCCCGCCGCGCATTGATCACCGCAGCACACCACCGCCGTCGGACGCCGGCTGCGTCCCAGGATCTCCCGAGCCACTGTCGCACCGCCCTCCTCGGAAAAGTCGCTGGAGAGCACCTCGATCCGATCCGCCAAGCCGGACTCCGCCATCGCACCGCGATACGCATTGGTCCGGTCCCGGCCCACCTCGCCGCCAAGCCCGCCGACATAGGCGATGTCACGGTGCCCGAGCTTCACGAGATGCTCGATCGCCAGCCGCAGTCCCTCGATCTCGTCCACGTGGACGTTGTCGACCTCCGGTGCCGGCACCCACTCGCCCAGCCAAACGACCGGAACCAGCTGCCACGCCCCGGCGAGCGCGTCCGAGGTCGGATCGGGATTGAAAGCAACCAACGCTTCCACCCGTTGTTCCATGAGCTCGGCGACAACCACGTCCGTGGACCTCTCTACCGTTGCCGGACCGAGAGCCAACCCGAACCCTTTCTCGGCGGCTCGCACGAAAAGCCGCTCAACGAAACGGACCTGAAACGGATGCCGCATCTGGAACACCGCGCCAATCAGGTGCGTGCGGTTCTGCCGAAGGAGCCGCGCGGACGCGTTCGCCCGGTACCCCAGCTCGGTTGCCGCGCCCAGAATCCGCTCCCGCGACTCCGCGCTCGGCCCAGGCACACCCCTCAACACCAGAGAAACCAGCTGACGCGAAACACCGAGGTGATCGGCAATGTCCTGCATCGTCGGGAGCCGTGCCGAGCCCTTGCTCGCGCGAAGCGGCCGCGCGCCATTGCTCATGCGCACCAGTCTCGCACAATCCGATTGACGCCAAGCGTCGAGGAGCTCCGGCCCTGCGCAAGCGACAGGGTGCGCGCCGGCGACCGACCGCTCGGTGACGAGCCGAGGCGAGCCATCAGTTCCTGGAACTCGATGCCCTCACCAGGACCATCGGCCGCCCTGCGAGGACCTCGTCATCGGCAGGTGACAGCAGGCAGGTGATCCGCTTCGGACCACTTCGCCAACGACCTTCGGCTGAGGGCGACCCGGTGGCGAAGCGGTGGAGTTTAGCAGGCCATCTCGTCCGGAACCGAGGATGCAGCACGGGCAGAGCTGGATCGGCGACATCGACGCGCAGGTGTTCTCGCTGGTGAGGGCACTGGCGGCCGACCATGAGCGCGGAACCCACGCGGATTGACAGACAAGTATTCAAGACTTACGATCTCCGGCCACGGGGTGCTTTCAACGAGGAAGGTGCAGTGGTGTACAGGTCAGGAAGCAGCAGCTGCCGCGGAAGAGTCGCGGTCGCTTTGGTCGCGGCGGGCGCTTTGGTCCTCTCGGGATGTGGCCGGTCCAGCGAGAGCACGGGAACGGCGGATGCCGGGCCGGCCGTCGACAACTCCCCCGCAACCGGTGACGTCACCATCTGGGCGGCCCAAAACGAGGGCAAGACACTCTCGGCCCTCGCGAAGTCGTTCACCGCCGAGAACCCGGGTGTCCGGATCACCGTGACGCCGGTGTCGTTCGACGAGCTACCGCGAAAGGTCGACACCGCGGTCGCCAGCGGTCAGGTCCCCGACATCATCCAGCCGTCGACAGGACTCCAGTCATTCGTGGCCACGGGCGGCATCGCACCGGTACCCGACGGTGTCACGGACCCGAAAGACTTCTTCGAGCCGGCCGTCTCCGCAGTCACGTTCCACGGCATCCGGTACGCGGTCCCCTGGTACGTCACGGTCCAGTCGTTCTACTACCGCGCCGATCTCGCCAAGAAAGCAGGCGTCGAGGCACCGAAGACCTGGGACGACACGATCAAGTTCGGCAAAGCGCTCAAGAACGCCGGCGCCCGCCACGGCGCGCTCATCTACACGAAGGGTACCGCCGCGTGGCAGACCGTTCTGCCGCTGATCTACGAGGCCGGCGGAACCGTGCTGAAGGACGGCAAGTTCACCTTTGACACTCCCGAGGTGATCACGGCACTGGACCACTACCAGTCCTTCTTCCGGGAGGGCGTCGCGGATCCCACGGTGACGATCTCCACGGCAGGGGAGACCGAAGCGGGATTCGCCGACGGCACCTTCGGTTCCTACCTGACCGGTTCCTTCTCCTACGGCCTTGCACTTTCCGCTCTGCACGGTGACACGGCCAAGCTCGGTTTGGCGACGTTGCCCGCGGGTCCCAAGTCAGGCGCCGGCTACCTCGGGGGTTCCGGGCTGGCGGTGATGGCGAGCGCCCACAACAAGGATGCTGCTTGGAAGTTCGTGCGGTACGCCACTTCCGCCCAAGGGGAACAGAAAGCCTACGAGATCTCCGGGGTGCTCCCCGCGGCTCGGACAGCCTGGAAATCGGGGCCGCTGGCCGAAAGCGCGGTCGGCAAGACCTTCGCGTCGCAGATCGAGAACAGCCTCCCGCAGCCCCAGGTGCTCACCTGGACCGAAGTCCGGGACGCGATCGCACGGTACGCCGAGCAGCTGGCACGAGGAGTCATCTCCCCGAAGGACGCCGCCACACGGCTGCAAGCCGAGGCGGAGAAGATCGGAACCGGTGAACGATGACCTCCGTGGCCACTCGCGCCAAGCGCCGACCCGCCGCGGGACCCCCCTCCGCATCACGCCGCTCGCAGGCCGTCGCGGGCTGGCTGTTCTCGCTGCCGTTCGTACTGGTGTTCCTCGTCTTCTACGCCTGGCCCATCATCTGGTCGCTGCTGATGAGCCTCACCGACATGACCAGCAGGGACCTGCGCGCACCGTTCGACGTGAACTTCGTCGGGCTGGAGAACTTCGCGACCGTGCTGACCGATCCGGATTTTTTCCGCGCCCTGCTCAACACCGCGATCGTCGTGGTCGTGGCCGTTCCCGCCATCCTCGTCATCGCCCTGCTCCTCGCCGTCGCGGTGAACAACGGCATCCGCCGGGGCAAGGCCTTCTTCCGGACCGTGTACTACATCCCCGTGGTCACGAGCATCGTCGCGATCGCTGTCGTGTGGAAGTTCCTGTTCGCCGACGAAGGGACCGTCAACGCGGCGCTCGGTCTGTTCGGCGCCGACGGCCCGGCGTGGCTGGCCGATCCGTTCTGGGCACTGCCCACGATCATCCTCCTCGTGATCTGGCGGTGCTTCGGCCTCGTCATGGTCATCTTCCTCGCCGGCCTGCAGGGGATACCCGAGGGCATCTACGAAGCGGCGCGTGTGGACGGGGCGGGCGCCTGGCGACGCCTCGTCTCCATCACTGTCCCCATGCTGCTTCCCACGGTGCTGTTGAGTGCCGTGCTCATGACCGTCGCGGTCGTGCAGGTCTTCGAGGAGCCGTTCGTCATCACCCAGGGCGGACCGCTGAACTCGACGACGACGATGGCCATCTACATCTATGACCAGTTCGGCTTCGGCAAGTACTCGACGGCCTCGGCCGCGAGCTACATCCTCTTCGCCATCATCGCCCTCCTGTCCCTGATCCAGTTCCGACTCCTCAGGAGCAAGACGTGACACTCATCAGCGAGGTCAGGCCGGACGCATCCCGCGACCGGCCCCCACCGAGGACCGTGCCGGCCGGCGCCGGGCGGCGAGACGCCGTCCTGCGCTGGGTCCTCTACCTGGTTCTCGTCGCGGGCGCGCTGGTCACCGTCAGCCCGCTTCTGTGGAACCTCCTCAGCAGCTTCAAGCCGAGCGGGGACATCCTGCGATCGGGCAGCTGGTGGCCCGCGACCTTCACCTGGGAGAATTTCTCCCAGCTGCTGTCGAACCCGAAGTTCCCCCGGTACTTCGTCAACAGCGTCGTGGTTTCCGCGACCATCGTGGCAGGCAACATCGTGTTGTCCTCCGCTGTCGGGTACGCGCTGTCCAAGCTGCGGTTCCCCGGCCGCCGGCTGGTCTTCGCCGCCGTGCTCGTGACGTTCATGGTGCCGACGCTCGTGCTCTTCGTGCCGCTGTTCGTCACCGTGGCCGCGTTGAACATGACGAACACCTACGCGGGGCTGATCCTGCCGTTCCTCATCACCCCGCTCGGGGTGTTCGTGATGCGCCAGTTCATCTCCCAGCTGCCCGACGAGCTGCTCGAGGCGGCGCGGATCGACGGCGCCGGAGAGGGACGGATCTTCTTTCGCGTCGTCTTCCCGCTGTGCGGGCCGGCCATCGCGACAGTCGGGATCCTGTCCTTCGTCAGCTCGTGGAACAACCTGCTGTGGCCGTTGGTCATCGCGCAGACGGAGGACATGTACACCCTTCCGGTCGGGCTCACGACGTTGTCCCAGACCGAAGGTGTGGTCGACTACGGCCCGCTGCTGGCCGGTTCCCTCGTCACGATCCTGCCGATCGTCGTGATCTTCGTCTTCTTCCAGCGGTACTTCATCGCCGGCATCGCCTCGACGGGGATCAAATGACGGCGGCGTCGCGGCCGGCCGGGCCGCACTGGTGGTCATCCCCGTTCCGGCTCCTGCAGACCAACCTCCGCGAACAGGACGCCACCTTGGACGCGGCGCGCGCGGTGGACGAGCTCATCTCGCTCGGGTACGACACCTGGCTGTGCAACGCCGGTGGAATCGTTTACTTCTACCCCGTCCACGAGCCCTACCAACGCACCGCACGCACCTTGGCGGAGCGCCCGTCGGGCGACCTCGTGGGCGATGTCGTGGAAGCGGCCCATGAACGCGATGTGCGCGTGCTGTCGCGATTCGACTTTTCCCGGCTGCCGTCGGACATCGTCGCCGACCATCCCGAGTGGGCGTTCGTCGACCGGGACGGCGAGTGGTACACCGAGGACGGCCTAACGGCGATCTGCCCGAGGAGTGACTACCACGAAGTGCTGGTGCCGCAGATCCTGGACGACTTCGTCCGGCGGTACCCCGTGGACGGCGTGTTCTTCAACTGGCTTCAGTTCACCGAAGTCGCTTACAGCGGTGCCTACAAGGGCGTCTGCCGGTGTGACCGCTGCCGCGCGGCTTTCCAGCAGGCGCATCCGGGCCACGCGCATCCCCGCGGGGTGGGTGAAGAAGGGTACGACCTGTGGCTGCCGGTGGCGTTCGCCCGGCTGACCGAACTGGCCGAGCGATACTCCGAGGTGGTGAACGCCGTCCGGCCCGGAACTCCGCTCATGCTGGCCGACGTGCGGATGGACATCGCTTTTCTCGAGACGAACAGCTCGCTGGGCCACGGCGACAAATGGTGGCCGCACACGCCGAGTGAACTCGCCAGCGTGAACCGCATTTCCGACCCGGCCGTGCCGGCGCTCGTGCACTCCTCGGTCAATATGGGACTGCCGTACCGGCAGATCGCCGAGGAACCTGCGCAGTTCCGGCGGTACATGGCGCAGGCGCTTTCGCGGGGCGCACTTCCGTCGAGCGTCGCGATCGGTGTCGCGGACGCCGAACGGTTCCCATGCCTGCGAGCGGGCGCGGAACTCTTCGGCTTCCTGCGGCTGCACCACGACCTCTATGCCGGCTTCGAACCGGCGGCCCGCGTCGCACTGGTGCGTCCGCGTGGCGGCACCGCACTGAGCGAACTGCAAAGCCGCGACGACTTTTCCGAGTACCGCGGCCTGTACACCGCGCTCCAGGAGGCACACATCGCTTTCGACGTCATCGGCCTCCAGTACCAGGAACAATTGGTGCGCCGTGACGTCCTCGGCCGTTACCGCGTCGTGGTGGTGCCCGGAACCGCGGGGATGGACGCCCCGCTGCGGCACGCGCTCGATGATTTCGTCCGAACCGGTGGCGCGCTGCTCCTGACCGGAGACGCCTTCGACGACCAAGAGCCCGGTACGGCAGCCACGGCGGTACTGGACGCCGCCCCTGCCGTGCGCCGAACGGCACGCCTGAGCGGGGTCGCCCGGCTGGGTGGCCGTTACGTGGGGCCCGCGGACGGGAGCACGGCGGAACCGCTACACCCGGTTGTCGGTCACTTCAGTCTCGCGGAGTGGCGCGCGGAGTCGATCCCCGGCCGGCTCGTGCTCAGCACGCAGACGCCTTTCGGGCCTCCCGAAATCACCGGCGGCAACGCACCGGCCGACGATGCTCCGGCGCTGGTGCGGGCTCGGTTCGGCGCGGGCCGGGTCGTGCAGTTTCCCTGGTCCGTCGGAACGACGAGCCACGAGTCCGGCCTGAGCGCGCTCGATCGCGTGGTCTCCGACGAAGTGGCATCGCTGCTCGGGGACGACACGGTGGTGACGGCGAACCTTCCCGCCTCGGTCGAGCTCACACTCGGACGCGCCGAGGGCGGCTGGGTGATCCACCTCATCAACCACACGAGTGGTCGCGGCGACCGCGTTCGTGAACCCCTGCCGGTACACGGTCAACTGGTCCTGGGTCCACGGTTGCGAGGGGCGCGGAGTGCCCGCGCGCTCGTCGCCGACCGGGTCCTGCCGATCGCTGAGGGAATGCGCATCGACGTCGACCTAAATGGGGTTCTGGAAGTGATCCGGATTGACTGACCGCACCATCCCGCGCGAGCTGCACCACTCATGGTTTCCCGCCCGGGCGGCCGGGAATGCCGAACCGCTCGTCCTGCTGAACTCCCTCGCCACGACGACGGAGATCTGGGCTCCCCTGCTCCCCGACCTGACCGCCGAGACCGATGTGCTCTGCCTCGACTACGCGGGGCACGGCCGGTCTCCCGCCCGGCGGTGCCCCGCCGATCTCGACGAACTGGCCAGGCAAATCACCGAGGTGATGGACGCGCGCGGGGTGACGCACGCGCACATCGCCGGCGTATCCATCGGCGGGATGTCGGCGCTGCGCCTGGCCGCGACCGCCGGAAACCGGATCCGGTCCGTCGCCGTGATCGGCTCGACCCCGGTGACCGACCGCGACCTGTGGCACAGCCGGAAAGAAGTCGTCCGCCAGTGGGGTACCCGCGGTCTCCTGACCGACGTGCTGCGGCGCTGGTTCACCGACGACTACGCGCGGGCGCAACCCGAAGTGGTCGATGCCTACGCCCGGATGTTGACCGACACGGTCGACTCCGCCTACTCCGCCTTCTGCGACGTGCTCGCCGGAGTCGACATGCGGGATGAACTCGCGAAGATCACGTGCCCGACGGTGGTGATCAGCGGGGCGGCGGACGCCGCCGCCACGGTGGCCCAGGGGCGGGAGATCGCTGATCGGATCGATGACGCGCGCCAGGAGGTCCTTCCTGGCGCGGCGCACATGCTCCAGGCGATGGCGCCGCATCGGGTGGCCGCGCTCGTGCGGGAGAACATCCGCCGCGCCACATGACCGACTCCGGTACCCGTGTGCGCGGCTCAGGAGAACGCGCCGCGGACACGGGTGTGTGCGGAGTCGAGGTGCGCGATCAGCTGGGCGCTCGCCTCGTCGACACGGCGAGCGCGAAGGGCATCCAGAATTTTGGCGTGCTCCGCGGCGACCACGGGGATGGGCGCGCTCTGGTGACCAGCGCTGCCGATGGTGAGGAGGATTTCGCCGGTTATGAGCTCGTGCATCCGCGCGAGGCGCTTGCTGCCGCTCGCCCGCACCATGCTCGAGTGGAAGTCGATGTCGGCTCGGACCAGCGCCGCGCGATCGTCGAGTTTTCCGGCCAGGTCGATGGCGTGCTGGGCCTCCAGCATTGCGCGCGGGACGTCGCCCGAGGTCGCCAGTTGCCGGGCGGCGGCGACTTCGATGGTGGTGCGGGCGAGGAACAAGTCGTCGACGTCGGCGGCCGTGAGCGCGGTCACCGTGGCGGACTTGTGCATCGCGCGTTGCAACAGTCCCGTGTTCACGAGGCGCTCGATGCAGGCCTTCGCCGTCGGGCGCGCCACGTTGTAGTCACCCACCACCCGGGCCTCGGTGACGCGTTCCCCGGAAGCTATCTCGCCGGTGGCTATGCGCTGCCGCAGTGACTCGTACACCGCGTCGATGAGCGTGGTGGTGGAGACCGCGATCGAGGGGGTGGTGTTCATACACTGAGTATGTCACAGGATTGTCATAATGTCTTACATTTTGCGTCTTCGGCACCCCGGTTGACGGACTGATCCACCTCGGCCAAGAAGGGCAGCACGGTTTCCGACACCGCTGCCGCGGCCTCCACCGGCAGCCAGTGGGCGCCTTCCAGTTCCCGGTAACGGCTTTGGTCGATCCCGTCCGCGATCTCCTGGAGGAGCGGGGACGGCGTGGACGGGTCGAACCGGCCCGCGACCACCAGGGCCGGGCAGACGACGAGGGGCAACGCGTCCCTCAGGTCGAGGGCCCCGACGGCCTCGGCGGTGCGGGCATACCCCTCGACCGAGGTCGACAAGAACATCCGCCGAGCGGCCTGGACAGCTGCGGGGTGCCGATGTGTCCACGCACTGGTGAACCAGCGTTCGAGGGAGCTGTCGGCGAGGTCCGCCATCCGGCCGTCCCGCGCCGCCCGGGCACGTTCTCCCCAGATCTCTTTGTCCGGAAAGAAAGCTGCTGTGCACATCGCGGTGAGCGAGCGGACCCGAGTGGGCATGCGGGCGGCGAGCGACATCCCGACCATGCCACCGAGCGAGAGCCCGACGACGTGAGCGTGTTCGGCACTCGCCGAATCGAGGACGTCCGCGGCATCGTCGACGAGCGAGCCGATGTCGATCGGCGATTTTCCCAGCGGGGAAAGACCATGGCCCCGCGAGTCGTACCGGATGACGCGAAACCGCGGCTCAAGCACACCCGCGAGGTCCGCCCAGACGTCCGACGTCGCACCGAGCGGGTTGCTCAGCAGAACCACCGGCCCATCGGCCCGGCCGGTGGCGATCCAATGCAAGTCGGTCATCAGGCACCGCCGGGCAGGGTCGCCACCTCGAAGTCGACGACCCGATCGAGAACGAAGGTCACGGCACCGTCGTCCTCGATCGCGAGCTTCGCCGAACGACGTTCCCGGTGGAAGTGGGCGTCCCCGCCGGCGACGGCTGTTCCGTTCACGCGAACACGCAGTGGCCCCACCGGGCGGAACTCCTCCACGGGCTCATCCTGGGCACCGGGGTTGTCGAGGTTCGTCACCACGATCACGACTTCGTCGGCGGTGCACCAGCTGCGCACGTCTACGACGCCGGGGCCGTCGACCTCGATGGTCGGTCCTGCGGGAGCCAAGCTCCAGCGTGCGAGGCCGGCGAGGATTTCACGGTGTTCCACGGCCCGGTAGGTGAAGAACCGGGCGTCGAGGTCTGCAGCGAGGTAGGCGGAGCGGACGGGAGTGGCCTGACGGGCGAGTGTCGGCCGCCCGCCGGCGCGGGGCAGCCCCGCCGCATGCGTCGGGATCACGAACTCCCCCTCGTTCCACATCAGCGCCGTCTCCGCGGACCCCGCGCGGAAGGGGACCAGCCAGGTGCTGCCGGGAACGACGTCGTCGTCGCCGAGGCCAGGCAGGAGCGAACGTGCCACCGGGTCGCCGTCTAGATGCAGGTAGGACACCGCTTCGGGGCCGAGCATCGCGGCTGGGTCACGCGTCACGCCGACCAGGGTCCCGATGGGGTCGCCCTCGTGCGGAACACCCCATTCGTCGAGCATTCCAGCCGCGCCGCACACCACGACAGCGCCGCCCTCCCGCGCGAACCGGACGACGCGCTCGACCGCCCGGGCGCTGAGCACGAGGCTGCTCGGCAGCACCAGAACCCGAAGCCAGGTGAACGACGCGATGCCGTCTGCGAAGACGAGCTGCGCCGGCACCCGAGCGCGGCTCAGCGCGAGGTGCCATCCATTCAGGGCGTCGCTGAACCGCGGCCCGGGCAGGGCTCCGCCCCAGTCCTGGAGCCAAGCACTTTCCTGCGACCAGACGATCCCGACGTCGGCGAGCGAGCGGCGGTCGGCGAAGACAGAGCCGTTCTCGGCGACCCACTGGTCGAACTCCACCACGCCCTCGAGCCAGCGACGGCTGTACTGCCGTCCCGACACGGCGTGCCACATCGGCAGCTCGCCGTGGGCGAGGGCGAGTGCCCGCTGCAGCCGCAACTCGGCCGGGTTCTTCGAGCTGTGGCGCCCGCTGCCGCGCATCCGTGCCGTGGACTGCACTCGCACCGCAGGCTTCCCGGCCGACACCGAGCGCAGCAGTTCTGAGCTGAGGCCGACTTCCCACAGGCCGTGCGAAGGCGCCGAGCGACCGTAGTCGGGCGAGCGGTCTTGGTTGTCGCAGAACAGGACGTCGAGCTCGGCGGCCCACTCCGTCCACGGCAGGCCGCCACTCACCCCGGGTATCGCCGAAGTGTTGAAGGAGAGATCGGCCGAGATCTCCTTCACGTGGCTGCGCAGAGCGCGCAACCGTGCCAACGACGTCTCACGCAGGAACTCCACGTAACGGCGGAAGACCGGGTCGGCGGGGTCGTCGGCGGCGGGGAACGGCACCCCGCCGGCGTAATCCGCCCACAACTCCGTGCACCGGTCGCACCGGCACAGCATGCGCGTGGAGGGAGACGCCAGTGCGACGGTGGGAAACCCGTTGGTGAAGAAGCCGGCGACGTCGTACCCCTGCGCCACTTCGGTCAGCAGCGCCGGGAGGTAGTCAGTGAAGAGCCCGGAGTTGATGCACGTGTAGTACATCTCGTTCTCGATGCGGTGCCCACCCGGCCGGCCCCAAGTGCCCCCGGTGACGTCGTTGAGGGTCCGTGAGCGGCCGCTGGCATCGGTCATCATCCAGGTGGGGTGTAGATCCCGGAAATGCTGGTCGACCACGCCGACGTCGAGGCGGCCCACCACCTCGATGCCCAGCTCGCGCGCCGCGGTGACCATCTCCCCGAACAGGTCACGACGGTCGACGCCACGCGCGACGGGATGCCCTGACAGGCGTGTCGGGTGGTACGCCATGATGCCGCCGCAGTTGAGCAGCACGACCTGCACTCGCGATCGGCGCCACACGTCCCGCCAGAAGCCGACGTCGAGCAGGCGTACGTCGTCCTCGGTGAAGTTCACCTGCCCGTAGCGGGTCAGCCCGGCGAGTCGCAGCTCGGTGGCCGGCATCGGCTTCTCCTCCTCCGCGAGCACGACGGCTCACAAGTTGTCATTCAAGCTATCTTGTATTACAACTTGCCTGATTGTCCAGAGCGCTCGACGGTGAACGGATCCGGGAGTTGGTTGAGGATGAAGCCGGTTGTTCCAGCAGGAAGCAGGCCGATGGCCCACGTCGTGAGAGGCGTGATGTGAGCCGGGGCGAACAGGTTGTCGTCCTGGACGAAAGGCACCCGCGATCGGACGACGACCCGGTCTCGTGGGCACTCGGCGAGCTGGCTGCCGCGCTCGCGCGGTCCGGCGTTCAGCTCGTGCGGGCGGTCGACGCGCCGGAGCTACCGGCGGAGGGGTTCCGTATCCGGCGGAGCGGAAGTGCGGTGACGATCGCCGCGCCCGACACCCGCGGCGCGATGTACGCCGTGCTCGACATCGTCGACGGCGTCACGTACGCGACCGGCCCGGACGAAGTCGGGGTGCTGGACCGGATCGGCGACCAAGACGGACGACCGGCCAACCGGGTACGGTCCCTCACCCGCATCTTCTCCAGCCGGGCCGAGGACTCCGGGTGGTTCCACGACCGGCGGTTCTGGGACGAGTACCTCACCGACCTCGCGACGCACCGGTTCAACCGCTTCAGCTTCGGCACAGGCCCGGGGAACGACTTCACGATCGACAAGAAAGTGCGCGACTCGTACCTCCAGTTCCTCTACCCCTACGTGGTGACGGTGCCGGGCTACGACGTCGAGATCGACGGAGTCGACGCTGCGGAGCGCGCACGCAACCTCGCCGCCCTGCGGTACGTTGCCCGCGAAACCACTCGGCGCGGCCTGGACTTTCACCTGGGGCTGTGGAACCACGCCTACCGCTACGACCCGGACGACGACGCCGACCCCCTCCGCATCACCGGCATCGACGACACCAACCATGCCGCCTACTGCCGCGACGCCCTCGCCACGCTGCTGGCGGCCGTGCCCGAAATCCGCGGCCTGACCTTCCGGGTCCACGTCGAAGGTGGCATCCGCGAGCCCACCCACGAGTTCTGGCGGGTGGTCCTCTCCCGTCTCGGCGAGTTCCCCGGGCTCACCGACGTGGACTTCCACGCCAAGGGCGTGGGCGAGGAGCTCATCCGCGCGACGCGCGAGTCGGGAAAGCGGGCGACCCTGTCGCCGAAGTACTGGGGTGAACACATGGGGCTGCCCTATCACCAGGCGTCCATCCGCCGGCTCGAACGCGACCCGTCGGAACGGATCGCGGAGCGGGGAACCCGCCTGGCCAATGCCACCGGGCACCACGAATCCGTGACCGGCTGGCAGGAGACCGCACGGCGGAGTTTCACGCGGTACGGGTACGCCGACTTCCTCACCGAGGACCGGCCCTACGAGATCGTCTACCGCGTCTGGCCGGGCACGCAGCGCTTCCTGTCGTGGGGCGATCCGGCCGCGGCGGCCGCGGTCGGCCGCGAAGCCTCCTTCGGGGGAGCCGCGGGCATCGAGTGGTTCGACATGATGACTTTCAAGGGCCGCAAGGACTCCGGGATGCCCGGCGGGCGAGAGTTGTACCGCGACCCCGAGCTGGCACTGGGCCCGCGGGACTGGACCAAACACCGCTACGCCACTCGGCTGCGAGGCCGGCTCGCCTACGACCCGCAAGAAAAACCGGAGTCGTGGCGACGTCACCTGCGCTCGGTGCACGGCGGCGCGTGGCCGGCGGTGGAACGTGCTCTCGCGGCGGCATCCCGCGTGTTGCCACTGGTGTTCACCACCCACGGCCCTTCGACGGCGTGCGCGATGTACTGGCCCGAGATGTACACGAACGTACCGATCGTTCCAGTGCCGCCGGTGGTGGACAACCCGTACGCGGAGCGTGGCTGGCCGCCCGACCTCACCTTCGACTCCAAGCCACCGCACACCTTCGGATCGGTCGGCTCACTCGACCCGGAAGTGTTCGCTGGTGTCGACGAGTACGCCGACCGGTGGCTGGGCGGGACGCCCGACGGCCGCTACTCGCCATGGGATGTCGCCGACCTGTTCGACCGGCTTGCCCGCGACGCCTCTCAGTCGTTGGACGAGGCCGAGACGCTCGCCGGACCCGCGCCAAGCGCCGACTACCGCCGAATCGCCGCGGACGTGCGGATCCTCGCCGGGATCGCGGAGTTCTTCGCGGCCAAGTTCCGCGCGGCCTGGGCGTTCGCCGTGTTCCAGCGAACCGGCGACCGCAATGCGGGCGATCAGGCGGTGGCTCACTACCGGAACGCGCGAGCGGCGTGGGAGCGGGCCGCGGCGGCCGGCGCGGTGTACCGGGACGACCTCGCGTTCGGCGGTGCGGCATTCCAGCGCGGGCACTGGTCCGACCGGTTGGACGCCATCGACGCCGACATCGCCGCGCTGGCGCGGGAGGTCGGCCGCGGAGTGACCGTTCCGCCACGGCTCATCCCGGAGCGCGAGCCGCGCCGGGCAACGGGTTTCACGGTCCGGCACGACACACCGCTCTCGTTCACCGGCGGCAGTGGCGTGCCGGTGCTCGTCCACGCCGACGGTGCCGAGTCCGTGCGGCTGCACTATCGGCCGGTCAACCAGGCCGAGGAATATCGCGTGCTCCCGCTCTCCCCTGCCGGGACGGCCTGGGCCGGTGAGATCCCGGGCGACGACATCCCCGCCGATCGTGCCCTGCAGTACTACGTCGAGGTGATCGCGCCGGACGGCGCGGCGGCGAACCATCCGGACCTCGGACCGGATCTTTGCGGTCGGCCCTACTTCGTGGTTTCACCAGCCAAAAAAGACCCGCCCGGCGACGAACAACGGCCGGACGCACTCAGGAAGGACCTCGCGTGACCACGATCGGATTCATCGGTCTCGGCGTGATGGGAGCGCCCATGGCGGCAAACCTGGTCGACGCCGGCTTCGACGTGATCGGGTACAACCGCTCTCCCGGCAAAAGCCGTGTGCTCGCCGAGAAAGGCGGGCGCACAACCGGCTCGGTCGCCGAGGCCGTCGCCGGCGCGGACGTCGTCATCACCATGCTGCCCGACAGCCCCGACGTCGAGGCTGTCGTCCTCGGCGACGGCGGTGTGCTCGACAATGCCCGTCCGGGGACCCTCCTGATCGATGCCAGCACCATCCGGCCCCAGATCAGCCGCGCGGTCGCCGCAGCTGCGGCCGAACGCGGCGTCCGTGCGCTCGACGCCCCCGTCAGCGGTGGCGAGGCGGGCGCGATCGAAGGCACCCTGTCGATCATGGTGGGCGGCGATGCCGGTGACTTCACCGCCGCAGCGGAGGTGTTCGACGCCGTCGGCAGCACGATCGTGCACGTGGGTCCGGCGGGTGCTGGGCAGACCGTGAAGGCCGCGAACCAGCTGATCGTGGCGGGCCACCTCGAGTTGCTCGCGGAGGCGCTGGTGTTCCTCGACGCGCACGGCGTCGACCTGTCCTCGGCGATCACGGTCCTCGGCGGCGGGCTCGCCGGCAGCAACGTCCTGGCGCGAAAGGCCCCTGGCATGCTCGCCCGCCACTTCGAGCCGGGATTCCGGGTCGACCTGCACCACAAGGACCTCGGCATCGTCGTGGACTCCGCCCGAGCCGCGGGTGTGGCGATTCCGCTGGGAGCGCACGTCGCCGATCTGCTGACCTCGCTGCGCGCGCAGGGCGCCGGTTCACTGGACCACTCCACCCTGCTCCTTCAAGTCGAACAGCTGTCCGGAAAGCACACCGGCTTGAGCACGGCCGAGAGGGCGCCGCGATGACCACCGAACCGACCATCGACGAGAACCGCATCCGCGAACTCGCCGCACAGCTGTCGCTTGCCGAGAAGGTCAGTCTGCTGACCGGCCGCGACTTCTGGAGCACCACACCGCTGCCGTCCATCGGCCTGCGCTCGATCGTCCTCTCCGACGGGCCATCCGGCGTGCGCGGGCCGGTCTGGGACGAGCGCCACCCGTCGATCAACCTCCCGTCCGCGACCGCGCTGTCGTCGTCCTGGGACTCGGCGGTCGCGGCGGAGTACGGCGCCCTCGCGGCGGCGGAGGCGCGGCGCAAAGGCGTCGACGTCATCCTCGGACCGACCATCAACCTGCACCGGTCACCTCTCGGCGGCCGTCATTTCGAGGCCTTCAGCGAGGATCCGGTCCTGACCGCGGCCCTCGCGGCCGCCTACGTGTCAGGCGTGCAGGATGCCGGAGTCGCGGCGACGCCCAAGCACTACGTCGCCAACGATTTCGAGACCGAACGGTTCACCGCGAGCGTCGAGGTGGATGAGCGCACCCTCCGTGAGGTGTACCTCCGGGCTTTCGAGGACGCCGTCACCGATGCGCACGCGTGGGCGCTCATGAGCGCGTACAACGCGATCAACGGTGTGACCGCATCAGAACACGACCTCCTCGAAACCCCGCTCAACAGCGAATGGGGGTTCGACGGAGTCGTCGTCAGCGACTGGACCGGCGTGCGCTCCGTCGCCGCCGCGCGCGCGTCACAGGACCTCGCGATGCCGGGCCCTGAAGGGGCGTGGGGAGACGCGCTCGTGACGGCAGTCGAGGCCGGCGAAGTGACCGAAGCGGCCATCGACCGCAAGGTGGTCCGCATCCTCCGGCTCGCGGCCAGAGTCGGTGCCCTGGCGGACACTGCACCGGTGGATGTCCCACCGGCCGACGGGATCGCGTTCGCCCGCCGTGCCGAAATCGAGGGCGCCGTGCTCGTCGCGAACGACGGCATCCTGCCGCTGGATCCCGCCCCGGCCCGCATCGCCGTGATCGGCCACAACGCCCGGCTGGCCCGCACCCAGGGGGGCGGCAGCGCGACGGTCGTCCCGGAGCGGGTCGTCAGTCCGCTCGACGGTGTCGCCGCGGCGTTCCCGCACTCCCACGTGGACTACGCCCTCGGCGCCGTGGTCCAGGAAGGTCTCGCCGACCTCCCCCTGGCTCAGCTGCGCAATCCCGAGAGCGGAAAGCCAGGGGTGCACCTGCGGCTGCGCGGCGCCGACGACGAAGTCCTGTTCGAAGAGGACCGTTTCGCCACCTCGTTCGTCTGGTTCGGCGGAGACGCCCCCATCGGCCGCGGGCGTGCGCTCGAACTCGTGACCGAGTGGACCCCGACGGAGAGCGCGGACGTCGAAATCGGTTTCAGCGGCGTCGGTCACGGCCGGATCGTCCTGGACGGGAAGACGATCCTCGACACCGACGCGGAGGCCGAAGGCGAAGACCTCGGCGCGGCGATCCTCTCGCCGTCCACGCGGACCACCACGGCACGCGTCGACGCGGGGCGCACGTACGCGCTGACCTATCGGTTCGACTACGCGCCGGTCGCCGGGGGTCTCGAAGGCCTCCTCGCCACCGGCATCGGGCTGGGACCCGACACCACCGACCCCGAGTTGTTGCTGGAGCGCGCCGAGGCCTTGGCGGCGGAGGCCGACGTCGTCGTGCTGGTCCTGGGCACGAACAGCCAGGTCGAGTCCGAAGGACACGACCGCACCACGCTCCGGCTTCCCGGACGGCAGGACGAACTCGCCCACCGCGTGATCGCCGCCAACCCGCGCACCATCGTCGTCGTCAACTCCGGAGCCCCGGTACTGCTGCCCGCGGCCGACGACGCCGCCGCGGTCCTGCTCACCTGGTTCGGTGGGCAGGAGTACGGCACGGCGCTCGGAGACGTCCTACGCGGCACCGAGGAGCCCGGCGGCCGCCTCCCGACGACGTGGCCGCACGCGTTCGAGGACGTCCCCGTCCGGAATGTGGTGCCCCAGGACGGAAAACTCGCCTACGACGAGGGCGTCCACATCGGGTACCGGGCGTGGCTGCGGGCCGGCCGTGAGCCGCGGTACTGGTTCGGGCACGGCGAGGGCTACACGACCTTCGCGGTCGGCCGGCCGCAGGTGGTTCCGGCCGCCGACGGGTTCGAGGTCGTCGTCGAGGTGCGCAACACGGGTGAGCGAGCCGGCAAGCACGTCGTCCAGGTCTACGCCGCGCGGCCGGAGTCGGCGATCGACCGGCCGGCGCGCTGGCTCGCGGGATTCCGCGCGGTGCGCCTCGAACCCCAGGCCACCGCCGAAATCCGGGTCGCCGTGCCACGGCGGGCCTTCGCGCACTGGGACCACGGCTGGGCCTGGGAACCGGGCGAATTCGAACTGGCCATCGCTCGTTCGGCCGGTGACCCCGGCGAGGTCGCGCGCGTGACGATCCAGGAGGACGGCCGATGACCGGGCGGCTCCTGCTGATCACCGAGGCGCCCGTTCCCGGTGACGTGGTCGAAAAACTGCGGGCGATCGCGCCGGATTTCGACATCGTCACCGAGAAGCACCCGCCGGACGACCTCCTCGCTCACGCGGAGGTCGTCGCCGGGCACCTCACGCCGGAACGGTTCGGCATCGCGAAAGCCCTTCGCTGGAACCAGCTTTGGACCGCGGGGGCCGACGCCGACCTCCCACCGCGCGCGGTGGACTCCGACGTCGTGCTGACGACTTCGGCGGGCAACGGCGCCGTCCCGCTGGCCGAGCACGCGCTCCTGCTCATGATGATGCTGAACCGCGATGTGCCGCGGTGGATGGCGGCGCAGGCGGCGCGACGGTGGGACCGTTTCCGCCACGGCGAACTCGCGGGCAGCACCGTCGGCATCGTCGGCATGGGGAAGGCGGGACGGGACCTCGCCGTGAAGTGCCGCGCTTTCCACATGCGCGTGCTCGGGCTCCGCAACCATCAGGAGAGGAGCGCCGACGGGGTCGACAGAATGTTCGGGCCCGCAGACATGACCGAGTTCGCGGCCCTGTGCGACTTCCTCGTCGTAGCGGCACCGCTCACCGAGACCACTCGCGGAATCATCGGCGAATCGGTCTTCGCCGTGATGAAGCCGACCGCATTCGTCGTGAACATATCCAGGGGAGAGATCGTCGACGACGCGGCGATGCTCGCCGCTGTCACCGGCGGGCGCATAGCCGGCGCAGGGCTCGACGCACATTCGGAAGAGCCCCTCCCCGAGGACTCGCCGTGGTGGTCGTTGCCGAACGTAGTGGTCACCCCGCACAACGGCGCAACCACGCCGGAAACGGTCGTCCGCGCAATCGACATCTTCGCCGAGAACGTCGCACGCTACGCCACCGGCCGGCGTCTGCTGAACGTCGTCGACAAGAAGGCCGGGTACGCGCCGGGCTGAGGATGCCGCCGCGCATACGGCCACTTCGGCCGCGACGGTGACACAGGCTCCGCAACGTAGGCGGCGGCGACCTGCCCCTGTGGCACGCCGCCGGCTGAGCCCGGCAGTGAGGGGTTCCCCGGCTGCTGACGCGCTAGGCGAGCAGCAGATTCGCGGTCTCAGCACGTAACCGCGCCAGAGCGTGGACCGCGGACAGCCTGGGCGCAGGAACACCGAGCGCTTCGGCGATAGCGACGACAGCGCCGACGATGGTGTCGATCTCGACCGCCCTGGCCGCCTCGGCGTCCTGCAACATCGAGGTTTTGACTCGGCCGAGCCGACGAGTGAGAACAAGCCGTTCGAGCGGATCGGTTTGCCGGGTCACACCCAGCCGGGCACCGATCCCGGCCAGCTCGGCCATCATCCGCACGAACAGCGCGTTGACGCGCGCGTCGTCGATCAGCCTGTCGGTCGACGCCCCGACGAGCAAGCTCACCGGGTTGAAGCACGCGTTTCCCAGCAGCTTCAACCACACGTCGTCCCTGATGCACGGAGAGGCCACCGCATCGAATCCGGCGGCGGTGAACATGCCCGCGACGGTCGCGACACGCTCACTGGTCCCGCCCTCGATCTCGCCGAACACGATCCGCTCACCCGAGGCATGACGGATCACGCCGGGCTCAGGACAGGAGCTCGCCGGGAACACGACCGAGCCCAGGAGCCGGTCCCGGTGCACCACGGCCAGTGCGCGACTCGGATCGGGCACGTCCGGACGCGCACCCGTCACGGGTGTCACGTACTCGTCGACGAACCACCACGGAAGGCCGTTCAGCACCGGTACGACGATCGGTACCGACGTCAGCATCCCGGCAATCCGCGGGACGAGTCCGGGCAGAGATGGCGCCTTCACCGCGACGACCGCCAGTTCCGCGGGCGGCAGGTCCGCTACCTGGTCAGTCACGGAAGAGGGGTGAACAGTGATCGGGGCAGAGGCACCTTCGATGAGCTGCAGGCCGCGCGCCCGGATGGCCCGCAGCGTTCTGCCCCGGGCGAACACGGACACCTCGTGCCCACTTCGTGCCAGACGTGCTGCGATCAGCCCTCCGATCGCCCCGGCACCGATCACGACGACTTTCACCAAAACCTCCTCGTCCCAGCCAGATGACTCACGTCGGCCGCGGGGAATTTATCCCCAGAGGCCTCCTTGAGTCAATAATGCAGTTTATTAGCCCTTGTTGCCCGACAGGGACTCAGCGCCGCGAACTCCATCGTTAACGCGGCGCAGTCGCCTTCGGTGCCGAACCCCCACAGCGCTCGCAGCGGCCGGCTGAGGCGACGGCCGCAGTCCCATCTTCTTGACCACGAGCCAGACACGACCTACCTTAAAAGTCATAAACATGTTTTAATAGCTCATCTGCTCACCGAGGAGTAGTTCACGTGTTCACGACCATCCAGCTGCACGTCGACGGTCCCGTCGCCGAAGTCGTACTCGACAGGTCCCCAGTCAACGCAGTGTCGCTGACGATGTACGAGGAACTCACCACGGCCTTCCGTGACCTTTCCGAACGGACGGACGTGCACGCGGTGATCCTCCGGTCGGCGAATCCGAAGATGTTCTGCGCCGGCGCCGACATCCGCGAGACGGTGGAGGCGATCAGCCCGGCGGAGTCCGTGTTCGAGCTGCGGCAGCGCTGGGCGAGGACCTGTTACGACGCGATCCTGGACTGTGCGGTGCCGACGATCGCCGTCGTCAACGGTCATGCCCTTGGCGCCGGGGCCGTGCTCGCGGCATGCTGCGACATCAGGTTCGCGGCCGCCGATCTGTCGATCGGGCTGCCGGAGATCAACGCCGGACGGTGCGGCGGGGCCCGCCACCTCGCCCGGCTCGTTCCGCAAGGCAGGCTGCGATTGATGTACTTCACCGGTGAGCCGCTCGACGCCGAGGAGGCGCTTCGGGTCGACCTGGTGCAGTACGTCGGAAAGGACGGCGACGAGCTGGCGGAGGCGCGGGCGCTCGCCGCGAAGATCGCCCGAAAGAGCCCGCTGGGACTGCGGCTGGCGAAGCGGGCCCTCAACGAGTCCGAGGCGATGGGCGTGCGCGAGGGGTACGCCCACGAGCAGAAATACACGATCCGGCTCGCCCAGTCCCCCGACGCGAAGGAAGCCGCGGCGGCCACGCTCGAGAAGCGGGAGCCCCGGTGGTCCTGGCCGGGCGACGGCGCGGCCGCGGTGACGACCGAGGCCGCACCAGCCGCCCGCTGACACCGGTGAACCGGTCCGCCCCTCGAGGACGGACCGGTTCACTTCAGGCGGGCGAGCAGCCTCCGCAGGACGTCGTCGGCCACGGCGCCCGAGCCGTCGTCAGCCTCCCGCAACCCCGTCGGGCTGGTGACGTTGACCTCGATGAGCCGATCGCCGATGACGTCGACGCCGGCGAACGCGATGCCCCGCGCGAGGAGTTCCGTTTGCAGGGCAACGCAGATCTCGCGGTCGCGCGCGGTGAGCGGGGCCGCGGCGGCCGAGGCACCGACCGCCATGTTGCACCGAAAGTCCGGCGCTTGCGCGGTGCGCCGCAGTGCGGCGACCGGCTCGCCGTCGACGGCCAGGATCCTCCGGTCGCTGCCCGTGCCGTCGTCGACGAAGCGCTGCACGATGACATGCCGGCTGCCTCGCGCGGTCCCCGTCTCGATCAACGCGGCGAGGTTCGGGTGGCCACGCTCCAGCAGCAGGACGCCTCGCCCGCCCATGGCGTCCGTGGGCTTGAGGACGGCACGCCCCCACCGTTCGACCGCGCCGGTCAGCTCGACGGCCGAGGCGCTCACCACGGTCTCCGGGATCAGCTCGGGGAAACGCAGCGCGAAGAGCTTTTCGTTGGTGTTGCGCAGTGCTTCGGGATGATTGGTGACCGCGGTACCTCGGCGCACCGCCACGTCCAGGAGGTAGGTGGCGCGCAGGTAGTCGTCGTTCACCGGCGGATCGGTGCGGACGAGGACGAGGTCCACATCGTCGAGGTCGACGATCGCACCCGGTCCGGCGGTGATCCGCCCGTGTGCGGTGGGCTGGAGTTCCGGCGCGGCCGCCCAGGCCAGAACGTGGCTGTCACGCACGGACAGGTGCCGCATTTCCGTCGTCAGGACCTCGTGCTCGCGCGCGACGGCGGCCCGCATAAGCGCAACCGAGGAGTCGTGGCCGGGATCGAGCCCACCGATCGGGTCGACGACGAAGAGGAGCTTCACGACGCGTCCTTGATTCCGAGCAGCCTCGGCGGGTTCTCGACGAGGATTCGCCGGCGTAGGGCGGCGTCGTCGACCCAATCGCAGAAGGTGTCGGCGAGGTCTGCGACGTCCGGTGCGGACTCCCCCAGCCGCACGAAGGGCCAGTCCGAACCCCAGAGCAGGCGCGATGCGGCGGTCTCGACGAGTGCGTCGTGGAACGGGCGGGCGTCGGCGTAGCCCTGAAGGGGATCACCCACCCGGCACAGGGTGAGTTTCACCCACGCGGCGCCGTCGCGAACGCGGTCGAGCAGGGCGCGAAAGCCCGGGGCGTCCGGGCCCGCGGCGACGTCCGGCTGGCTCAGGTGGTCCAGCACGATGGGGACCCCGGTGCCGGCGAACTCGTCGACGAGCCGGACGCAGTCGTCGAGACCGGCCCAGAGTTGCGCGTGCAGACCGAGTTCTCGCATGACGGGGGCCAGCGTCCGGAACGCCTCGGTGCCGATCGCGCCGGGGAACCGGGCGCCGGTGGCCGGGGCGATGCGCTCGTTGAACCGCAGGCCCAGGACGCCGGCCCGGCGCAGTCGCTCGAGCTCGCCTGCCGGGCAGTCCGCGGACGCCGTGGCGACCCCCACGGCGCGACCGCCGGAGGCCGCGACCGCATTCTCCAGCGCGCCTGAATCGGTGCCGTAGGGCGCGGGCTGCACGAGCATCCCGCAGGTAACGCCGGTGCGATCGAGCATGTCGAGGTAGGTGCCGGGCGGCGCGTCCGGCAGGGCGTAGGTGGAGGGACCGGCCGGAAAGCGGTCGAACGGCCCGAAGACGTGGGCATGGCAGTCCCACGCACCGGCGGGGAAAGCGCGTGCCGCGCGGACCGGCATCCGTGGCCGGACCATCTCGGCGCCGTCGGGGTGAGCGGCCATGGATCAGCCCGCCGTCCGCGCTGCCGCCCGGGGAGCCCCGGCGGCGAGTTCGGCCTCCGGCAGGGTCAGGAGCCCCGGCGGACCGTCCACTGTGGGCAGTGGCGGGGCTTCGCCGCCCGGCAAGGGGATGCGGTGGACGTTCAGGGTCATGGCGACCAGCGTGTAGTAGCCGACCACGGAGGACAGCTCGACGATCCCGACGGTGCCCCAGCGCCGCCAGATCCGGTGGTAGACCTCGTCGGCGACATCTCCGGTCTCCTGTAGCGTGCGCGCGAACTCGTAGACGTCGTAGGCGTCCTGGTCGGCGAAGACCGGGGCCACCCCGTCCCGCAGGGCATCGACGACGTCCGGCGCGAGGCCGGCGTCGAGCGCCGCCCGCACGTGGATGGACCATTCGAGCTGGGCGGTCCACCGGCGGGCCACGACGAGGATCGCCAGCTCGTTGAGCCGGTCGGGCAGGCTGGTGTCGTACCTGAGGATCTCGCCGAACCGCTGCCAGCGGTCAGCCAGGTCGGGACGGTGCAGCGACGCCCGCAGCGGTCCGACCAGGCGGGCGCGGGGTCCGTCCACGATCTGGCGATAGACCCGTTCCTGCTCCGGGGTCATCACCTCGGGGTCGAACAGGGGGATGCGAGGCACGAAGACTCTCCTGGTTCTCACTCGCCGCCACGCGGGCGGCCCGTCCGGTGGGTCAGGGGTTGTGGCCGGATACGGCCTCGGCGCCGAGCTCACGGGCGATCTCGTCGTCGTGCTGGCCCAGCAGTGGCGGGGCCGCGGCGAAGTCCAGTGCCGCGTTGCGGAAGCGGAGCGGGCTGACCACCTGCGGAACGGCGCCTTCCGCGGGATGCGGCAGCTGCCGCACCATCCCCCGGTGCCGCACCTGCTCGTCGGCCAGTGCCATCGGCACCGTGTTGATCGGCCCGCAGGGGACCGACCGAACGCCGAGTTCGCGCAGCCAGTGCGAGAGCTCGCCGCCGGCCAGCGTCCGCCGGATCCGGGACGTGAGTGCCTCGACGTTGCGCACGCGAGCCTCGTTGGTGGCGTAGTCCGGATCGGCCGCGAGTTCGGGGAAGCCGAGTGCCTCGCAGAACCGGGTGAACTGGGCGTCGTTGCCGACCGCGACGACGAGATGGCCGTCGCGGCACGGGTAGACGTCCTGAGGCTGGATGTTCGGGTGGCGGTTGCCGCGGCGGACCGGAACTTCGCCGGAGATCAGGTGGTTCATCGCCTGGTTCGCGAGAACACCGACCTGGACGTCCAGCATCGCGAGGTCGATGTGGTCGCCCTCGCCGGTGCGGTCGCGGTGGGCGAGCGCGGCGAGCACCCCCGTCGCGGCGTACATCCCGGTGAACAGGTCCACGATCGGCACGCCGACCTTCTGCGGACCGCCTCCCGGCCGGTCGTCGGGCTCGCCCGTGACGCTCATCAGCCCGCCCATGGCCTGGATCATGAAGTCGTAGGCGGCCTGGTCGCGGCGAGGGCCGTCCTGGCCGAAGCCGGTGATCGAGCAGTAGACGATGTCGGGTTTGACCGCGCGCAGATCTTCGTAGCCGAGCCCGTACCGGTCCAGGGTGCCGGCCTTGAAGTTCTCGAGCACGATGTCGCTGGTGGCTGCGAGCCGGCGGACCAGGTCGCGGCCCTCGATCGTGGCGATGTCCGCGGTGACCGAGCGCTTGCCGCGGTTGGCGGACAGGAAGTATCCGGACTCCGAGCCGAGGAACGGCGGCCCCCACGAGCGGGTGTCGTCGCCGGTGCCGGGCCGTTCGACCTTGATCACGTCCGCGCCGAGATCGGCCAGCACCTGCCCGGCCCACGGGCCGGCCATGATCCGGCTGAGGTCGAGCACGCGCACGTGCGTGAGCGGCCCCGTCATGACGCGGTCCCGCCGGGGACCGCGGCGGCGTCGTCGACGATCTCCGTGGCCCGCATCGACGGGCGGGCCGACACCTCGGCGTGCCAGGCGGCGAGGTTCGGCCGCCCGGCGCGCCAGTCCAGGACCGGCCACCGGAAGTCCAGGTGCGCCAGCGCGATCGCGATCGACACCCGGCCGATGTCGAACCGCTCACCGAGCTCACCGGCGAGGGACTCGAGGTGGTCGAGCGTGGTCGTGACCTTGAGCCCGAACGCGTCGAGGTAGGGGTCGGCCGCGTCGTGGGCGAGTCCGCGGTCCCGGTGCCAGTTCCGCCAGATGAGCAGCAGGTCGAGCAGGCCGTCGCCGAGAGCCTGCAGGGTGGTCGCGCGGAAGTAGGCGTCGGCGTCCCGGGGGTAGATCGCCTCGGTGCCGGCGCGGCGCGCGAGGTACTCGCAGATCACCCGCGAGTCGAACAGGATCCGCCCGTCGTCGAGCAGCAGGGTGGGGATCTTGTTGAGCGGGTTGGCTCGCAGGACCTCGGGATTGGGTTCGGACATCTGCACCGGAGTGCGTACCGTCTCCACCTCGTCGACCTGGCCGGTTTCGTGCAGCACGACCATGACCTTGCGGACGAACGGTGACTTCGGGGACCAGAACAGTCGCACCAGCAGGCTCCTAAACAAATAACATAGCTTTATGACTTTTAAGGTAGACGAAGATCCATGACAACCGCAACCCGAGGAGGTTTCAGGCGCTGACGGAGATGTCCAGGCGGACGACGTCGCCGCGGTACATGCCGTCGCCCACGAACACGACCACACCGTCGGCGTCGACCGCGGTTCGCGAGACCCGCGCGATCGGTGAGTTGAGCGGCACGTCGAGGTCGCTGCTGAGCTCCACGTCGGCCGTCACGATCGTGAGGGTCTGGTGGACCGTGGCCAGGTGCAGGCCCGGCATTTCCTTAAGGATCCGCAGCGTGGTGTTCTCGGCCAGCTGCTCGTCGGTGATGCGGGCGGCCCAGCGCTCCTCGACGTAGGCGTCGCCAAGGTAGTACCGGCGTCCGTCGCGTGAGTGACGCCGTCGCCAATGCCGGTAGGACGGCGCGAGCGTTCCGCCGACGTGCTCGACGTGCGGCGGCTGGACACCGGCCTCTGTCGAGAGCAGTTCGACGTCGACTCCCGGCGGGGACAGCAGCAGGCCGTTCCAGTCGGTGGGAACCTCGCACCACAGGTCCTGCTGCGGCCGGCGGGTCACGAACGTGCCTTTGGCGCGGAACCGCTCGATCAACCCGGCTTCCTCCAGCATCCCGAGGGCCTGGCGGACGGTCGCCGGCGCGACCTTCCACTCTTCGGCGAGCTCGACAACGGTGGGAATGCGCTTGCCCACGGTCCAGTGACCGGATTCGATGCGGCGGCGGAAGATCGTGGCCAGCTGGTTGTAGCGGGACACGCCTGCGCTGCTGTTGCCGTGCGGGTTGAGCGCCATGTCCGCCATTGTGGCAGGCCGGCCGGCCCGGCGGGCCGGCCGCGAGTCCGGGCGGGTCATCGGCGCGCCGGGCGGACCAGCAGGAACATCACCAGGGCTCCGATCCCGAGGACCGCGCCGTAGAGCAGCTGGTTGTACACCTGGGTGCCGGTCGTGCTGCTCAGCCAGCCGGTGACGGCGGGGGTGATCAGGTTCCCGATGCCGGCGAAGGCGGTGATGGTGGCGATCCCGCCCGCGGCCGCGGTGCCGGCGAGCATGGCCGACGGCATGCTCCAGAACGGCCCCATCGCCCCCATCGTTCCCACCGCGATCACGGTCAGGACGGCGAGCGCGAGCCACGTCTGGTGTGCGGCCACCGGGAGCAGCAGCCAGCCCGCGGCCCCGACGAGGGCGAAGCTTCCGGCGTGCCGGCGCCGCTCCTGGGTCCGGTCGGAGTGGCGGGCGTTGAGGTACTGCACGACGACCGCCGCCAGGAACGGAACGGCACTCACCACGCCGATCTGCGCCACGCTGAGTGTGCCCGCACCCTTCAGGATCGTCGGCAGCCACAGGAACAGGCCGCTCGTGCTGGTCATGATGCCGAATCCGAGCGCGGCCAGGCCCCAGAACCGGCGGTCGCGCAAGGCGGCGGCGTAGGAGTGCGGAACCTTCTCGCCCCGGGGCCGGTCGCGCTCCAGCTCCCCCGCCACGAAGGCGCGCTCCGCCGGCGTCAACCAGCGCGCCGACTCGGGCCGGTCACTCAGCACGAAGAACGCCACGACGCCCAGGACGCAGGCGGGAAGGCCCTCCACGACGAACAGCCACTGCCAGCCGTCCAGGCCCCACGCCCCGTCGAGGGCGTGCATGATGCCGCCGGACATCGGGCCACCGACGACGCCGGAGATCCCCATCGAGGCCAGGAAGATCGCCATCACACTCGCCCGCCGTGCGGACGGGATCCAGTAGGACAGGTACAGCAGCACGCCGGGGAAGAAGCCGGCCTCGAAGACGCCGAGCAGCAGCCGCAGCGTGTAGAAGTGCCACGGCGCCACCATGAAGGCGGCCGCCGCCGACGCGAGCCCCCACGGGATCATGATCCGCAGGAGCGTCTTGCGAGCACCGACCTTGTGGAGCATCAGGTTGCTCGGCACCTCGAACAGCACGTAGCCCAGGTAGAAAAGCGACGCCCCGAGCCCGAACACCGCGTCGGAGAACCCTAGCGGGCCCGCGAACTCGAGCTTCGCGAAGCCGATGTTCGACCGGTCGACGAAAGCGACCACGTAACACACCACGAGCAACGGCAGGATCCGCCACTTGATCGTGCGGTAGACGGCGTCCCGCCGCTGCTCTTCCAGCCCACCGGCCACGGACGCCGGCGTCGTGTCCATCGTCACCGGAACCTCCTCGTCGTTGAGTTCCTGCGGCGGCGCCGAGCGCACGCCGTCCGGTTTCGACGTGGACGCTAGGACTTGACCTGCGTAAAGTCAATGACATAGTTTTTTGCTTGTTACTGCGTTTGACCCTACGGAGGTACCTTGCCGATCAGCTACCAGCTACTCAAGAGCGTGACCTCGCGCATGTACCTGCGCTCGCTGCGAGCGGTACCGGCCGACGCGAAGAAGGCCCTCGCCGCGGCGCAGGCGCGGGAGACCGACGGGGTCGCGCGGACCACGCTCGACCTGATGGTGGCTAATGCCCGCGCCGCCGAGGAACGCGGGCACTTCCTCTGTTCCGACTCCGGCGTCCCCACCTACATCGTGCGCATCGGCACGAAGGTCACGTTCGACGGGGACGTCAAGCGAGCGATCCGCGACGGTTTCGCCGAGGTTGTGGCCACCTCCGACCCGCCACTGCTCAAGCACGTCACCAATCCCCTCACGAACGAACGCGGCTACGCCGGCAAGGACATGCCGATCGTCACCTTCGACGTGCTCGACGGTGCCGACTACGTGGAGATCATCTGCTCACCCAAGGCGCTCGGCTCGGGACGATGGGCGGCGCTGGAGATCTTCACCTTCCCGTCGCTCGCCGAGATCGAGGAATACGTCCTGAAGGTCGTCCTCCGGGCCGGGTCCCAGGCGTGCCCGCCCCTTGTGGTCGGGGTGGGTATCGGCGGCACCTTCGACTACGCCACGAAGCTGGCGAAGGAGTCGGTCGTGCGGCCAATGGGGCAGAGCCACCCTGATCCGGTCGTCGCCGACATGGAACGGCGGCTGCTCGCCGCGGTGAACGAGACGGGCTTCGGCCCGATGGGCACCGGAGGCGCGACGACCGCGATGGCGGTGCACGTCGACTACGCCGCCGGCCACGGGTTCACCCCGGTCGCCGTGTGCTTCAACTGCTGGATCGACCGCAGGACGCGCGTGCGGATCAGCGACGACGGAACCGTCAGCGAAACGGAATGAGGACCGGGAACCGATGGTCGAGACACTGAACATCGAACTGCCCGCCGACGAGGACCGCGTGCGCAGCCTGCGCGCGGGCGACCTCGTCACACTCACGGGCGAAATCGTGATTTCGGCAGGCCTGCCGACCTATCGCCGGCTGCTGTCGCAGCTGCGCCACGGAATCGAGCCGCCGCTGGACCTCCACGGCAAGGCCCTGTTCCACGTGGGCAGCCAAAGCGAGCAGGTCGGCGACGAGCACCGGCTCCTGTACCTGAATCCCACGACGAGCACCCGGTTCGACGCGGAGATGCCCGAGCTGATCCGCGGGCTCGGCATCCGCTTCGCCGGCGGCAAAGGCGGGCTCGGTGACGAGTCCGTGGCCGCTATGCGCGACACGGGATGCGTTTACCTGTCCTTCCTCGGCGGCGGTTGCACCCTGCTGTCGGAAGCGATCAGGCGGGTCACCGGTGTCTTCTGGACGGAGATGGTCTCGCACTACCGGCTCGTCCAGGTCGAGGTCGAGCGGCTCGGGCCGCTGACCGTCGGCATCGACGCACATGGCGAGAGCATCTACCGGAACCTGCGGGAACGCGCCGGCGCGCGGCTCCCGGCGATCCTCGAAAAGCTGTCCCGCGAGCGGGCCACGGGAAGGAGTACGTCGTGACGACCGGACCGGCACCGGCCGCGGTGGGCGTGATCGGCGGCGGGCGGATGGGCGCGGGCATCGCGCAGGTCTTCGCCACCCTCGGCTCGCGAGTGCACCTCGTCGAGCGCGACCCGGACGTCGCCGCCGCGGCCAGGCAGCGCGTCGCCGACGGACTCACGAAGTCCGCCGGGCGTGGCACGCTCAACAGTCACCCTGAGGAGGTCCTGGGGCGGCTCACCGCCGTGAGCGACGCCGGCGCGCTCCCATCCGACGTGGACCTCGTCGTGGAGGCCATCCCGGAACGCGCCGACCTCAAGATCGCGGTGCTCACCGAAGCCGAGAAGACCGTTTCAGCGTCGACGGTGCTGGCCACGAACACCAGCTCCCTGTCGATCTCGGAACTCGGTTCGGCGCTGAAGCGGCCCGAACGCTTCCTCGGCATGCACTTCTTCAACCCGGTCCCGGCGTCACAGCTGGTCGAGGTGATCAAGACCTCGGAAACGGCGAACGCGGTGACCCATCGGGTTCGCGGCTGGGTGCGTGCGCTCGGAAAGAGCGACATCGTCGTGCGGGACTCACCAGGCTTCGCGACCAGCCGCCTCGGTGTGTTGCTGGGACTGGAAGCCATCCGAATGCTCGAAGACGGAGTCGCCGACGCCGACGCCATCGACAACGCCATGGAACTCGGCTACCGCCACCCCATGGGACCACTACGGTCCACCGACCTGGTCGGGCTCGACGTCCGGCTCGCCATCGCGGAGCACTTGCACACAACTCTGGGTGAACGGTTCGCCCCACCACGACTGCTGCGAGACAAGGTCGCGCGCGGAGAGCTCGGCCGCAAGACCGGTCGCGGATTCCACGACTGGTCCTGAGGATTCCCGGCCTTGCTCATCTCGGAGTATGTGATCACAACTTCCGTGGCCGCCCGCCTCCGGCTCCCGGGCCGGGGCGGCCGGCCGCCCACGTCTCGATCTCGGGCTTGCGTTCCCGGGCCCACCCTGGGGTGCGGCCGATGATGACGTCGGGCTCGGGGAAGGGGTGGGTGTCGGCGTAGCGGGTGCGCCAGTTGGCGACCGCGCGGTGGGTGATTCCGAACCAGCCGGCGATTTCGACCATGTCGACGTAGCGGTAGGTCGTTTCCGGGTTCGCCGGAGGACCGTCGGTGATCTTGCGCTGGCCGTCGCCCACCCGGCGAACCTAGCAGGGATCCCGGGCATGACCTGGGCACTTACCTCGGCGTGTTCTCCAGGTCCAGCGCCGCCAGCACGCCCCGCAAGGCGTGAACTTCCCGGTGGAACTGCACCTTCTGCTGGGCAGCCGCGGCCGACCAGTCCGGTTCGGCCAGCGGGTCGCCGACGTAGAGGATGACGTTCGGGCCGAGCTGCCAGATCACGCTGTTGACCGCGGCGGCGGCGATCGCGAGCTCGTCGACGTCGGCGCCGTACCAGGCAATGGCTGCGGGAGCCAGGCCGCGGTGGCGGATCACCTGCGCGGCCGCGCGGAAGAGCCCGCCGGTGCCGATCGTGTCGTCGACGAAGGCCTGGCCCGGCTTGACGTCACCGAGCATGACCGAGGTCAGAGCGAGGGCGACGTCTCCTGGGGTGTACATCTGGGCGTCGACCTTCGTGGCCGCCGGAGACCGCAGCGCGCCGAGAACCGGACCGAGCAGGTCGGCATCGAACCGGCGGTCGCCACTGGTCAGTTCGAGTTGTCCTGCCGCGAGGGCGGCGTCGGCGGTGCGTTTGATGCGGTCGGCCAGCTGCTCGTCCGTCCCGTCGAGCCAGCCCACGATCGGGGCGGCCAGGCGCAGAACGTCCGGTCGCTGCACCAGCACCGCCCGCCACACCCAGCGGGCAAAGCCGAGGAACTCGGCCGCGGACCGGCCTCGGACCCACTCCGCGACCTCAGCTTTCCGGTGCGTGGCCAGGCTGGCGAGCGCCAGCGTGGCGACGACCCCCAACGGCACTTCCGGCCGGTCGGGGCCGCCACCTTTGTGCCAGGCCTGAGCCACCTCGACGGCGATCTTCAGGGCATGGCACTCGGCGTTGATCGGGTTCCCCGGCCCGGCCGCGCCGGCTCGGTGGTTCATCGCGTCCTCCAAGAAATCCTTGTTGACTTAGTACTCGACGTTTGCTTACCGTAAATCATGAGCACTCAGTACACAAGGTTTTCCATGGAGATGCGATGACGCTGAAGCCCGAGCCGGTCCGGTGGCAGCCACCCGCGCCGCGGGAGCTGCCCGCTCTGCGCGAGCACCTCGCCGACTACCTGCAAACCGAGTACGCGTACCTATTCACCACCGAAGCGCTGCGACAGGGGCGCGGCACCCTCCGGCCGGACGTCGGCCCGGAAACCGGAGCAGTGCTCCTGCTGGCCGATGAGTACCAGCGGCTCCGCGACGCGCAACTGTTCTACGTGACCGCCGACATCACGAAACTCGTCCGCCAAGCGGCGCCGAGCCTCCAGGACAAGTGGGAGATCCAGCCGCACGACCTTCCCGCGCGGACCGGCTTCATGCTGTTCGCCGAGCCGATCGCCGAGTACATTCGGGCCACGGACGGCAAGCGGATCGACATCGTCGGGGTGTCGTGGGGCGGAACCGAACTGCTGACCAGCGAGACCGGCGGGCTGTGGTTGAGCTTCTGGAGTGTCACGGACTTCGCGGCGGTCAAGAGGCTTGCCCGCGAAGCCGGCGCCACCGAGCGCGAGGCAGAAGTTCTCGGCGCGGCGTCAGCATGCCGAGCTGACGTGGGACAACGAGATCTACATGCCGTGGGGCGCGAGCGCGCCGACGATCGACACGGCGTTGCCGCGCGTCCGATCGATCGACCCCAGCAAGATCGCGGCCGCCGAAACGACGAGCACCTGGCTACAGACTGTCCATGCGGGTTGGGTCTTCTGCTGTCCCAACACGTTGACCGACACGGCGGAGGAACACCTGCCCCGCACCCAGCGCGTCCGGGCCGAACGTGCGGGGCACACGACGTCACCGGTTCGCGTCGTATCGGTGCGGCATCGGACGTCCTCGAAGTCCGCGCGTCGGGGTGAGCCTTCGGGTCGCACCGTGAGCGTGCGGTTCCCGGTCGCTCCGTTCTTCCGTCGGCAGGCTTACGGACCCGGTCGACAGCTGCGAAAACTCACGCCCGTGGCCGGGCACTGGCGTGGCCCGGCCGACGCGCCGGTCCAGATCTCCAAGAAGGTCAACCTTGTCGATACTCCGCTCGACCGCCCTCGCGATTGACGAGGGAATCCACAATGAGCATGGAAGCCTACTTCAGCGATACGTGCCCCAGCTGCAATGCCGCTGTCGGCAGGAAGCACGATCGGATGTGCGACGTCGCCCGCTGCCTGAAAACGGGCCTTCAGCGAAACAGCTGCAACGCCGCACACCGGTGCGGAGGAGACCGTTGGGACGGGTACTGGTCCGGCTTGCAGGACTGCCTGATCTTCGACCTCACCACCGACACCGGCTTCCCGGACCTCAACCGGCTCTACGCGGAAGCGACGTGGGATCCTTCGTCACGTCGCTGGCGAATCACCGAACGCTGATCGCCAAGACCCCTCGATGCACAGATCGGCGCGCGCGACGGTCACGAAACTCTCGATCGTGCTCTGGAGCTTCTGCCGGACGTCGGCATCGTCACCACGGTGAGGCTCCTGCACGTTGCCACCGAAACCTGGCCGGCTGGAGTCCTGGATCATCCGGACGCTGTCCACGAAGGAGCGCGCCGCGGCGAGCAGGCTTTCGAGCATGGCGTTGAGGTCGTCGTCACCGAAGAACGTGGCCTGAACCACCGCGTCCTCCAGCACGTCGAACGCCGGATGCGGATCGATCGGCGTCCGGCCACGCCAGACCGCGAGGCGATGCAGCCGGTAGGCGGCGAGGGTGACCGCGGGGAACAGCTGCCCCTTCCGTTGCAGCACCAGGTAATTTTCAGCGCCGCCATCCAGGCCGGTGGTCATGGAAAGTCGTAGCCAAGGTTCGTCGCGACGTCTTCGACGAAGTCCTGGCCGTCGATGCGCGCGTCGCGGTCCTGCACGTCCCAGACGGCGTCGTCGATCGCGTCGCCGCCGTCGCCGAGCGCTCCGGCGACCAGCTCGACCAGGTTGCGTGCCTCGTCCTGGTCGAGGTCGTAACTTTGGGCCGCGCGAGCGGCGGCGTTGCCGAGATCGTCCTCGGTGTATTCGTCCATGCTTGCCTCCCACTAGCGAACCGTCGATGCGACGAAGACAGGGCTGTCGTCGAGGCCCACTGATTCAGGCTCGTCCGGGGCACGAGAGGACCAGCCGGACTTCAGCACCTCTCCACGCACCGTCATCCGTCGCCGCTGCCGGGCGGTAGTGCCAAGCCGGGTGGTTGGAACTGGCGAGCGTCTGCCGGCATCGGCAGCGCTCGGTGCGCCACCAACCGGGGTGGATCTTCAGTCGCGCCTGCCCGGTACCCGGCGTGGCCTGAGCGCGCCGGATGATCTCGCCGAGAGTTCCCGCCCGGATTAGCAAATGGCCGCGGGCCTCGCCGTGATGGGTAACCCATTCGACAGCCCTGGGTGTCGGCGTGACTTCGCGCATGTGGCCTCACCGCCTCGTTCGGTGAAGACACGTCGACGTCGTCGCGCCGGAAATTCAGTCGTGCTCGAGCCCCTCGATTTCGATGCGCTGCTCGAGGGCGAGCGTGGTCATCCAGGTGTCGAAGTCCTGCAGCCGAGCGAGTCGGGCGTCGCGTGCGGGTTCGATCCGCGCATGCTGGCCGCTGACCAGATCGAGCGCCAGACCGCCCTCGTCGATCCGAGCGTCGGCGACGTGAAGCGCGCGGCGGCGCACGACCGCCGGGTCAAAGACCAGCAGCCCGCCGTGCGAGCCCGCAGGCGCGACGAGCGGGCGGATCCAAATGACCGCACGGTCGTCACGGTCATGTCGGGCATGCCGCGCGAGCGCAGCGCGAAAAACCTCGACTCCCCCCTCGAACACGACCAGTTCGGCTCCCGGCAGGTCGTCACCGACGTCTTGGCCGCGGCCGAGAAGCAACTCGCCGAGTCTGGGCCAGAACGCGTCATCGGTCAGGTGCTGCATAGTGTGACGACCTCCTCGATCGGCTTTCCGGCGATGCTGGCGACGCTCTTGCCGTGCAGGAGCGCCTTGATCTCGTCGCGTTGCGCGGTGTTCTTGCACAGGATGCGGCTCGGGCCTTCGGCGCCGAGCAGGTCGATCCCGTCGGCGAACATGACCTCGTTGCTGGCGTTGCTAAACGTTGCGATCTTGAACGGATCCCGGGTCAGCGGCGCCTTGGCGTACTGGCCGGCCTTGGCCGGGTTGATCACACCGAAAGTGTCGGCGTTCGCGCCGTAGTAGTCGGCACGGGCGAGCAGCCGGTCCGGTTGGTCCCAGACCAAGGCAGGCTCGTCCGTGAGCGATGAGCTCTGGCGAACCCGTAGGAACACCGAGCTCGCGCCGCCGGTGAGCTTGTCCGCGTCTTCGCTCTTGCCGATACCTGTGCTGGTTCCCATTGTCGCGCGGCGTTCGGTGGAGGCCAGGACGCCGGTGGCCAGCATCGCTTTCAGCCCGGCGAAGGATGTCGAGTGCGTCAGTGATCGTCCGGCGACCGTCGCTTTGAGCTTGTCGGCGGTGTTGCCGACGTCGAAGCGTGTCCAGGCGAGCCAGCCTGCTGAGCGCCGGGGTGCCGGGTCGTAGCCAGGGCTCGACGCGAGCGCGGCGCCGTCGGTGAAGCCGGTGGCCTTGGCGACCGCGTCGCGGAGGACCTGGACCTTCGCCGGCAGTGCGCGGGTGTGGGCTTCGAGCTGGATGTCCTTGGCGAACGTGGCCAGCTGCAGGTCGCTCATGCCGACCGCCTGGTGGGCGCGTTCGTGGAAGATCTCCTGCCGAACCATGTCCTCAATGTGGTCCCCGGTGACCTGCGCGGCCGCGACCTCCGCACGCTCGCCCAGACTTTGCGCGATGACGTTGGCGGCGAGATAGCTGTACTCGCCTTCATCGCGCGTCATGGGCCGGTTGGCGAGGTTCAGCTGGCCGAGCCGGCGGACGACGTCGGGCACACGGCCCTCCCCTGCGGGCGCGATGACCTCGAGGCGGCCGCGCAGGCTGTACTCGGTCGTCGCCGGATCGTTGAGGCTGTAGGGACGGTAGACGGCTTGGTAGCCGTCACCGAGGTCGATGGCGTACTCCTTGCCGAGGACGCTGGTGGTACGGGCGCCGCCCCAGCTGGCCTGTCCGGTGTGGGCGTCCAGTGTGGGCTTGATCCGCGTTGCGTCGCGCAGTGCCGCGACCGCGGCGCCGCCGAATGCCTCGGAGGGCAGGGCCGGGACCATGACGGTGACCATCGCGGTGCCGTCGTGCAGGAACGGCGTGACGTGGTCGACCGGCGTGCCGGCGGAGATGGCGTGTTGCACGGCCTGGAATTGGGCGACGTAGTGGTCGAGCATCGCCTGCTCGACCGGCGATGCATCGCCGAGGTCGTCGGCGAGTCCTTCGATGGCCATCTCGGCGGCGTCGATCTTCACTGCGGTCGTCCCCGGGGTCGCGCCTCCGGCGGTGAGGGTGCCGTTGGCGATGTGGTGGTTGACGCTCTTGGCCGCCGTGATGATCTTCTCAGCGACGTTGTGCTGCTCGTCGATCGGCAGCCGACCGGTGACCTGCTGCTCAACCTGCGTCGGAACCATCTCCGGGCTGATGTTGAGTGCTTCCAGCAGCTTGGCCTCGGCGTCTTCGTTGACACGGGCGTGCAGCACGGTGCGAGGGCCCTGATCGCTGACGTAGCTGACCAGCGTGGCCGTCGAGGCCAACAGGTCCGATCCGCCCACAAGGACAGGTTCACCGTAGGCGTGCCCGACATCCGGCGTCAGCGGAATCGGCGTCACCGGAAGCTGCCCCGGTTCGAGCGGCACCGGCTCGTCAACGACCGGCAGCGGCAGTTCGCCGACGTCGACGTCGGTCTGGATCGGCCCGTCGACGTCGCCCTGCTCGCTGCTGCCGGCGGGCGCGATGGCGTTCGGGGTGTGCGTGGTCTTGGCGTTGGTGCCCATCAGCCTTTGCCGAGGTGCGCCAGGGCCGCGGCGGAGGCGATCTTCAGGTCGCCGGTGAAGAACTCGACGAAGTCCCGCCGCAGGTTCTGCTTGCGTTCGACGGCGTAGTCGAGGAAGGTCTCAGCGATCTGGTTGGTGGTCACGGCGGATTCGGCGATGCCGTGGGTCTTCGCCGCGCGGGCCCGCATCGGCGCGACCCAAGTGAGGTTCTGGCTGGCGCCGGCGTGGGCGACGGTGTGGAGCGTGGCGCGCCATTCGGCGTCGGGGACGGCTTCCAGCCGGCGGATGACCGAGTGCGCCGCCGCCGGGTTGACCTGCACGCCTGTGCCGAGTTGGCCGGCGAGGTGCGCGTCGTAGACCTGGTGGTAGACAGTTGTGGTGCTGGGCCGGTAGCCGAGCTTGAGCTTGTCGGTGCCGAAGTTCTTGAAGGACTGGCCCTGGTCGATGGGGACGAGGCCGCCGGTGCTGGTGCGTAGGACGTTGTCGCGGTGGGGGTCGTGGTTACTCAGAGCCCAGCTGGTGACGTGCAGCCGGACGATCTCGTCGACATCGGCCTGAGACCAGCTCGACGCGCTGCCCGAAATCGGTTTCGCGCCGGCCAGCAACGGCTGGACGCTCACGGGGTGGCCGTCGACCTTCGTGGCGTAGACCGGTACGACGGGGAGTCCAGCTCGCGCGACGAGACGCGAGGCGGCCGCCTCGGTGTGCGTGATGGCGCCGGCGTGCGGTTTTCCTTCGCGTTTCGCGATCCACGTGGTGCCGTCGGGTCCGGTGTGGAGGGTTTTGGGGTGCGTGCCGCCGAGGTTCGCCGGCGTTCCCGGTCCGAAGTCCCACGCCGCGACCGCGGCCGCGTCCATCGGCTTCGGGACGGCGGCGTGGGCGGCTTGAGCTTGCTGCAGGGCGGCGACGAGCTGGGCGTGCTGTATCCCGAACCGGCTGCTCGGCTTGGTGCTCTGAGTCGCTTCCGCCGGCTTCGGAGACGGCGCTTGGGCGGGCTTGGCCGCCGCTTTCGGCGGCGGTAGCTCGTTCTTGACGGCGGTGACGACTGCGCTTGAGCTGTTCAGGTGGCCGTGCAGGAGCTTGCCGAGCTGGGACTTGGTCGCCGTGGAGGCTTGCGCTGCGGTCGCGATGCCCGTGTCGCTGATGAACTTCCGCAGAGCGCCGACCTTCAGCTCGTCGGCCCAGGCCAGCACCTTCGTCTGGCCGGCCTGCATCACCGCTTGGTTCAGCGGAGCCGCGCTGAAGGTGTCCCACGTCGCGGCTGCCGTGTGGACTTCGGCGATCGCCCGCAGCTGCTGAACCAGGGCTCCGGCGTTCGCCGCGTCGATCGGGCCGGCCTCGAGCGCGGCGCTGACGTTGGTGGCGCAGGTGGCGGAGTTGGTCAGGAGCGCCGTTCGTTCGGCGACGGTGTCGGCGATGTCCTGGCGTTCAGCGGCGGGCGTCGACGCCCGCACGAGCTGCAGGACGTGGTGCGCATCGAGCGTCTGCAGCTGCGCGTCGGTGACCTGTCCCTGGTGCTTCGCCGCTTCCACCGCGGCGCTCAGCTGGGCCGCCGTAACGGCGCCGAGCAGTTCGTCGACGTGGTGGCGAGCCGCCGCGGTCGCAGTTCCGTAGTCGACGCCCGGTTCGAAGTTCTGCGCGGTGGCGATGCGGTTTTCCAGCCGGAGCAGCTGCGCGATCTGCTCGGGCTTCGCGTCCGCACCGAAGTGGGCGACCACGGTCGCGGCGGTGTCGAAGTCGTACTGCACTTCGGCGAGGTCGGCCTCGGCCGCCAGCCAGCTGTCGAACCCCTCCGGCAGCGCGGACGAGGTCGCCGCGAGGTCCCACTGCCCGAGCGCCTTGCCGTTGATCTCCTGCCCGGCGCACAAGGCGTCGTGACGAGCCTGCGCGAGGGCCTGGATCTTCTTCTTCACTTCGGCGTCGGCCGGCACGGACGGGTCCAGCCACACCGCCAGCGGGTGCGGCGCGTGCCCCGTGAACCCGACCAGCTCCGGATTCTCGAACCCGGCCGCCGCGGCGGCCGCCTCGAGATCCTCGGGTGTGAGGCCTGCCAGGTACTCGGCCGTGAGCGCCTGCAGCTGCTGCTGGTACGGGCCGGCCGCGGTGTCGGAGAGCTGGCTCTCGGCGGCGAGCGCGGTGGCGACGGCGGCAGAGAACACGCCATAGGCCTCGATCGGGTCCTCAGGCAGGTCGATCGCCGGCGGGCCGTGCGGGTCCTCGGGGTCGACACCGCCGGCCACGATGCCCGCGACGAACGCGAGGTTCTCCTCCGCGGCGTTTGCGGGTTCTTCGATGTGGGCGCAGACCGCGGCGAGGTGCTGAAGCACGGCGTCATCCGCCGATTCAGGCGCCTCGCCGGACGCACCGGCGGGTGCGACGGCGTACGCGGCGTGGCCAGCTTTCGCGTTCGTTCCCATACCCGCCGCCGGTCAGCGTGCCGATCCGAGAACGTCGTCCAACTGCGCACGCACCACATCCGCGAGCACACCGTCTAGCAGCGGTTCCACTGGCACCGCCGGCGCGATCGGCGTCTCAGCCCACCCGGCGATCTCCTCCGCGACCTCGGCGGGGCATGCGCCGATCAGCCGCTCGCGCCAAACCCGGCCGGTGACGTGCTCGCGCGGGACCCACTCGACGAACACCTCGGACACGTCAAGGCCGAGGACACCGACCGGCGTGCTCGCCACCCCGTGCTTCGATGACCAGCCCAGCAGAACCCAGACCTGCCGCGCCATCACGCAGCTGTCCTGGTGGTGACGCTGCCGTGCGGCAGCAGGGAGGCCATGAACCGGACTGAGCGCGCGAAGGCGTCGGGGACGCGGGCATGGACGTCTTGGCGACCGGTCCCGGTCATCACGGCGCCGTGCAGGGCGTATTGCGCGGGGTTCTGGCTGATCACGACGAGACGGTCGCCGAACAGCTCGAGCGCGGTCTCGATCCGGTCCTGCCGCGACAACCCGGTCAAGATCACGACCAGCGTCGGCGGGAGGTTCTCAGCCAGCCAGTGCAGGCCCGGCAACGTCCAGTTTTGCCAGTTGGTGTTTTCCCGCACGGTCTGGACGTTGACCGCGACCGCCGCCGGCCCGGTCTCAAGGACCCAGTCGGTCAGGCGGCGCAGGTCTTCGAGCCGGTACCAGTACAGGTTCGGCACGGTCGGGATTCCGGCGGCGGCGAACTCGGCGGCGATGATCAGTGAGCGGCGCATGTTGATCAAGTGCTCGGCGCGAGGCCAGTTGCCGTAGATCGAATAGTTCGGCGCCAGCACCAGACCGAACCGCAGCGCCGCGATCCGGGTGATGAGGTCGTCGTGGTGCCGGGCGGTCCAGAACGCTTCGACGAGCGGGTCTTCGCCATATCCACTCAGGACAGTCAAGGTGCCCTGCGGTACTTCGAGGATCTCGGCGGCGGTCCGGCCGTCGCTCCACCGCGGGTAGAGCGTGTGGGTACGGGGAGAAAACACCCGCCGCAGCCCCACTGCGTACGCCGGCCACCGCACGACCGCGTCGAGCTCGGCGACGCTGGAGCCGTCGACCTGCGGCACGAACGCCGGCATCGTGGCCGGCAGCGGGGTGGTGACGGTGAGGTCGTCAAACTCGAGCGTGCCGCCGACGTCGCGCATCCAGGCGTCGATGTCTGTGCGGGAGCCGCAGCGGATCGGGCATGCCCGGCAGTCGGTGCGGGCGCAGCCGCAGTAGGCGCAGTCGGAGTTGCAGCCGGAGCACAGCGGCGCGATCGCGACTGCAGGCTCGGCGTCGGTGTACCAGGGGCAGCGGCGGCAGTCGCACCGCGCGGCTGGGGCGGTGGGCATGCCGAGGAAGGTGCTCATGCGGCTGCTCCTTTGTGGATGACGTCGAGAAGTTGATCCAGCAGCAGCGCGACCGAGCCGCGGTCGTGCTCCCCCAGCTCGGCACCCTGAACGAGCGCGAGAAGCAGCTGGCGCAGGGCCGCGAGGGCACGCTCGACGAGCCGGGCGTCAACACCGGCGACCTGCGCTTCGGGCTTGGCGCGGAGCTTGTCGGCGCGGGCGGTGTCGGCTTGCTCCTGGATTCGCTCGGCTTCGACCAGGGCTTGCTCCGCGCTCAGCTCGTCGTCGGCGCTGGCGGCAGCGATGGCGGAAGGCAGCAGGCGGGTGCGGCCGGTGTTCTTCACCGCGGCCCAGATGTCGGCGGCGGCTTGCTCCCGGCCGCGGCGCAGCTCGACGAACCGGATGCGGGTGTGCAGGGACACCTTGGCCTCGTCCATCTCCTCGGCGACCTCGCGCGGCATCTCGGCGAAGGCCCGTACCAGCTCGCGGGCCTTGCGCGGGCTCAGCTGGAGGCCGAGCCGGGTCAGGACCTCCGCCCAGGGCGCGGCGCAGCGTTTGTCGGTCCCGCGGATCCGTTCCATCGCGGCGAATCGGGCGATCGGATTGTCGATCGCGTAGACCTCGACCGGGACGGCGTGGCCGCCGGCGAGGAGCTTGCCCAGCAGGACGGCGCAGCGGTCGAGCACCAGCGCGGCGGCGAGCTCGCCGGGCCGCAGGCTCTCGCGGGCGAGGTTCTCCACCAGCTGCCAGATCCGCCGCTCCTCATCCGACAGCGGACCCGGGCACACCACCGCGGGCAGCGCGGCGAAGTGCGGGTTGTCCGGCCGGTTCACCGCGCCCCAGCGGCAAGCGCGCAGCCGCCGCTCCCCTGCGGCCAGCTTCATCCTCGGATGCGAGCCGTCACCGGCGTCGACCTCTTCGACCAGCACCGGTTGCAGCACGCCGACGTTGGCGATCGAGGAGATCAGGTCCGCGAGGTCCGCCGGCGTGGTGGCGTCGCCGGGCAGCCGGCCCTGCAGGTCGGTGAACGGCGTGCCCTCGCCGCGCAGCGGCAGCAGCGCGAACCGGCGTTGCCGCAGCCGCGGTGACAGCCCGAACTGCGCCACGACCTCCGTCGGCGCCTCGGTCATGACAGCCTGCCGAAGACGGTCACCCATCGCGGGTCGCCGAGCAGCGGCATCGCCACTGGCTTCACCGGGCCGTGCTCTCGGAGCCGAGGCAAGGTCGTCACGACCATGTCGACCCGGCCTCCGGCCGTGCTCACCACGGGCATGGCCTGGGCGTGGGCACGCAAGTCGGCGAGCCGGCGCTCGAGCACCGGCGGCTCGGCTCCGGACAGGACGATCAGGACTCGGGGGAACCGGGGATACCGCTCCCGCCAGGCCAGCCGCTGGCTCGAGCCGGCTGGTGCGTGGTCGTGGTAGCGGATGTAGCCGACGAGCTTGCGGGCCAGGCGAGCGACCGGCATCGTCGCGCGGTCCAGCTCGACGAACAGCGTCCGCTGCGTCCGGCGCCCGGCCTCCTCGAACACGTAGTGCAGGACAGCGTCGGCGATCACCACCCCGCGGCGGTCTCCCGCCCGGTCACGGAACTGGTGCGCGACCTCCGGCGTCCAGGACAGCGGCCCGCACTCATCGCCGCGCTCCCGAGCTGTCTCGACGAACACGAGGCCGGTCTCGACGACGTCGAGGGTGTGCTCCTGCAGCAAGTGCGCGACCGCAGTGCCCGGCAGCCGGTAAGCCCGGGCATCCACCGTGCCGGCTGCCTCGACGGCCTCGGCACCGGCTGGGGTGACGTGCCAGGTGCGGGGCCGGTGTTCCCGAGTGATCCGGTCGGCCAGGCCGGCATGGCGCAGGTCGGCGAGCTTCGCGCGGACGGTGACCGGGGACAGCGCCGGAGCCACCAGCCGCCGGACTTGCTCAGTGGACACCAGCCGGTGCCAGTACAAAACGATCAGGGCCTCGCGTTGGAAGACGTCCACGGCGGTCACTCCACGCTCGAGGTCAGATCGATCCCGGCGCCACTGCCCCGCGCCGGCGGACGTCCACGTCGCGGCAGCGGGGCCGGCTGCTCGATCTGCAGGACGTCGAGGATCCGGTCGTCCAGGTCCTCGAGCTCGTCGAGAACCTCGCCGATCGGGCGGCGGGCGAGGTTGGCGTCGAGCGCCTCGTCGACGGCGTCGTTCCATTCGGGGTGGTAGTGCTCGGCGAACTCGTCGTCGACGTGCAGGCCGCGGATCTTGAACGGCGTCGTGCGCTGGCCGCCGAGGGTGACGGTGACGACGTGGTGAAACTGCTCCAGCTCTGTCACCGTCGCCGGCTGCACCAAGCCACCGAACTCGCGAGCGACGGTCCGAGCGCCGTCGATGGCCGCGGCGGAGGTCATCAGCAGCGACTGGTTCTGCAGCAACGCCCTACGGGTCTCCGCCGAGAGCCGGTCGGGCATTTGGTTCATCGCGTGCAGCGCGACCTGGTACTTGCGCAACTGCTCCAGGATCGCGGCGAGGTAGCCGCGAGAGGCGCCGTCGACCGCGGCGAGCTCGTCGACGAACGCGTCGCACCTGCGCCGCTTCTCGACCGGGGTGTCGGCGCGCGAGCGGCCAGCGCGGAACAGGTCGTAGATCATGAACGAGGTGATCAGCTTGTTCGTCTCGCCGGTGCCGGTCGTGCAGACGAACACGATCCGCCCGGTGTCCATCGCCTTACGGACGTCGTAGGTCGTCACTGAGGAGCCGAGGAACGCCGAGAGGGTGGGGCTGGTCCGGAGGCGGTTGATGATGTTGGTGACGACGGTCGTCGCGTCCGGGGCCAGCTTGGGAAACGAGTCCGTCCAGTACCTGCGCACGGACGGCTTCAGCGCCGGCAGGATCGACTCCCGCCAGGTCTCGTCGTCCAGCAGCGTCGGGATCTGGAAGATCGTCGGCGCGCAGTCCGCCGGGACCCGCATCGCGAGGTAGCAGAGGGCCTCGCAGGCCTTGGTGAGGATCGACTTCGCCCGTGGCGCCGCGTCGCCCCAGCCCAGTGCCGCTGCGAAGGAGGTCACGACGGCGTCGACGCGGTCCTCGATGTCGGACTCGGTGAAGCCCTGCATGCTCAATGGGTTCCAGCCAGGCAAACGCTTGCCCCGGCCGCGGACGTCGAGATTGACCTCCCACAGTCGCGCCCGCAGCGCCGGGTCGGAGAGGTAGGGCTTGGCACGTTTCCAGCCGTCAGCGTGCGGGTCGAGGAACCAGACACCGCCGCCGAGCCGGGCGATCTCGATCGCCTGAGCCAAGGCTTCCTCGGTCTTCCCGAAGCCGGCCTTGCCGAAGCGGGCGGAGAACAGCAGCTCGCGCAGGGGCACGCCGACCATTCGCTCGTCGCCGTTGACGTCGGTGACGTAGCCGAGCCGCACCAGCCCTGTCCCTGGCCGGTACGTGGGGATTTCCCGTGGTGCGGGAAGCACCCAGCCGCGGCTGCGGGCGATCGCCGGTGACTGGCAGCGCCCGGACGGCGGCTTCAGCAGGCCGGCGATCTCGCTGGTCGTCACCAGCGATCCCGCTCGCGGTTTCGCCAGCCCCGTCCGGAAGCGCCGGTCGAACCGTCGGCGCACCAGCACTGTGTCGGCGCCGAAGTGCCAGCCGAAGATCCGCGGGCCACGCACGCGCCAGTAGTTCTCGCCGCGGAAGACGTCAAAAGCCCCGATGACGCTTCGCAGGTGCGCCTGCGCCCGCCCCGGGATTTCCGAGACACACCTGATCAGGACCTGGATGGCGAACACCGGCTCGTCGGTCACGAACTTGTTCGTCACCCGTTGAGGGGACGGTGTCGCATTTCGTGGACGGCCGCTCGCCTGCGTGCGCGCGATCGGTAAAAATTCTCCGAGCAGTTCCACTGCAAGGTCGGCAACTATGCCGAGCGGACTCACACCGTTTCCCACAGAATGCGGCGCGGCACGGTGAGCCAGGTGCCGGATGCGCGCCGGCGTCAGCGGGATGAGGTCAAGGCAGGCCTGCACCGATTCACCGAGATCCGCCCGGACGTCACCCAGCGCGTTCGCCAGCGTCTGAAGTGGATCGTCCGGCCGGATCGGCAACGCACGCAACGGAAGATGCCCAGGCCGTGCCAGTACGAGCTCAGCCCGAGCCACGTGCAGGTCCGGCTGCGACAGCTGACGGTGCACGGCGGGTTCTCCTCCCATGAACGGCAAGATTGGTGACTCTCACCACCAGTCACGGGAGGTGCCGGACGGTTTTGATGCAGTCGACGAAGGGGGTGAATTTTCCTTTCCGTCGACACTGTGGATACACTCAGTCGAAGGACGTCGCGCATTGTGCAACGCTGCACAGCTCGCGTTCTTGGTCGCACCCCCACCCCGAGGAGCATTCAATGGCCCAGAAAGTGCTCGTCGAGATCCTCGACGACATCGACGGCAGCGCCGCCGCCCAAACCGTGCAGTTCGGCCTGGACGGCGTGACCTACGAGATCGACCTCTCCGACGACAACGCCACCGCCCTGCGCGACGAACTCGCCCGATTCATCGGCGCCGGACGTCGTATCGGCGGCCGCCGGGTCCGGGTCGCGACCGGCCAGTCGACGGCGACCACCGCGTCCGACCGCCAGCGTAACCAGGAGATCCGCGCGTGGGCCAACGCGAACGGCTACGAGGTCTCCGAGCGAGGACGTCTGTCCTCCGAAGTGGTCTCCGCCTACGAGCAGGCCCAGGTGGCCGAGGCGGCAACTCCGGCGCCGACGCCGCGAAAGCGCTCTCCGCGGAAGAAGACCGCCGCCTGACGCTGTCCGCGATGGCCAGCAGATCACCGGGGAGAGATCACCGCTGTCGTCCCGTCGGCGGCGAGGAGACATCACCCTCGCCGCCGACGGAGGACGGTTCACCCTCTGACGTCGCCCGCCGGATCTCAACGTCGGGGTAGACGAGCTTGTTGAGCACGCCGGTCACCGACTCGCGCCCCTCCACACTCATCACCATCTTCCCGAACTCCGGGTCCGTGCCGAACCGGATCCGCACCCCGACTGCGCCCTGCGGCACCCACCCGTGCACCGGCCGCACCCGCCCGAGCTGGTGCGCGAAGCCGACGACGGCTTGCGGGGAGGGATCGAAGCCGGCGGTCGGCAGGAGGTCGAACCGGACACGAGAGCGGAGGTGGTGGGAACGAAGGTGTCGGTGGAGGACGAAGACCGCGATCAGGATCGCGACCGCGGCGGTGGTCACCCACCACACCGCGCCGCTCGTGAGGACGTCGCCTAGACGGAGCGCCTTCGGCGCGCTGGTTCCCAGCATGGCCTGACGGCCATGCGTACCGGGGAACATGTCAGCATTAAGAGCAACGGTGAAAAGTGTCGCCCGAGCGGCAGATGTGTCGTTCCCGCCATCAACAGCGAACGCTTCCCCAACGTCGGGGCCAACGACAGGATGCTGGGCAGAATCGAAAGTCTCCGACACGAGTCCTCCTCGATCAATGGCTCATCGGGAGCAGTCACGTCAGCTTTCACCCGATTTCCATTCGTCGACGGCCTGGCCGCTCGCGAAAGCAGTAACAGCGTTGGCGTCCGTTGTGACCGATGAGTGCCGGGATGGCAGCTGGGCCCAGCGAGCGTGGAGGCACGACCATGCGTAGCCGCACCGGCGCGTGCAGCGCTTCCTGGCCGACTCCGAACAGGCAGTCCGTCCGACGGGTGACCTGATCGCCGAGGCCCGGGCGCTCACGGCCGACGACGACTTCAAGGAGGCTGTCGATACTGCTCCCGCACGACGGTCGGGCGATTCCGGCGCTGGCTGAGATACCACGAGGAGTGGGCGGACCGTCGGCACTGGAGTCCTTTCAACCGTGAGGTTCGTAGGGCCCACCTCCAGGCCGCGCTACGGTGGAGGGAGAGGTCGCTTGTTTCCGGTCTCATCAAACAGCCGCGGACCTGGCCCGCTTCCACCAGCGTCGCCTCGACTCCTTTCCTGCCTCGCTCATCGGTGGACTGCGCTCCTACCGTACGCACGACACCGCCGTCCAAGCACGGAAACAGCTCGTGGAGGCCACCCGCCACCGGAACGGGACGCAATCGTCGCGCTCATGAAGCGCAGGTCTTTGACACCACCGCCTACCCGGTTCCACAAGCTCTTCGTCAACCCCCCCAAGGCGGTGCTCGACGGCTTGCGCGCCACCGGCCCGCCGCCAGTCGACGAGCTGGCTTGGTGGACCACGACACCGCTGGGTGACGTGCCTGCGACGGCACTACGGCACGCCGCGGCACACCGTCCCGGCGTTCTCCAGGCCGGCATGGTGTTCGCCGCGCTGATGGACGCGGGCCCCAGAGTGGAGGGCTGGGCGCGGTTCGCCCTGCACACCAGCTCGCCCGCGCCTGAGGAGTTGCGCCTGGCAGCGGACGACCATAAGGACGCCGCACCACCCGCGCTGCCTCTCGACGGCGCGTCCTGGAGCATCACCGTGTCCCAGGACCTGATGAGCTGCCTGCGGCTCTTGCCACTCATGGCTGCTCTATTCGGCATGACTTTCATCGCTTACGTGGGCTCGGCCGCGGTGCCGACTGTGGCGTCGCCGTCAATGAAGGTGGCCAGTGCGATTGGTCCGTGGTCTCAGTACCAGCCCAGCTCAGCCAGCTGTTTCGCGGCTTTGCCCACGGGCCAGAAGCTCACCTTGTCCAACCGGTCCGACTCGGTCCGGAATTTGAAGCCGCGACTGTACAAGCCACGCACCCGACGTACGCCAGTCACCTCGGCGCGGGCGATCCGGATCGGCACAAGGACCTTGACGCGCAACTCGATCTGGTCTCGGCTGACCAGCAGGCTGGCGAACGGCCACGTCACGCTGACGCCGTTGACGATGGCCCCGCCCCGCAGGACGAGGTCGTAGTCCTCATCCCCCAGCGCGGTAATCCGGCGCGCATACTCCGGGGCCGGCGGCGGGACCTGGCCGACACCTCCGGTCTTCTCCCGCCACCGGACCCCGACGAACACCGTCGTCACCAAAAGAGCGCAGATCCCCAGCAGGACGATCCCCATCTCCGCACCAGGGCTCATCGACGTTTCTCCCGCATCACCGGCGAAGTATCTCAGTCGAACAGACTCGTCAGCCAGTTCCAGACCTTCGGGATGCTGAACGACGCCGACCACGTGTCGGACACGCCGCCGTGTACCTCGGCCGGAAACGGCAGCCCCTCGGCGCCCACGCCGCCGCTCAGCTCCCCGACATACACCGGACGACCCTGGCTGTCGGTGCCCCAGGAGAAGTCCGCCCCGCCGAAGTAGGGTGCACCGGCGCTAAAGCCCGCCGTGCAGAACAGGCCGTTCAAGTCCTTGATCTGGTCGGCGTTGCTGCCCTGGAGCCCCACGCCGGCGCCGAGCCCGGGAGTGGACCCGCCGCCGGCCATCGTGCCGGTGACGCCCAGATCGCCGTGGCCGTCGATCTGGATGCACACCTGACCGGACCAGAAGACGAGACCGCCGAGGTGCGAGGTGAAGCAGATGCCACCGGTCCACAGGCCGGACGGATCCTTCCTGCCGATCGGGTCGCCGTCGGCGTACCCGTAGACGGAACCGGACAGCGGCAATGCCGGGTCGCGGGTGAGGAACTGTCCGGTCGCCGGGTCGTAGTAGCGGGCTCGCAGGTAAAGCAGGCCGCTTTCGGCGTCGGTGTATTGGCCGGCGAAGCCGAATGGCGTCGTCGTGCCGCCGGCGGTGCCGAACGTTCGCACGCCATAGGCGGTATAGGTGGCGGTGTTGGCGACCGTCCCGTCCGCCGCGGTCAGCACCCGGACGCTGCCGAGTTGGTCGGCATGCAGGTAGGTGGGCGTACCGGAGGTGGCGCCGATCTGCTCGATCGGGGTGCCGCCCGGACCGTACAGGTAGAAGTTCGTGCCGTCCGCGAGCAGCAGCGGCAGCCCCTCCACCGTGTCGTAGGCGAACGTGCTGGTGGTCGTGCCGACCTTCTTGGTCGTGCGCAGGCCGTCACCGTTGTAGCCGTAGACGGCGGCGGTCGCGTCGGCGGTGTACGAGGTGAGCCGGTTGGCCTGGTCGTAGGAGTAGGCGGTGGTCCCGGCCACGGTCCGGTTGCCCCGCTGGTCGAAGGTGTACGCCCCGGTCAGCTGGCCCGCCGCGTCGTACGCCTGGGTGGTTCCCGCGTTCGAGGTGAGCTGGCCGGCGCTGTCGTAGGCGTACGCGGTGTCGGTGTCGGTGGTGAGCCGGCCGTCCGTGTCGTAGCCGAAGGCTCGGTCGGCCCCGAGCCCGGCCGACGTCTCGCTGCTCAGCTGACCGGCCGTGTCCCACGTGTCGGTCAGGCTGCCCAGCGTGGTGCCGCCATTCGCCAACGTGATGCCGGTGGTCCGGCCGGGAGCGTCGTGGCCGATCGTCGTGGTGATGCCGTTGGGAACCGTCGTCGTGGCGAGCCGGCCGCCGCCGTCGTAGCCGAAGGTGCTGGCGCCGCCGAGCCAGTCGGACACGCCGGTCAGGGAGCCGTCCCCGTCGTAGGTGCGGGTCACGTTCTTGCCGTTGGGGTAGGTGAGGGTGGTGACCCGGCCGGCCGGGTCGTAGCCGTATCCGACGGTCTGGCCCGCCACCGACTGGCTGGTGAGCCGGCCGAGGCTGTCATACGCCGAGGTGGTGGTGCCGCTGCCGTCGACGATTGTGGCCGCGAGCCCGCCGGCGTTGTACGTGCGGGTCACCTTGGGCGTGACGCCGTCCGAGTAGGTGGTGGTCAGCAACTGCCCGGCGGCGTCGTAGACGTTGGTGGTGACCTGGTTCTGCGGGTCGGTGGTGATCAGCACCGCGTCGGCGGCGTCGTAGGTGTACGTCGTGACGCGGTTGAGCGGGTCGGTGACCGAGGCGACCCGGCCCAGCGTGTCGGCCCCGTACGAGGTGATCTTGCCGAGCCCGTCGACCCGCGTCTTGACCGTGCCGTCGGGCCAGTAGGTGGTCTGCCGGGTGCTGCCGTCCGGCTGGGTCGCCGTGATCAGCTCGCCGGCCAGGTCGTAGGTGTTGTGGCTGACGCGGCCGAGCGGATCAGTGCTGCTGGTGAGCCGGCCGTCGAGGTCGTAGGCCTGGCTGGTGACCAGCGGACCGCCGGGCGCGGCGACGCTGGTCGAGGTGGGCCGGCCGTTGGTGTCGTACCCGAAAGTGGTCGTGTACGCGGCCGGGTCGGCACCGCTGACGGCTCCTTGCGGGGCGATCGTCGTGATCCGATGCCCGTCCGCGTCGTAGGTGTGGGTGGTGGTGCGGCCCTGCGGTGTCGTGACGGTGGCGACGTTGCCCGCGCTGTCGTAGGTCGTCGTGGTGATCTTGCCCAACGGGTCGACGGCGCCGGTCACGTCGCCGGGGTGCGTGCTGGCGTCGTGTCGGTAGGTCACCGTCTGGTTGGTGGAGGCTGTCGCCGATGTGTAGAGCGGCCGGCTCTTGCTCACCAGGTTGCCCTTGCTGTCGTAGGCGTAGGTGGTGGTGATCCGGGCCGGTCCGACGGACGACGGGTTCGGCTCGGTCTTGGTGAGCGGCTCGTTGAACGCGTTGTAGGTCGTGTCGACTTCCCGGCCGAGGCCGTCGACCTGGGCGGTCGGGTTGCCCTTGGTGTCGTAGGTCGCGGTGGTCCGGTGGGCGTTCGGGTCGCCCGCGGTGGTTCGGGTGGTCTCGGTCGGCGCGAGGGTCGTCTTGTCGTAGGTGTAGTTGGTGGTGACGGCGGCCGCGGTGCCGAAGCCGCGGACGTTCGAGACGCGGATGCCGTACTGATAGATGTCGGCAGTCTGGTGGCCGGCGGGATCGAGGACGACGGTCGTGCCACCGGCGGAGCTGTACGGGTCGCCGGTGTAGACGAAGGTGGTCACCCGGCCCAGCGCGTCGGTCTGGGTGGTGACGCGGCTCTTGGCGTCGTACACGTTGGTGGTGGGGTGCTTGGTCGTCGCGCTTTGCTGTGCTGGGTCCAGCACCGAGGTGACCCGGTGCGCGCTGTCGTACCCGAACGTCGTGACGCCGCCGTCGGGCGCGGTCACGGTGGTGAGGTTGCCTGCCGAGTCGTAGGCGTAGGTGTAGGCGTTTCCGAGCGGGTCGGAGACCTTGCTGATGTGCGTGCCGGTGTAGGTCACCGTCAGCGCCCGGCCGGCGCTGTCGGTCACCTTCGACAGCAGTGCGCCGGCGTAGGTCAGCGCGGTCTTTTCGCCGTTGAGGTCGGCGATCGCGGTCAGGTGGCCCGCCGAGTCGAAGCGCAGGATCTGGGTGGCGTGGCGGGTGAAGGTGTACGTGCCGTCGGCGTTCTTGACCAGGGTCGCCTGGACGCGGGCGGGAGCGGTGTAGGTGCCCGAAGAGTTGGTGAACACCACCTCGGCACCGTTTTCCTGGCTGACCGTGATGGCGCCGGTGGTCGCGTTGGTGATCAGGCGGGCGCCGTAGCCGGTGTGCCAGCCGTAGCCGAGCGGCCCGTCGTCGGCAGCCATCACGGAGTTGTACGACCGGGCCCAGACGAGGCCGGGACCGCGGCCGGCTACCGACAGATCGGTGTACCTCTCGTGGAACGCCCCGGACGAGGTGTCCACCGGGTCACCGCCCGAGCCGGTGCCGGACTGCACGAGCGGGCACGGCAGGCACGGGTTGCCGTCGCCGGGAAGCTGCCGGGGCGGCACCGCGCCCGCGGCGGGGATCGTGCCGCCCGCCAGCGCGTATGCGCTGTTGTAGTTGGCGGCCACCGCGATCACCGAGGTCAGCGTGCTGACCACCACCGGCGTTTTCGCATTGGTCGTGGTGCCGTTGCCCAGCTGGCCGTTGGAGTTGCTGCCCCAGGAACGCGCCGTGCCGTCGGCACGGGTCGCGTAGGCCGAATGGCCGCCCGCGGCGATCGCGGCGATGCCGGTCAGGCCGCTGACCTGAACCGCGACGGCGCTCTGTGTGGTGCCGCCGTTGCCCAGCTGGCCGTAGGAGCCGTCACCCCAGCTCCACACCGTGCCGTCGGATTTGAGGGCGTAGCCGTCGGAAAGGCCGCCGGCGATCGCGGTCGCTCCGGTGAAGTTTTTCACCTGCACGGCGGTGCTGGTGTTGGCGGCGGTGGACCCGTTGCCGAGTTGGCCGCTGGCGTTGTCGCCCCAGGACCACACCGTGCCGTCGGACTTCACCGCGTACGCCGTTTCGGAGCCACTCGCCGCGGCGATGGCACTGACGCCGGGCAGATTCTTGACCTGGACGGGCGCGAGGCGGGTGGTCGTCGTGCCGTCACCGATCTGGCCACTTGAGTTGATGCCCCACGACCACACGGTGCCGTCCGACTTGAGCGCATAGCCGTTCCCGCCCGAGCCCGCGATCGCCGTGACGCCGGTCAGCGAGCCCACCCGCACCGGGGTGTGGCTGTCGGCCGTGCCGCCGTTGCCGAGTTCACCGTCGTAGCCGTTGCCCCAGGCCCAAACGGTGCCGTCGGACTTGAGCGCGTAGCCCGTGAACGAGCCGCCGGCGACCGCGATCACGTTGGTCAGCGTGCCGACGCGGACCGGTGTCGAGCGGTCGGTGGTGGTGCCGTCGCCGAGACCGCCGTAGGTGTTGTAACCCCACGCCCAGGCGGTGCCGTCGGATTTGACCGCGTACCCGGTGTACAGGCCGGACGCGATCGCGGTGCTCGAGGTCAGCCCGCTGACCTGGGCCGGCGTCTTGGCGTCGATCGTGGTTCCGTTGCCCAGTTGGCCCATCGCGTTGTAGCCCCAGGACGCGACAGTACCGGTGCCGTTGAGGGCGGTAGGAGCCGCAGGAGCCGCCGGGATGGCGGAACCGGGTTGCGGGGCGCTGCGCGATTGGTCGGCCGCTTCCCGCAGAATCGGTCTGGCCTACGCCGACGCCGGTACGACGGCGACACTCAAGGCGGCGACAACGGCCGTCACCAGGGCACGGCGCAGCAGGAATGGGTTGACAAGACGAAACATGCACTTCCCCCAGATGAGCAGCAAGCTACGTTGTCGCTCCACAACGTAGCATTGACGAACTTGCGGATGTCAATGGAGAAAAGGAAAACGAAGCACAACGCCGGGAATTTTCAGAATATGGTCGCGCCAGGACGGCAAGCTGACCGGAATCGCCTTCAGCGTGCCCTGCAGGATGTTCGAACCGCACTCGACAAGGGGAGGCCCAAAGGGGAACTGGGTGGTGCGGATCCCAATGTGCTCGAACTGGGCTTACGAACCAAGTGGACGTATTCGTCTGATTCAGGACGATCACGACAATCCGCACTGGCATCCGGCGCAGTCGACGGCTGCAGGGTTGCTGGACGCGTGCGCGCAGGCAGGCGCAGCGAGTTCCACACCATGAGAACGAAGGAACTACCGAGTGAGCTTGAGGATGCTTAGCGCCCGTGGTCGATGGCGAACGACACGGGATCACCGCCACCGAGACCACGGCAAGAATCCCCGCCGGAATGCGGCCAGAGGCGCGAGAAAGCCGGCCGACAATGCGACGTAACATGCCCAGTCTTGGAGACTAGTACCTCCGCGCACGACGGCCCGAATCCCGAAATAACGCTAAAGACGGCAATTCCGACGTTATTCACGATGGCCGGCCTCTACCGAGACCCCGCCGGCCGCGCGGCTCCGAAAGCCTTGCCGATCGCATCGACTCTGACGGGCGTGCCGAAGTCCGGCGCGTTGATCATCGAACTGCCGGACAGCGCGAGCCCGACATGTGTAATGCGTCCCGGACCATTTCCGAAGAAGATCAGGTCTCCCGGTTGCAGGCGATCGAGAGCGATCCGAGATCCGGCGTTGTACTGGGTTTGCGCTGTCCGCGGCAGGTCGATCCCAGCTGCGGCGTAGACCGCCTTGGTCAGGCCGGAGCAGTCGAATCCGCGGTCACCGTTGGCGGGACCGTCACCACCCCAGACGTACGGCAAACCCAACTGATCGCAAGCGAATTCGATCGCGGCTTGGACCGTCCTGTTGGGCGCACGTACCGCGCCGCAGTTGTATTTCTGCGCTTGGTCGAGAACCTTTCGCACGTACCACTCGGCGTGGTTGTAGGCGAAGATCGCGGCGTGCAGGTCCCGGCCGTCGCGGGCGCCGGAATCGCAGAGGTAGGCCGCGGCGGCGTAGATCGCGTCGTGCGGGTTGTACCGCGAGGGCGGGTGCGCGCCGCCGGGCGGGATCGGGTGGCGGGCGACGACGCTGTCGAAGGTGGACTGCAGGAACTGCATCGGGCCGCCGGCTTTGGCGCTGTTCTCCCCGCTGTGCACGCCAGGCAGCGGGGAGCGGCCGTGGTCGGTTTCGATCTTGCCGATGGCGGCGGGGATCGACCAGTCGAGCCCGGGGCAGGTCTGGGCGGCTTGGCGGTAGAGGGCGAGGTAGTCGGGCGGGATGTCGGCCACCGCACCGTCGCCGGGAGCGGAGGCCGAGCTGGTGTCGCCGGCTCCGGTGAGCGTGGTGAGCAGAACGACGACGATCATGACGCAGATCGCGGGCGGCCCGAAGAGCAGCAACACGGCCAGGCACCCCCAGCGCCCGGGATGCTCACGGACCTGGTCCCGCGCGATCTCGGCGGCGCGCAGGGCGATCAGCGGGTTCATCGTCGGTCTCCGGAGTTGCCGAGCCGGTCGCGCAACCGCTGCGCCCACGGAACGGGTGGCGGCAGTATCGCCGGCGGCAGGGGCGTCTCCGCCTGCTGCGCCGGTGGCTTCGGGAGGACCCCGCGACCGCGGGCTACGGCGGCGAGGTCGGTGCCGGTGAACTCCGGTGTCCGGCCGGTGGCCGGTGGCCTCGCCCCGGTGAGCTCGGCCTCCCGGTATGTCGAAGGGCTTGGCTTCTGCCGGTCCGTTCGGTCGCTGAGTGCGGTGAGCACGGTGGTGGCCGCGTGCCACGCCGGTACTGCGCCGGTCGCCGTACCGAGGTTGCCGGCGTAGGCGGCGGTGTAGGTCTTCGCGGCGTCGGCGCGACGCACCAACGCGGCTTTGGCGACACCGGCCTTCGCGGTGAGCGCCGTCTGCGCGCGTTGCGCGGCTTGCGGCCACGAGACCGGCGCCCCGACGGTGTACTTGAGTGCCTTCCCGCCAGCCTGCCCACCGGCGCGGCCCGCGGTGACCAGCCGCTCCTTCAGGCGTCCAACCGGCGCGAAAGTCTCCGCGAACGCCGACGTCCCGGCCTTGACCGTCCGGGCCAGCCGATCCGGACCGGCCGGAACGATCGGTGTCGGCAACGCCTTCGGGGCACGCCGGGGTCGGCCCAGGCGTTGCAGCCGGGAGCTGACCTGGCCCCGGACACGCTGAAGGTTCGCGGCGAGGCGTTTGCGGAAGAGGAAGCCGGAGAACACGACGAGGTCGATGACGGCGAACCGGACGAGCTGCGGGCCGAGGTCGGCCAGCATGAGCGTCCGGAGCAGCACGGTCATGACGGCGAGGAAGGCCATGCCGGCCAGGAGCTTGGCGATGGTGGTGGCGATGGAGCTGACCCGGTAGGCGAGCTGGTGCTGCATCGAGGGCACCAGCGCGGCGACCAGCGCGAGCGCGAGCAGCAGCCCTTCGAACAGCAGCAGGTACGGGGCGAGGACCTGGACGGTGTTCAGGCAGATCACCAGGATCGCGAACAGGAGCATCGCGATCGCGTACAGCCAGGCTCCGAGGGCACGGTCGCCGTCGGCGACCTCGTTGTACTTGCCGTAGTCGCCAGGGCAGCCGTCGAGCTCGCGGGCCGGGGTGCTGTCGTCCTTGCCCGACCAGGGCCCGTCGTCGAGGACCTTCTTGACCGAGTACTGGCAAGCCCCGGAAATGCCGTTGACGCGGCTGATCGGGGTGCCGTAGTTGAGCGTCTCCCACGGAGTGACCAGCAGGTTGTCGATGAACGCCTGGCCGATCGGCGCGGCTGGGTTGCCGGTGCCGCCGGGCTGCTGGCCCATGATGACGCTGGAGACGTCGGTGCCGAGATCGCGGCTGAGCGAGAGGACACCGTCGTTTCCGATGAGGACGTCGACGGGGTGGGTGAGGATCGCGATGGCAAGGACGTTGACCGCGATGGTGGACGCGGTTTCCCGCCAAGCCCGGGTGGTCAGTCCGCGGGCGAACAGCAGTCCGAGATAGCAGGTGGCGATGAGCAGCGCGATCTCGCGCAGCTTCAGCTCGCCGATGACCGAGGTCCGCCAGATGCCCTCGAGGTCGCGGGCCGGTGTTTTGATCCAGTCGAAGACCTGGGTGGAAGAGGCCCATTCGGTGAACCAGACCGAGAACCCGACCGCGTACTTGCCGGCGGCGAAGCCGATGTTGCCCAGCCACAGCCAGATCGCCGGCATCGGATTGTCGAGTAGCGAGGGCAGGTTCGCGAAGAGGTCGTAGTTGTGCAGGTCGCGGCCGTAGCCGTCGTCGATGCTGAAGATGCCACCGAGGTGGACGTGGTGCCCGGGGTCGTCCTGCAGGGGCAGCGGAGGTGCGGCTGGATCAGGTTTCGGCGGTGGCGGCTGGTTGCCGGGGATCCACAGGCAGGTCGGGTAGGGCTCGCACGGATTCTGCGTGTGTGGTGTCGTCGGTAACGGTGGCGGATTGGTGGGGTTCGGCGGTAATGGCAGTGTCTGGCCGCGCGCGGCTTGCGGCGTCAGCAGTCCGATAAGGACGACGACTGCGGAGATCGCGAGTGCGCGGGTTCCGCCGGTCCTCAGTCTCATCACGGCCTCCTGCCCGGGTGTCCCTGTGAGACACGGCTCCGGAGGACGACCTTCAATGCGCCCGATGGCCCCGCGAGACGTCAGGTGTGGTCAGGACGGCGTCCGGCAGCGTGCGGTAGGGCTGGGTCAGGACCTTGACCTTGCCGATCCGTCCACTGTGGTCACGCACGAGAAATTCGCCCGCCCGCGCGCGTCGCTCCTCCTCGCCGCCGGCGGGGTTCAGCGGTGAGAGGTCCTTGGTGACCACCTCGTGGTAGCGGGCGTCGGCGGGGTCGACGCCGAGCCAGGCCAAGCCGCTGCGGGCGAGGCCGTCGTCGCGGTGGCGGCCGAGGAACCGCACTGCGATCAGGCCGCGCAAGACGTCGTCGCCGAGGTCTTGCGGTGCGTGGGAACCGAAGGCGGCGTCGGCGCCGTGTTTGCGGCCGTCGCGGACGAACTCCAGGGCGATCTGCTGGCCTTCGGGGGTGCCGGTGACGTTGTAGGCCTCGTCGCAGATGAACTCGCCCCACCGCCCCGGACTGAAACAGATCTCCTTCGCGATCGCGGCGATGAGCAGGTGGAAGGCGCGGCCGAAGAGCTTGCGCGGCGGGATCCGGGCGGCCATCCGCTCGTTGCTCATCTCCAGCGCGCTGGGCAGCGGGATCTCGTTGGTGCAGAACACGACCATGTCCGCGCCGAACAAGTCGACCGGGGCGAGGTCGGGGTCGAAGATCGGGCGGGTGATCGGGTCGCGCCGCAGCCGCTCGAGCCGGTCCGCCAGCGCACGGGCGGCCGGGTCGCGGGCGCCGTGCTTGCGGAGTGTGTCGACAAGTCGGTTGCTGGAGGTGTCCGTGCGGCCGCTGACGTCGTCGAGGCCGCGGCCGAGAGCGTCCCGTTCGGCGGAGTTGGACTCGAGGTCGAGCCAGGAGGCGAAGAAGGTCTCGGCGATGCCGGTGCTGGATTTGCCGGCGGTGCGGAAGACCCGTAGCGGGTCGCAGGAGTGCCGTAGCTCGGCTGCGGCGGGCCGGTCGTCGAGGCTGGGGTCGATGATGTCGACGATCTGCGCGTTGCCGGGCAGCGCGGCGGCGACGGGTGCCCATTCGCGGCTGCGGGTCCGGTCGATGACGATCACCCGCCCGTCGAGCATCAACCGGACGACCGCGGCGACGTTCTTCAGGATCACCGACTTCCCGGCGCCGAGCTCGCCGATGACGGCGATCCCGCCGGAGGAGTCGTGGGTCGGTCCGTAGGTCGGGTCGAGCAGGAACGGGGTGATCGCGCCGCCGTCGATGGTCAGCCCGAACAGGGCGCCGGTGGGGTCGCCGAAGTCGGTCGCCGAGACCGGCAGCAGCATCGCGGCATCGGTGGCGAGGAGGTTCTGGCTGCACTCGCGCACCACCATCGGCGTCCGGCTCCCCGGCAGCATCGCTTGATACAGCTGCCGCTGCCCCCCGAGCGGGCGTTCCCAGCGATACTCGCCGCCGAGGAACGCCTGTCGCAGCGCTTTGGCGCGGGCGTCCGCGTCGCGGGCGGTGGGGCCCCAGACGCAGGCGACGACGCCGACTTCGAGGTCGATCTCGGTGGAGCTGGCGCCGAGGCGGGCGTTCTTGTGCTGGATCTCCTCCTGCGCCGAGATCACGTCCGCCGGGACGCCGGCGGTGTCGCCGGCGTGCTCCTCGTCCTGGCTCATCAGGTCCCGGGTCCGGCGCCGGTTGGCGGCGCGGGCGTCCTCGTTCGAGCGGGCGGCGATCCGTAGCGCGTAGTCGACCCCGAAGCCGATGTCGGCCAGCCGGGCCAGGATCTCGTGCCCGGGGAAGGTGAACGCCCGCGGCATCTCCGCCAGCACGAGGAAGGCTTGGTAGCTGGCGAGCGTGCCATCGTCGTGCGGGGTCACGCACTTGACGAACCGGCGGTTCAGCAGCCCCAGCGGTCCCCAGCCCTGTCGGTCCTCGGACGCGTCCGTCCGGCCACTTTCGTCGAACACGCAACTGCGCAGCGTCATCAGCTGGGCGCGTCCGCTCCCCCGCCGCACGGCGAGGCCGGTGTTGTGGACGGAGTTGGCGTGGTCGAGCTGGGGTTCGTTGACCCCGCGGACGGGGGCGCGGGCGAGCCACCACAGCAGTTCCGCCTCCGTCGCCGGCCGGAACGGGACCGCGCCGCCGAGCTCCTGGGCCGCGACCCGCGCCCGCTCTCGTCCAGCCGCCACCGCAGTCGCCGATGAGGGCCGGGCGGGTATGCCGAGCAGTTCCCCGAGCGCGGCGGCCGTGGCGCGGGCCGTCGTCTGCGCGGTTTCCTTCCAGCCGTGGCCGGTGAGGGGTTTGGCGAGCCAGAAGCTGCGACCGAGTACGTCGAGGTGCTCGAGCTGGTCCCAGGCGTTGTGGACGGTCTCCGCCCAGTGAGGGTTGGCGTCCAGATCGATCCCGTCGAGGCAGCGCTGGACGATCGCGTGCGGCTGGAGCTGCTCGCACAGCGACGCGATCATCACCTCGTCCCGGAGCGACTTCATCAGCGTCACCGTGCGGTCATACAGCTCCCGCAGCTGCCGGCCGGTGGAGCGGGCGCTCTCGTGCGGCAGCACCCGCCACACCGCCCACACCGACCCGTCGACGCAGAACAGCAGGTTGCCCGCCACGTCGGTCACCGGAGACTCCATCACCGCTCCCGAGCCTGGGCCAGCACCTGCTGCAGCGACGACACCGGCACCGCCGGCTCCTCGACCTCGTCGGCCAGATGCACGTACAGCCAGCCGCGGCTGCGCTCCGACCACGCGGGCCGGAACGGACGGCGGCCGAGCATCCCGGCCTGCGGCGCGAGCAGATGGGCTGCGAGCCCGGCGAGCCAGCTGAGCGGGGTCCGGGCCTCGATCCGGGCGCGGCGGAGGAACACCGCCGACAGGGGCAGCCCCCAGCGCGCGGGGCCGAGCCAGTCCAGCAGCGGCAGCTTCCACACCACCACCACCAGAACGAGGAACAGGGTGCCCTGGGTGACGGTGTAGGGGCCGCCGGGTAGGTAGCCGCCGTCGCGGCCGGGCATCCGTCCGAACATTCGCGGGAACCGCCGAGACCGGGTGTAGGAGCGGCCGACCAGGAGCTCGCCGCGGCTCTTCGGCGCGGTCAATGGGTGAACCAGGCGCCGAACATGCCGGCGACCGCGTCGAGGTTGAGCAGGATGCCGAGGAAGATCGCCGCGATCACGCCGTACTTGATCGCCCGGGTGAAGTTCCCGCGAGTGCCGATCAGCAGCCCGATCCCGCCCACGATCGCGGCCAGCAGGATCAGTCTGCGGACGGACTGGTCACCCCAAGCCAGGTTGGTGTCGATCCAGGACTTCACGTCTGCGGCGAGCACGATCATCGGGTTCTCCTCGGCCTTAGCGGCCCGCGGTCAGCGGCGCCGAATCGATGCGGTTGATCTCCCACCGGCCGGCTCGCGCGACCAGGGTCAGCGCGTAGTCGACCGGGGTGTTCTGGCCGGTGGCGTCCCATCCCCAGGCGTGGGTGAAGCTGTGGATAACCGTCCCGTCGACCGGCCTCGCGGCCTGACCGGGCTCGAACTTCTCGTGCGTGCGCACCTCGGCGACCTGCACCGCGGTGTACGGCGCCGGCCGCGGCAGGGCAAGGCTTGCCCCGGGGCTGACAAACCGGTCCAGCTGCCCTTGCCCCGCCAGGTAAGCGGTCAGAAACCCGGTGACTGACTGCCCGACCGGCCCGCCCGAATCCGCGACCTCGTCGTAAGCGAGCACTGCAGCGCCACCGGTACTTGGGCAGGCCACCGGCGAGGGGAGGGCCGCGGCGGCGTAGGCGGCGTCGGTGCTGGTCATGGCGACCTGGGCGCACAGCAGCGTCGCCCTGCGCTTGCCGTCAGGCTGCAGCACCAGGACGTCGGCGACCACCACGACCGACCACACCCCTGGCGTCGGCGAGACCGCCGAGATCACCGCGGTGTCGATCGGGACCTGCGTGCCCACGGCTCGCTGCGACTTAACGCCGCCCGGGTAGAAGGTCTCCAGCCCGGCCGGGTCGTCTCGGCTCGCCGTGAGCCAGGCGCGCACGTACATCTCCGCCCAGCCCGCCGGAGTAACGGAGGGTGCGGGTGCGCCGTCGTCCCGCATCAACGGCGCACCCGCCGGTTGAAGGACGACCAGTCCGGCGATCGTCAGCAGCGGACTGGCCAGCACGGCCAACCACGCCACCCACCGCCCGGCGCGGCGAGTCACACCCCGCAGCGCGGGCTCGACGTCCGCATCGGGCAGCAGCGTCACCAGCGGGCTACTGCCACCACGGCCGCGACGACGAATCACGACTGGACCTCCCGATGCGTGGGCTGCGGGCTGCTGCTTGAAGGCACGCAGCTGCACGGTCGATGTGATTCAGCTGGCCCAGGGCATGTCGCGGCCGGGGAACTCTGCCGCGGCCTCGGCCAGCTGCTCGAACGCCCGGCGGCGGTGGCGGGTGATCGTGGGCTGGCTCAGCCCGATCAGCGCGCCGATCTGCCGATCGGTGGCGACACCGTCGCGGCCGACCGGGTCGCCGAAGTAGCGGGTGATCAGGATGGTGGCGGCGTGCTGGTCGAGCCGCGCTTCCTCTACCGCCCAGGCCAGAAGCTCGAGCAGTTCCTCCGACGCATCCGGCTCGGCGGGCACGGCCGCGAGCGGCCGGTGCACCGGGTCTTCATCCATGCTGACCACGTCGGCGGCGGCCTGGCCGTGGTCGACACCGAAGTCCCGCTGTGCCGCCCGCTGCGTCTCGCGCACAATGTTCGCCGCGACGTGGTTCCGACGTCGAAGCGGGTAGCAGCGGGTCTGCTCCCACAGGTGTCCGATCACGGCCGCCTGGATATCGCGGCTGTCCTCCGAGGCCGAGACACCACCGCCGGTCACGCCACGGCGGACACCGCACGTCCCGCCCGCCGTCCGAATCGCCCGAACCACACGGCCGACGATGCCCGGCACAGCCGGCAACATCGCGTTCACCACCATCTCGGTCGCGGTGACACCCATACCGTCCGAGGACGCGGCATGCACGAGCAGAGCGTGCAGCACCTCGTCGTGGCGGCTGTAGTCGCGGGAAGCCAGGACATCCACCAGTCCCTGATGGCAGGTGATCGCCGACAACGCCGGCTCCTTGGCGGACCAAGCACGCAGCACCTGGTCGAATCGGGTCACGACGCGGGACTGCCGGAACTGGATCTGCAGCATCGTCAACGGGCTGTTCGCAGTGGATCGACTGGTCATGACGCCGGCTCCTTCGCTCGGATGACAAGATCCGAACCAGCGTCTGAACAGGTGTTCGCGCTGTTCCTGGCCCGCGACCTTGCCCCGGCTGGGGAGCAAGCCTCGATTCACACTGACGGGTGACAGCTCACCCTCGGCGCGACCGGAACGACGGACCGCAGCCTGATGACCATGTCGTTCTTATCCGTGGTCACTACAGCGCGGCCCGAAACGCGACTTCGGACTCGGGAGGCGGAGACCGAATGTTTCCGTCATCGCGCAGGGCGGATCGCAGACACGGGCCGGTGCCAGGCCAGACCGTCACCATGCTCTGCGGCGAATCCGGCGCGGCGGAGTTCAGGCTCTCAGGTGAGCGTCGAGACGAGCGCATCCACCAGCAGCGCGAGCCCTGTGAAGATGTCTTCAGACGGCGCAAGGGAATCCTCTCACGCCGCGACCGGATCGGTCGTCGTTGACGACTTTTAGAGCCGGGCTGCGTGCTCCGGCCAGACGACCGTGACCTCGAGCCCTCGGCTCTTTGCTGCCTCGACGACGTCCGCGGTGCCGCCGTGGCCGCCGGACGGCCCGCCGTCCCACACCGCGACCATCTTGTCCACGATGGACAGGACGTGTTCGCTGGCGGCCATGTAGGCGTCGCGGTTCGACTCGGTGAACGGCATCGTGCGGACGCTCGCATCCGCGATCAAGCTGTCAAACTCGGCCGCGTTGTCCGGCTTGACCTTGCGCTCGCGATAGTCCGCTGCCGGCAGTACGACTTCGAGCGTCCCGCCCAGCTCCAGAACGACTCGGGCGAAGACCTGGTCGGCGCCGCGGGCCAGGCAAGTGACACCGACGAGGTCGTCGCGCTGTTCCTTCAGGATTTCGCGGAGCTCGCCGGCCACGAGCTCGGCGGTGGTGTCGGTCAGGTTGGAGTGGCCGGTGATTCCGATGCGCACCACGGAGTGTCCTCTTTCTAGACTGCGAGCTTCGCTGCAACGACTTCGCGGATGTCGCGTACGGCAGGAACCGTAGCGAACGCCCCTGCTTCCCGATGGAAGTCCCGCAGCTTGATCCCGACCCGGCCCGACGTCCACGGCGCAGCGTCAGGCAGGGCCATGCCGATCAGCTCGGCGGCGCGTTCCGGCTCACGAGTGATCAGGTGGGCGCGGGCAAGCCCGACGAGGTCGAAGACGCGGTTGCGGACCCGATCAGGATCGCGCAGGGCGATCGCGCGGCCGATGTAGACGTGGGCTTGGGCCGCGTGCCGGGCATCGTGCCGTGACAAGTCGCGGTAGCGAGCGCCGATGACGCCCATCAGCTCGGCTTCGTCCAAGCTCCGGACCGAGGGGGTCGCTGCGTCGCCGTCCCGAAGCTCCTCGCTGAAGTAGTCCTCGGCGAGCCGGACGGACCGTCGGAACGCGGGCGCGTCACCGAGCTGGGCGTGCGCCCAGGCCTCGCGGGTGGCCAGGACAGCTCGTAGCCGCGGGCTGGCCGTCCGGCGGGTGGCGTACTGCGCCAGCTGGACGACCTCGAGACCGTCGGCCGGCCGGTCGAGGTCGAAGCACTGCCTGGCCAGCGAGGCGAGTGCGACCGCGGCAAGCGCGTCATCGCCGGCGACGTGGGCCAGCTGAGCTGCCAGCTTGAAGTAGCGCTGGGCCGCGCCGTGCGCGGCTTCGTCCCAGGCCATCGTCGCGACGATGTCGGCGAGTTCGGCGCCGACGCGGAAGGCGCGACGCGTCTCCGCCGTGCCGGATGGAGCCTCCTTCAGGCGGCGAAGGTGGGAGTCGAGCTGCGCCACGGCGGTCGAGCGTGCGACGGAGCCGCTGGCCGAACGCCAGCGACGAACGAACTGGACAAATTCTTCTGCCGAGGTCAGTTCGGCCACGGTGAACGCGGTCGACGTCCGCCGCGGCGCAGCGCCTGCGGCCGGCCAGAGGAACGGAGTCAGCTCGGCGGCCAGCGCCGAACCGGCCAGGACAGCAGCAGTCGCGAGCAGACTCCGGCGAGAGGTCGGCATGAGGTCCTGTTCGGTCGCGGTGACCGCCCTGTCGACGACGACGTCGGCCTGCCACGCGCTGAACGACGACGGTACGGCCGGGCCGGAAGAACTCGCAGGCGCGGCAAAGCCGAGCGCGGCGTCGTCCGATGCGCCCAGGACGTGCCGGAGAGCGGCTCGATAAGCCGCGCTCGGCCGCCGGACGACGCCTCGCTCGAGCTTCGCCATGTAGTGGGCGTCGAAGGGGTACCTGGTCTGGGTCGTTTCCCACAACCAGCGCGTCACCCCGTCGGCGACATCGGCTCGGGATGCTTGTTCACCAGGCACGCTCGGCGAGGGCAGTCGTTCCCGCGCTGCCCGCAAAAGGCGATTCGGCTCTGGCACGTACCCTCCCCGGTCACGCCGAGTGTAGCCACGCCTGCGCGTTGAGTCACCGCGTGAAGGTCATCTGCCCCGCTCTGCCCCGTACCTCCCCGCGACGCCCCTGAGCTTGGCCTCCCTTCCGCCAGCGGAGCCGCCGAAGCTGGGTTCGTCCAGCGCTCCGAACCCGAGGAGAACTCGATGTCGATCACCATCAGCACGCACCGAACCGGGCGGTCCCTCGTCTCCGCAGACCTCTTCCAACGCCTGAGCAGCCGCATCGTCATGGCGGAACGTTTCGAGCGCGACCTCGCCGAACGCATCCTGGACCAGGCATTGGCGTTCCTCGCCGCGTGCGGCTCTAACGTCGATGCCCCGCTCGCCCCGAGCGAGCTCGTCGACATCGGCTGGCACACCTTCATCCTCGACACCCACGAGTACGCCGCCTTCTGCGACCACGTCGCCGGCAGGTTCCTCCACCACGTGCCCACCGACGGCCGGAACGACGGGGAGTCACCCGCGGCCGTCTTCGCCCGGACGACTACGGCGATGCGGCGGCTCGGCTTCTGCCTCGACGAGGCGCTGTGGCCACGTACCGCGCTCGGCAGCTGCACGGGCTGTCACAATGGCTGCCACGAGGACCCGCCGCCGGTCGCGGCCTAGGAGGACGGACGGCGATGCCGCGCAGCACCTGGGAAGCCTTGCCCGTCGCGGTGCGAACCGCGATCGAGCGCGAAACCGGCGGCGTACACGACACCGTGCTTCCCGACGCAGGCCGCAACTCCGACTTCTCCGCCACACTGCACACCGAGACGGGCGCCATTTTCTGCAAGGGCATCGCCGACGCAGATGGCAAGCGCGGCCGCATGCACCGCCACGAAGCCGCGGTCAATCCGCTCCTCCCGCCCGAGGTCGCTCCTCGACTGCTGTGGCACGCCGAGGCCGACGGCTGGCTTCTCCTCGGCTTCGAGCACTCGCCCGGCCACCACGTCGACCTCTCGCCGGGATCCGCCGACCTGGGACCGGTGCGGGACGTCGTTACGACGATGGCGGCGGCCCTGAGCACGGTGTCCGTCGACGCGCCGTCCCTGGCGGAGCAGTGGGCGAGACTGGCCGCCTGGCGACGTCTCGCCAAGGACGCTCCTGACGATCTCGATCCGTGGGCCCGAGACCACCTCGACGAGCTGACGAGCTGGGAGACCACCGCGGTCGAGCACGTCGCGGGCAGCACACTCGCTCACACCGACCTGCACGCCTTGAACCTGCTCAGCAACGACGGCAAGGTCCAGATCGTCGACTGGGCCTGGTCGCGAAACGCCAATCCAGCAGTCGATCCGGCCTTCCTCGTCACCCGCCTCATCGAGGCCGGCCACGCTTCCGAAGCAGCCGAAACCTGGGCGGAGCAGCTGCCGCTCTGGCAGCAGACTCCCGCTGAAACCAAGACGGCTTTCGCGGTCGCTATCTGGGGCATCTGGGAGTACCTCGAACGCCACCAGCCGCTGGCCCACCGCACCGCGCTCACCGCGGCCGCCCGATCATGGGCTCGTTACCGGCTCGACCTCTGATCTCGCCCGTGGCGGGTGATGACAAGGCGGGCCGCCGCCCACCTTCGTAACCTCGTCCATCGGCACGCCGAACACGTTCATCACCACATCCAAGTCCACGACAGGCGGGCGCTCCGGTAACCGGCCTCGCGTGTCGACCATCACCACCCGGGCGTCGACCAGCGCGATCTGCTCCCATCCCAGCCCGCTACCGAGAGTCAGCTACCGTTGCCGGATGGCGGACACGATTATCGCTGCGCTTGCCGGCGGGGGACTCACACTGTTCGGCGCAGTCGTGACAGCCAGTTTGACCAGCCTGCGTGAGCGCAAGAACAGATCCAACACCCACTTGTCGCGCCTGATTGAGCGCCGATACGACCTCTACCTGACCTATCTGGACGTCATGACGCGCAACGCCTCTGTATTCCGAGGTGAAGAGGATCCACGCACCCCCGACGTCGACGCCCTCTACGTAAAGCTGGCCCGCCTGGAACAAGACATGCAGGTGTTCGCCAGCAACATGGTCCTCGGCGCATTCGAGGAGTACCGCGAGTGCATACGGGCATTCCTCTCATGGAACAGTGCTGACGAACAGGAACAGACTCGTCTGCTGCGGCTCGAACGGGCTGTCCACACGCTGTCGCTCGCGGTGATCCGTGAAGACCTGGGCGTCGACGGCTTCGAACCGCGGTGGCGCGCCCGCCGCGTGCGGCGGGCCACGAAGCTCTTCAGACAGAAGATGGAGCAGAACACCCTCCTGCCGGGGCCGCTCGATATCGTGGCCCTGCCGGATACGAACCGGCCGTAGCGACGAAGTTCAACCCGTCCTGATCACCCATCACCGCTCCCCGAGCGAGCTCTGAGCTCGCTCGCACCGAAAATGACGTGCGTCTGACGGCAGGGCAAAGCAGCAACGCGAACCAACCACCGCCACCTCGCTCTGGAGTGGACGGACGGGACTACGGGATCGCCGGTCTCGATCGCGGCCTCAAGCCGCAACCCCTCGGCCCCGACCGTCCTTCACTAGCTCGGCCGGGCTTCCTCGTCCGGCGCGGCCGGACCGGTGAACCGATGGACAGTGCCATCGAAGTCCCGGAAGGTGTAGACGTCACCGGCCAGATCGGCTGCCACCAGATCGTTTTCCTCCCCCAACTCGAGGGAGTCGATGTCGGGCATCGGCAAGCCCAGCGAGCTGGTGCAGTAGGTCAGCACCTTCAAGACACCGTCGGTCATCACTTCCATCGCGCTGGCGAGCGTCCGGTACTCGACCGGGTCGTCGCTGATCTGGATCGAGGGCGAGAAAGCGAACGTCGGAACCACGTCGATCGGCGCGTTCCCCCGAGGACGCTCGAACTTGAGGACGAGCACGGCCTTGTTGTCGCCGTCGATCGGCCCCTCGTGGCGTCGCTCCTCGACGATCTTGATCGGCGTCTCGGAACGAATGACCACCGGCGCGAGATCGAAATAGATGCGACCGACGATGTGGACAGCGCGATGCTTGTCAAGATTGGACAGCCAGCGAAGGACCTCAAGCGGAGAGGTGTGCGCCCGATTGCCACCGTGAAACGGTTGCAGCGCTTCGATCACAGCCCAGAAATCCGGCACCACCAGCGCGCTGAACTTGCGTCTCGCCTCGGAGAAGCTGCTTGCCTTCGTCGTGATGGGGAACTGTACCTGGTTCGGCTTGGCGGGCCGGCCGGAGTGCATCACCACGGCCGTCCACATCGAGTGGTCCAACGCTGCCCGCAGGTTGGTCAAGATGTCGCCGAGCAGGACGCTCCAGGACTCGGAAAACTCCTTCTTGGTCTTCAACCGCCGCTGCATCTTCACCAGCGGGTCCGTGCTGTCGGCCACGTTGTCCCAACGGACGTACTCGTACGAACCGTCGGCGAGGAACTCACGGGTGCGGCGAGCGAGTACTCGCTGGTGCTCGACGGCACGCGCCCACTTCAGCCACGCTGATCGCATCTCCACCAGCTCATGGTAAAGCTCGCCGGCCGACCGGGAAGGTAGTCGGCGGCGCGCCTCGGCTCGGCAAGGAAGCCCGCTGGGGGATGACGTTCTCGGCGCTCGCGCCGCCGAAGGGCAAGACCTACATCGCCGTCTCGCTGACCAACGACCCGGCCGTCCTGTTCGGAGCCCCGGCCGTGGCGACCAGCGCACTCGACGTCATCACCAAGCAGTAGTAGGCATCCGGACCGGTGTCCGGCGATCGGGCTCTTACGTCCTCACTCGTTCCCTTCAATTGGTTGCCACGTCTTGGTTTCCCGGTCCCACCGGTCGACCGGCCGGCCATCTTCAGCCAACCGGAGGATGACCGGCGGCCCGTCGCCGTCGCGGACGACGGTGCACCGCCAGGACGTCACGATCGTCCCTCGACGCCCGCCAGAGCCGCAGAGTCGATCTCCGTACACCCGAGAAAATAGAAGCCCTTCAAGGGGACGCGCAGTTCAGAAACCGACAACATCGGCATCTTAAATGAACCGTCAGCGTTGTACGCCTCGGCATTGGTCAGTGACATGCCGGAAGAGGCTACCCGACGTTGCCCGGCCGCGGGCCGTCTGCCACTGCAACGAAAAGGAGATACACCCGGATGAGTACACGCCAACGCACGGAAGCGATCGGCAAACCCACCTCGACTGGCAACGACCTGGCCGTGACCTGGCGCGGCAAGCGCTTCACCCTGCCTAGCCCGGAGAAGTTCCCGCTCGAAGCACTCGAGGCGGAGGAAGAGGGCAAGCACCTGACCGCGCTGAAACTCATCCTCTGGGCCGCCCAGTACGCGACCTGGCGCGGCCTGGCCGTCACGGCCGCCGACGCCGAGGACTTCTCGGCCGTGGTCATGAAGGAGCTGGGCCGGGGAAACCGGTAACGGTCGCCCTGCTCCTGGCCGACGAGGCGACCGCCGAAGCCCTGGAAACGGACCTGCTCCGATACGGGGTCGACCTGCTCGATCTCTACCGGGGCGGCCTGTCCTACCGGCGCGTGTGCGCGCTGATCACCCACCTGCCCGACGACGCCGCCGTCTGGCGCACGCTGAACCTACGCGGAGCCTGGACCCACGCTGACCTGCTCGTCTCAGGCACCGAACGGCGGATCACCGCCCTGTGGGCCACCGTCGCCGCAGCGCTGGGCCACGAGCTCACCGACGCGCAGCTCGCCGACCCGATCGAGGTCATCACGCCCCCACTCCGCTCGCCAGCCCGGCCCCGGCCGGCCCCGGCGAGCCGGAGCTGAAGTCTTTGCGTGAGATTGCGCTATGGATGCGTGACCAGGACTGATTACCGGACCAAATTTCCTCGTTCGGCGCGCAGATTCCAGGCAGTAATAATTGCGATTCCCACGAGGAGGGTGGTGGTCAGCAAGTCGCTATCTGGCGCAGTAAGCCGCAGGTCGAGAATCCCTTCTGCGCTTTCACGAAGTTGTTCATGGTCCGCCATAGCGAGTACTGCCCACGTTTGCCCATGCGCTACCCCGCTGCACTCATTCCAAATGATCTCCGCGACATCTTCGGGTACCTCGTCAATGGCGGACGCTGCTGCTCTGACAATCTCGCTAAACGTGGTCCTTTGCAAGATCTGTGCCTGCTTTTGCCCTGAGAAGCCCCGCTTAGACCCAATGTCGAGAAGAGTTTGTTTACGATCGGGCTCTAGTGAAAATCCTGGGTCAGCTAGCTTCATGGCCTTGGCGCGGTATGTCATATTCGTCCACTCCCAACGCAAACGCCGGAGAATACGCTCATCTCTCGATGCAGGCTGAAGGAGCCAGGCGGCCGTTGACGCGTTCTCCAATGCGCCACGCAGAATGGTGAAAGTTGCCCGCGCCGGGATCACGCCAGCTCGACCCACGAGTGCACTCAAGGTCTGTATGTGATCAATCGCGCCGACGAGTGAGTTTGTAACGGCGTGTCCAATTTGGTAGGGATCCGTCTCCTGGTTGTCGCGAAATAGGCTACTGCCACCTGACGGTGCGGGCCAAGGTTTCTGAGCAGACTGATGCAGGAATTCCATACCGTCGAACACTTTTTTGAGGCCAGCAAGGGTCTCCGGGGAAACACTTCCGTTTTGGCGAACTTCCACCTTTGATCCTCTGATCTGCCGTTAGACCTCAATCCTACGGCGGTCTTAAGTCGGACATTCCGACTGGCGCTCCTACTCGGCTACGGAGGGGTGAGCGCCTGGTGACGACGGTCGGTCACGCCTACTTCAAGCTCCTGCCCAGCCTGCAAGGGCTCGGCCGCGAGATCCGCGACCAGGTCCGCCAGAACGAGCGCACAGCCCCGACGATCACGCTGTCGGCGCAGGTGCAGACGGCCCTGCTCAAGGAGCAGATCCGCGCCGCCGCTCGCGAAGGCAACGACAGCGACGTGCGGCTGCTGGCCAAGCTGGACGCCGTCCCGGCCGAGACCCGGCTCCAGCGGCTCGTGCGTGAGCTGTTGGGCAAGTCCGTCTCGATCAAGGCCGTGGCCGACAAGTCGATCGGCTCGACGGTGCGCGGCCTTGGCGAGCTGGACGACGGCCTGAACCGCACCACCGTGGGGGTTCACTCGCATGACGCTGTCCGTCGGCGCGGCAGTGCTGAAGTACGGCGCGATGGCCGCCGCGGGCCAGGCCGTGACCGTGCTCGGCGGCATCGGGTCGGCGGCGGCCACCGCCTCCGGCGCCCTGCTGGTCGTCCCTGCGGCCGGCCTTGCCGCAGCGGCGGCGATCGCCACGCTCAAGCTCGGCGTCTCCGGGTTCGCCGATGCGCTCAAGGAGAGCGACCCGGCCAAATACACGCAGGCCATCGCCGAGTTTCCGCCCGCGATGGCCGCCGCTGCGAACGCGGTCCGCGCGCCGCGTCCGGACCTGACCGGGCTACGGCAGGACGTCCAGCAGCGTCTGTTCGCTGGCCTCACAGCGGAGATCACCGGCCGGGCTGGGACGTACCTACCGCTACTCCGTACCGAAACTGAACTGGGCGGCATCACGGACGGGCTCAACGCCGGAGCGGGCGGCCTGGCCGCGTTCGCCCGCGAAGGCCGCACCGTCGACGACGTCCGCTCGATCTTGGACAGCACCGGCGCGTCCGTGCGGCTGGCCTCCGCCGGGGTGCAGCCGTTCCTGCAGGCACTGCTGGACGTGGCGGCGGTCGGCGCGGAGTTCCTGCCTGGGTTCGCCTCCGGGCTGGCCGACGGTGCCCAGCGCTTCGCGGACTTCATCGCCACCGCGCGCCAGACCGGGCAACTGCGCGAATGGATTTCGGCCGGGCTCTCCGCCGTCGGTGACCTGGTCACGATCCGCGCAACCCTCGGCCAGATCGTGTTCGCGGTGTTCTCCTCCGCCAGCACCGGCGGCGACGGCCTGCTGTCCACGCTGGTCGCGATCACAGGGCAGATCGCCGCGTTCGTCCCAGTCCGCGCAAGCGCCCACAGCCGCCTCCAGCACGCGGCGTTCTTCTACGGCGTCCAGCAGCACAACATCGACGCGGCGGAGATGTTCCGCGAGCACGACATCACGATCGAGGCGGGCCCGGACCGCCACGGCATCACGCAGGGCGCATTCCTGTACGTCTTCGAGCCGGGCGGCAACCGCATCGAGCTGTTCGGCGAGCCTGGCATCCTGCAACTCGAGCCGGACTACGAGACCCGCACGTGGCAGATGTCCGACATCGACACCGGCCTGGCGATCGGCGGCGCGAAGCTGCCGTGGGAGACGTACTTCAGCTACGGCACCCCGCCGACCAAGCCGTTGTCCGAGCACCTCGCCGAGGTACCCGGGCCGCCGGCGCCGCCGTCCGCCGAGTCGGCGGCTGCGGCCGAGGTCGTTCCCGATGGGATCGAGCACTCCCGCGGCGTCGCCAACGCGCCCGTGGGCTGAGCGAGCCGGCCGGGGGCAGGGCACTGCTCCCGGCCGGACGCTCAGCGGGCAGCGGCGTACTGCCGGCGCCTTCCCGGCGAAGAGACTCCACCTGGCTCACCAGAACTGAGCCGCCACGGCGAGGAAGAACAGCAGCGCAGCCAGCAAGTGCGCGGCCTCGATCACCAGCCCCCGCAAGGCGTGAAGCACCCGTCGCGCGGTCTCGATTCGTTCCAGCACACTCCGGCTCCACTCGTCGGCTCCCCAGTGTGCGTCCACCTCGCGCACCTTCTCCGGGAACACGACCTCAGGGTCGGCTTGCGGCTCATCCACGCTGCCGTTCACCGTGTCCGTTTCGTCGTCGTTCATGCCCTCGACTATCCTGATCGTGATAGCCTTGCCTATGGCGATCAAGCGGGCGCTGGGCAGCATCGACGCCGCCGCGCTGGCCAAGCTCGAAGACGCGCTGGGAAAACCGATCACCAACGACTTGTTGTTCGCGCACCTCCGCGACGGCGGCTGGCTTGACGACATCACCCAGGCCGGCGAGGCCGGAGTGGCGGACGCCGTGGCCGAAGTCGAGAAGATCCGGGCCATGGCGGCAGAGCCTCGATCGGAACGGGCCCGCGGAGTCCTTCCAGCAGAGGGACGACCGGAAGTTGACCAGCAGACTCGGGCCGCCGACGTCGGACCGCGGTTGAACGCCTTCCAGACGGCGCTGACCAGGCTCGTCGCGGACGAGGCCGACGAGGACCCGCGCATCGGTGATTTCCGGAAGAAGTATCTGCCGCACGGCAACACCTTGCTACCCAATGAGATTCACGATTGGGTCCGTGAGCACGTCACCACCCAGCCGACCGACACGGTTCTCGTAACCCTCCCGGTGCCCCGAGGATGGAAGCGCCACGAGCCGATCCCGGCTCCCTCGAGTCACTTTCCGGTAAGCCACAACTTTCCGGTGGTGGAGTACCTCGGGCCCAAGTTGCAGCGTGAAATCGAGGATGGCAGCGCCGGCGACCAGCGAAACGATCACCCCCGTCCACATCCGGATCCCGACGACGGGCCTCTCGCCTTCGGCTTGTTCTTCGAACCTGCCGCACCCGGAGGTGTTCTCTTCAAATTACGCGAGTTGGCCCGAAGTATCGGACGGATCCATGGCTGGACAGAGAGCCAGGCCGCAACGTTCGTGCTGACCGGACTCTCCCCGCTCATCAGCATGATCCGAGTGACGCATCTTGATCCCCCCATACACAACAACGAGTTCTGTCCCTGGGGCGAGCGTATTCGGCTGGACGTTCACCCTGCAGCGGCGGCTGAAGACGTCGCTGCCGCCTACGTCGCGGCGCGTGCCGATCTCGAGATCGCCGAGACCTACGGGCACAGTCGTGTCAAAGGGCCGTCGACACGCAATCTCCTGCTCGCCGCGTTCGTGGCCGGCCGCACCGGAACGTGGCAGCAGAAGATGGACTCGTGGAACGAGGAGTACCCGGAATACGCGACCAGCCGGCTGAGCAACTTCAAGCGCGATGCCAAAGACACTCGGTTGCGAGTGCTCAATCCCGGCCGCCAACCAGCGACCGAGAAAGCTGACCCGCCACCCAGTTATGCGCAGCAGTCACCGATCTCCCCAGACAGCCTCGAGCATGGTGATCGTGTCGCAGGTCTGCGGCACGTCGTGGACCCGGATGATGTCGACCCCGGCTGACCACGCCGGGGCGATCAGCGCCAGCGAGCCCGGCAGCCGGTCCTCGACGTCGCGGCCGGTGACCGCGCCGATGAACGACTTGCGGCTTACGCCCAGCAGGACCGGGATGCCGAGGTCGCACATCGCCGGCATGCGGCGCAGCAGGCGCACGTTGTCCTCGACCGTCTTGCCGAAGCCGATGCCCGGGTCGATCCACACCTCGGCGATGCCGCCGGTCTTCGCCGCGGCCGCGATGTCCAGCAGTACGTCGCCGAAGCACTGTTCCGCCGCTGCAACGGTTTCGACCGCTTCCTCCTCGAGTACGACGACGAGCGGTCGGGCACCTTCGAGCCGCTCGCGGCGGCACCGCCGGACCGGACGGTGGTGCTCGGGCTGGTGTCGACGAAGACAACCCGCGTCGAGTCGGTCGACGAGATCATCGGCCGGCTGAAGGACGCGACCGCCCACATCCCGGCCGAGCAGCTGGCGCTGTCGACGCAGTGCGGCTTCGCATCGATGGTGGACGCCCACCCCGACCTCACCGAGGACGTGCAGGCCGCGAAGCTGGACCTGGTCGCTGAAGCCGCCACGGCGTTCTGGAAGGCCTGAACCACCTTTGTCGCGCTCAGCTCGGCTGCCGGTCAGTGAGGTTTACCCGGAGGTGCGGTACAGCGCACCTTCGGGCTGCCCCACGCGTTGTTCGCATCCTGACTCGCCTTGGTGTCGAACAAGGTCAGCCGGCTCACCCCGGCGATATCCACGACGAGCTGCTGTGGCTGGTCCTGCAAGGTCGCGTCCGCGCCGGCGATCTCCGCAGCCTCGGCCTGGACGCTGAAGTGGCCTGTGCCGCCCTTTCCCGACGAAGCCGCGTCCTTGCCGACCCACACCGAAAGCTGGTCACAAGCCCCCGCGGTCAGCCAGGTGCGCCGATCGTTCGGGTCCGACGCCGAAGACTGGTAATAGCCCTTGATGCTGTTCGGGAACGACGTGTTGCCGATCGTGATCGACGAGACCGAGCTGTGGCCGTTGCCGAACGAGACAGCTTCGTAGGCGGTCAGGTCGTACCAGGCGGGCCCCGAACGCCTTGCCTGCGACACCGGCGTCGTCTCCGGCTGACGCTCCGCTGTTCCCGCGGCGACGGGCTTGGTCGGCATCGCGGGCTCGTCGGGCTGCGCCGAGGAGACACCACTGCTCGAGGCGACCGCCGTGCCGGGAGCCGTCGGGCTGGCCGCCGGCGCTTCCGCGTCGGCACTGCTGCCGCCGAAGATGTGGTCACCGAGGTCGAAGACACCGTTCAGGAAAGCAACGAGGCCGGCGATGATGCCGCCGGCCACGAAGTACCACTTCTTGTTTCCGTTGCCCGAGTTCGTCACGCACCACAGTCGGTGGCGCACCGTGGATCGTTACGGTGTGTGCGGGATCAACTCGAGTCCACCTTGCCTTCGCGATAGCACCGCGGGCTGATCGCGTACCGGTCACGGAACGGTCGGCTGAAGTGGGACGCGCGCGGCAACCTGACAGCCCGCGCCGATCTCCTGGATGGAACTCGCGCCCCCGGTGTCGAGCAGTTCCCGGGCGCGTTGGAGCGCGGCTGGTCGGGGTGGAACTGGTCACGGGGCTCTCCTTCGCGAGTCCGCGTGGACCCCGAGGGAGCGCACGGCAAAAGCCGCTGTAGGTGCTCGACAGCCGGATCAGGCTGTTGGCCGCCAGCTGTTCCATGATGTGGGCAGTCCAGCCGGTGATGCGCGCAGCCACGAAGATTGGGGTGTCGAAGCCCATCAGGTGATACGCCGGGCCGGCCGGATAGTCGAGGTTCAGGTGCAGGCCCTTCTCCGCGTACATCGCCCGGGCGAGGGCCTCGTGGAGGTCCAGCGGCTCATGGCCGTCGCGGAGCTCGGCGACCTCCTGCAGGGCGTGCCGCATCGTCGGGAGCCGGGAATCGCCCTTCTTGTAGACGCGGTGACCGAAACCCATGATCTTGCGCTTCTCGGCGAGCGCTTTCCGCGGCTAGGCTTCGGCGTTGCCCACGGAACCGATCTCCTCGAACATTGCCATCACAGCCTCGTTCGCGCCGCCGTGCAGCGGGCGTGCTCGGAGGCGTGATCCGGAGGATCGACACTGCGGTGGCGGAATTCTCGCTGTCCGAGCAGATCCGCTGAGGCAAAGTGGCTTCCGCGGTCAACGGGGCCTCCCGGATGCTCATCGCCGCCCAGCCCGCGGGCGCGCCGCGGATCCGGGCGGTCACCTCGGCACTGCTCTCCGAGCCACCGCTGGCCGGGAGCGGCGTAACCGTGGATGGACAGTTCCGGCGCCGTAGCTGCTGCCTGATCTACCGAGCCTCGCCCGAGCGCAACAGCCCAATCTGCGGAGACTGCGTGCTCACCCCCTGACTAGCCCTTACTGGCGCGGGATCCGTGCACCGTTGCCGGTGGGGGCGGACGTCTGGCGAATGGCGGCCAGCGTCGTCAACCAGCAGGGTCGCCCCATCCCTCCGGGCGGTCAGCAGCCAAACGCGCCAGAACTTCGGGGTCGGCATCCTCAGACAACGTGGTGTGTTCCAGAAGCCACCGTGACGCCGGACCCATGAGAGCGGCCGGATCAGCTCCGGCGAACACCAGGTACTTGAGCGCCGCGTATTGCGACATGGCGTTGGCAGCTTCGATGACTTCCACCATGGCCGCGGAATCCGGCAACGTCAGTGCTCGGAAATGACCTGGCTCGAATTCAACTCCAACAACCGTTCGCTGCAATTCCAGGTTCGGCCAATACTTCCCGTGAGCAGCGCCGCTCGCCGCACGCCACAGCCGTTCGATGTCGGCCGCGTTCAACGCAAGATCGACCGGCAGACAAGCGTGTTTCAGGACATCGAGGTATCCGTTGGGCGGCGCCAGCTCGTCCTCGGTGTACCTCGAAGCGACACGCGCGAGCAGGTCCGCATCTCGCTGACGGCAGCGTTCCTTGTGCGCGGCATCAGCCGCGCTCTTGCGGTGCTCGGCGATATCCCAGCGGATCAAGCACAGGTGACGCCGGACGCATTCAACGGGTCCTTCGGCACTCAAGAGCCATACGGCCTGCGCCGCGCTCTCCAAGGCGGCACGTGCGAGGGTGAACGTCGGCCTGAGGCTGAAGTTGACGACTTGCTCGTCGTGGAATTTGAAGGGAGCGACGTGGTCTGCCCACATGAGGAGATGCTCGTAGGCCGCCTCGATGTAATGCTTCGCACGAACTGAAACCTTCTCAAACGGGTAAAACTCGTCGACCGTCCGGAGGTTCGATCCCGCTTCGGGATCACCACACGAGCGGACCATGTGCCACATGATCCGACTCCCCTGAGCGACCTGCACGAATGCCCGGCTGTGATCGGCCGGCACCGGCTCACCGATTTCCACGAATTCGATCATAGGCCTGGGGACCTTCTCCGTCTCGACGACGCGCCCCCTGCAGGGCGCGGAGAAGCCTCGACGGCCAAGTCATCCGCATGCGCGCCGGCTGGACCTCACCTGGCGAAGTGCATTGGCGCGGCAGCACCAACATCAACAGTACGAGCCACCTCTCCCTGCTCGAAGGCCCGAGGGCGACCGTGCGCGTACACCGCCCGAATTCCGGTCGAGTTGTCAGGCTCCCTGCCCGTCAATCACCCGATTCGTCAGCTCCACAGTGGCCAGGTAGACCCAAAAGATCCAGTCGAGGTAGAACTCGTCGTAGTCCCGCCTCTGCTTCGCATCTTGGTGACGAACGTGGAATCCGTTGGCGATCTCGAAGAGCGCACCACTGTCTTTCTTGGCAAGGGCAGACACCAACACGTTGTGCCGACGCTCCTCGAGGACAAGGGCAAGGGCCACCACCGCCGAGCGCTTCTGGTTGCGGTCCGCCCCGCGGGCGCGGAACAACTCGATCGCGTGGCGGACCTGGTCGGCCGGTCCTCCGTCATCTCGCGTGATCAGCTTGTGAACCAGCGTCGAGCGGGCGTCGTCGGTCGCCAAGACAAGGCGGCCCACATCGGCACCCTCTTCGGCCAACCGATAACCGAACTCGCTCCGGTCGAGGATTTTGTTCACCCGCCAACGGTAAGCGAGGCGTCCCGGTTCGATCTCGAAGAGCTCATTGTGCCAGCCGCATTCCCCGTGGCTGTGAAGCCAGCGCCGCAGGGGCCGCGCAGCCGTGTCGTGCAACAACTCGACAACATCGAAGAAGAGATCGTGGTCCTGCGCCAGGCGATCCGCACGTAACGGCCACAAGCCGGCGACCCCTAGCTCACGCTCGACCCACCGCGCCGGCCTGTCTCCATATGGATCGTCGATGCAATCTTTTCCGAAACGCTTCTCGAAGTAGCCCAGCATCTCGAGCTCATGGACCAGGTCGACGAATTCACGGACAGTCTCTTCCCGGGTCAGGGCTCGGGCGGAGCGCGGACCCGTCTTCCGCTCACTCCAGTACGGACGACGAGGGGGCGGATCCTCGTTCAAGAGGTCCGCGTTGACCATGAGGTCGCGGAGGAACTGTTGCTTGAAGGTCATGGCTGAACGGGGCGTATCCCGGCCGTCTCGAGGACTGGCATGCGGGAGTTCGCCGATCTCAGCGAACTCCTCCACAGGCCCACCTCTGATGCCTCGCACGAAGGCATCGTCCAGAAGCAACGCGCAGCGATCATTCCAGTCGTTCAGATCGCGTTGGTTGAGCAGTTTGGCGGCCTCGGATTTGAACAGGGCCCGCGGCCACACGAGCTGGTAGTCGGCCTCAGCCAGTCGAGCGCTCACCCGTGCATTGTCCCTCAACGGCACCGTGACCGTGCGCACCCCGCCGAGCCGGCTTGGCCTTGCGAGGCGCGCCGCAGTCGGCGGACCACGGATTGAGACCGGCCTATCGTTCGAGAGATCGCCTGGCCGCCTCGATGATCGACCAAAGGCTGCTGTCGGTGCGGTCGTAGTAGATCCGCCGTCGCTCCTTGCCGCTCGACTCCGTGAGCATGCCGAGCGATGCCAGCCGACGCAGCTCGACGCCGACCGCGCTCTGGGCGATGACGTCGCTCGGAGGCTCGGACTGGTAGAACCGGCGTTGCGGGTGGTCAAGGATCCAGAGCGCGAGCTTGAGCCGGCAGGGTCTCCCGAAGAGGAGCCGCCCCAGCTCGTCGGTCTCCACGAACGCTCCCGGGTGTCTAGTATCAACTTTCAAGATAGTTGATAGGCTGGGCCAGTCAAATACACGGCCTGGTGAGACCGGTGATGGTGCGGTAGACCATCGAGGATCAGCAACGCGAGGGAGCAGAACGTGGACGTCGCGGTCAGCTCCACCCGTCAGGTCGGCCTCGGCGAGGAGACCTACGCTCGACACCTGCCTGGTAGCGGCGTTGGGGCCGTCGCGCACTACCTCCTCGACCGTCGCGAACACGAGCGACGGCAGCTGGCTGAACTTGGCAGCCTGGATGATCTCGCAGCTCTGGACGCCATGTTGGAACTGCCGGAGGAAGCGGACATCTCCCGGGAGTCGGTGTCCGGGCGCGTCCAGCGCATCGTCGCCCGGCTACCAGAGTCAGCGGTGTCTCAGAGCGAGGACAGGTTACGCAGGCTCGCCCGGCACCCAGTGCGGGTCGAGCGGATCACTGTAGCTGTCCGACGTTCGTGGACGGCGGCGTTGCAGCGCGTTCTCGAGTTCAGCCAGTTCGCCGAACGGGTCCTGGTCTGCACGTCGAGCCCCACTCATGAGCAGGTGCTCGAAGCGTCCTATAACGGAGTGGGAGTCGCCCTCGAAGGTGACGACGGGAACTGGGTCCTGGAACCCGATGCCTTCGTCGTCCAGCAGCATTCAGCGGCCCGCTGGGCGTTCGCCGAGCGCGTGTATGCGCTGCACCTCTCCTGCTCGAACTAGGCGGGCAGCTTCGCCCAGCGCGTCAGGACCGCTTGAGACTTGAACGCCTTGGGGTTGCGCAGCTGGTCGTTGAACAGGGTGTGGTGGTCCACCGCGACCTGGCACCGCTTCTTCCACCACTCGCCTCGATCGGCGCGTCGAGGAAGCTCCCGCTGCAGGGTGTGCATGAGAGCGCTCCAGACGGCGATGTTGTGCGAGCGGGCTTCAAGCTTGTCCTCGGTCGGGTGAAGCAGCCGGGTCAGCTTCTGTCCGTGGCAGATCGAACAGGAACACGACGGCGACGACGAGTTGGCAAACTTTTCGGCGAGCGACGTCGTCCTGATGAAGCTCAACAGCTCGCTGACGAGAACACTTGGCGGCGGTGGCCCGTCGCTGGGCGCCGACTTCGGTATTTCCCCGGGTGGGATCAGGTGCCGGCGCGTCGAGGTCAGGCCGATCGCGCCGGCGAAGGAGTTGTGGCAAAGCCCGTCGATAGCCGAGAGATCGGTCCCCAGTCGCATGAGGTGGGGGACTTCACGCTCGAGGCGACGGAGGTTCTCAGGCGCCTCCTTGACCTTGGCCAGCGGGTCGAACTGGCCGCCTAGCCGCAGCCCGATCGGCGTCTTCGCAGCCTGCAGCAAGGCGCTGAACTGGTCGATGAACGTCTTGTTGAGCCACGCGACCGCTGCAGCGACGACAAACACCGTGTCGTCGCGTTCCAGCTCGGATACTCGGCGCACCTGGGCCTTCAGGCTGGCTGAGTCGCCGGCGGCGACGTACAGCGAGGGCGTCGCGGCGACCGAAGCCCCGCGGGCCAGCTGGTCGTCCAGGACCGCGTCCAAGCCGCCATCAAGCGTGCCGGGCAAGTCGAACGGCACTTCCGGCGTGGCACAACGCTTGCAGTAGATCTCCGGATCTGCGACGAGCACCAGCTCGTCGAAGCCCGCATCGCGATACCCGGCGATCTTCAGTGCCGCGTTGTCGCCACCGACCCATACACCACCCCACGTCGGGTCGACGGCCCCTAGGACCGGTTGCAGTTCGCGGGTACTCGCGGCGGTCAGCAGGCGATCGAAGAGCACGCCGACGCGGCCAGGTGGCCGGAGCCGTTCGGCGTCCTTGATGGCGGCGTTGAGCGCGCCGCTTTCATGCGATCCGGCACGGTCGTCGTTAGCCACACGTGCCCCCTTCGAGAGTCGAGGCGAGCTCAGGATCGGACTGCCCAGCGAGCCCGAACACCTCGGTGAATTCGGCAGTCGTCAACAGAGTGCGTGCGGCCAGGTCGTCAAGGCCATCCTGCTGTCGGGTGATCCACTCGCGTGCCGCCTTGAGCGGCAGCCGCGGGTGCTCCGCCGGCAGTACACCAGGTTCGTCCGTCCGGTAGCCGAGACTGGAGAGCTCGACATTGAGGGTTCGGTAGCGCCAGTCCGTAATCACGCCCAGGTCGTGGGCACGCCGGACGAGCGCTGCCATGGACACCTTCCACCGTTGCTTCAGCGCGCCGAGCATGGCGATGTCCAAGTCGCTCTTCAGATCCGCGACGATTTGCGCGGCCGGCATCAGGAATTCGGCAGCAAACTCGTCGGCTTCCTTCTCTTGATTCGGCCCGACAACCGGGTGACAGACAATGTGTCCCAGCTCGTGTGCCAGCGTGAATCTCTGCCGGTCCGGTGGTGTGGCGGCATTCAGGAGGAAGACAGGCGCCTCATCGTCCGGCCACTGGCTGACGGCGTCCCATGCAGCCGATGGTGTGCGGCGCTGGACCACGATGCCGCCGGCCTGCTCCAACAGGTCGACCATCGACTCCACCGGCCCCGGCGGTATCCGCCACCGCTTGCGCACCTCGGCCGCGGCGTCGCGCGCGGTGTCGATGACGGACACCGGGAAGCGGAAGAACGCGTTCGCGGGCTGAACGTCGGTACCGTGCAGCAGATGGCGGGTCTGGATCCGCGCGAGGTTGAGGTAGGCGTGCACGCGACGGCCAGCAGCAGCCGACAGGGACTGGCGCTTGCGGTGGTGCACACACGTCGTCCCGAGCCCGAAAACGTTCCCCGACAAAGTCAGCAGCTCAGTGGGGTAGCCCAAGACTGCGGCGAAAAGTTCCAGTCGCTCACCACTGACCGAAGTCGCCCCAGCCTCGGCCTTCGAGACGTAGCCCTGCGTGATCTTCGGGCCGTCGCCTCGCCGCTCGCTCATTTCCCTGGCGACGTCCGACTGGGTCAGCTCACGGGAGTCCCGGGCGAGCGTCAGCATCACCGGATTCGCGCTGGTCTCAGCCACGGGCCACCTCCTTACCTCAGGAGGGTACCACGCCGCATCGCCTCAGAAAACCTACTCGAAAAATTCCATCGATGGTTGTCCCGTCAAGCTCAGCCGACTACGCCGCCAGGTTGGCGGCTACCCTCCTCCTCTGGGCACTCGAACTTCATCGCGGACAGCCGCGCAAAGGGCACGCGATTTCGCTGCCCCGATTCGCAGCTCGCGACGTAGCGTTTCCGCGGAGATAGGGCGTCCGTGCAACGTCCAGTGCTCTAGGTTGAGCACCCGAGCGCGGTCCAGCTCATCTATAGCCTTGTCCCGACAAGGCTCCGCCCCCGTGACGTCTCGCTGGCTGCTGTCGTGGCGCGAATGCTCCACCAGGTTCACGCTCGCGCCGATCAACTGGCCTACGGGTTTCGCAGGTGATTCCGGCTCGGCATCCGCGGCCTGCAGGCCTCCGAGCAAGACTGGACCGACTTCGGCCCAGCCGATGAGAAGCAGAGGACCGACTGCGTCGAAGGCGGCCTTGCCCCACTCACCCGCGCAAACCGGATCAGCGACGTTCAAGGCGAGCGTAACCATGCTCGCCGCCAGCAGAAGGCGCCGAACTGGCCGCAGTACTTGGTCCGGAGGCCCTGCGTCGCCAGATGCCTGCTACCTGCCAGCAAACCGATCACGGTCAGGTCGACGGCCGGTGCAACCAGCGGGGCGACGTACGCAGGAACGCCGATCCGCAGGGCGAGCGCCAAGACGTTCCCGAAGCCAAACAGGAAAGTAAGACCGATGACGATGCTCATCATCGTCGTGACGAACCTGCTCACGCTGGCCGAGGAGCCCATCACCGCCTCCCGCGCTTCGCCGAGAGGTCGTACGTGCCCTGGATGACCAACGTGCCGGTCAGCCTGGGCCTATCCGGTGATGATGGTCTGCGTGGTGCCCCCGACGAGATTCGGACCCGCACTCGCATGCTCGGCAGCGATCTCGACTACCCTCCTGAGGGCTGCGGCTAAGTCCGTGTCAATACACAGCGGCGCTCTTCGATCCGACGAGCTACCGGTCTTCGGTGTCCCAACAAGGACCGCAACGGTTGCCGACTGCAGGTCAGAGGCAATGTTCAGGCCTCAATGCCAGTGCGAACTTACGGCGCCCCCGAGACTGCGCGGCGAACACGCCCAGCGTGCTCCACCTGGACGTCGGTTGCCAGTTGTCTCAACTCGACGGACGAAGCCAATCGGCCCTCAGCTCGCCACTTCCGAATGATCCGTCGACCGTAGTTGTGCGTGCCGGCCGCCCGATCAAGCTCCGCGCCGTTCGGATGACAACCACGCGCACGGGCGCCGACGTAGTACTCCCACATCCGTTGCTCCGCCGTCCGCTCTCCGAACTGCTCGTCCGAAGTCGAGACCGAAAGCAGCGTGACCACATCGGCAGTCTCGCCGACAGACACAGTCTCGCGGGCATTCTCGTTGGCGTCTCGGCTGGCGATGCGCCTATCAGAGCCAGTCTCACCAACCCGGTGCTTCAGCGCACCGTTCAACAACTCGACCGACAAAAGCAACACCAGCGGCGGACACGCCGCCACCGTCACCTGCAACACACTCAAGGCCGGCGCCGAGCAGATGTTCGCCACCAACGACAGGCAGATACCGAACACGAACGCCAGCCATGCCACCCACCGCGGCGACCGGCGACCGCTCCGGTGCGTCTTCCACAGCTCGACCGTCGCGATTGTCAGCAGACCGTCGACCAAGAGCGGCCAGATCGTCGCCGTCACCGTGTCAGCGCCGAAGCGGAGCGCGAACTCACGTCCGTGCCGATACGAGGCGTACGCCGCGCCGAGGGCGACCAGCCCGGTGCAAGCGCACTGGACGGACAGGGCAAGGTCGTGAGCAAGCCAGCCCCTGAGTCGCGTCATGACCGCTCTGAGGTTCACCCCGAACGGTGGACAGGGGCTTACACAGTTCAAGCAACCACTGGCAGCGACTTCTCGTAGTCGTTG